>CANHKG010000062.1 GCA_947460455.1 Rhodospirillales bacterium | reverse complement strand
TAGGCCCCAGACCCCTCGACTTTTTCCGCCTTCGGCGGGGAGGGGCCGCCCGGGTCTCTCCACCGCCTCGACGGCCCCTCCCCGCCGAAGGCGGAACAAATGTGGGTCCAGGGACCTCAGGTCCCTGGCGGGTCCAGGGCAGAGCCCTGGTCGGGGTCCGGGGTGAAACCCCGGCCTTGCTACCGCCCTACGCCCCGCACGTGTTCGCGCAGCACGATGTAGAGGCCGGCGGCGACGATGATGGCGGCGCCGGTGAGCATGGCGGGCGTGGGGATTTCGTGGAAGACGAGGTAGCCCAGGGCGGTGGCCCAGACGATGCTGGCGTAGTTGAATGGGGTGATGACCGAGGCGGGTGCGAGTTGCAGCCCGCGGTTGATGCACCAGTAGCCGGTGAGGGAGAGCACGCCGACCAGGGCGAGGATGGCGGCGTCGGTTGGCGTGGGCATGATCCAGCCGCCGATGAGGCTGGTGGGGGTTTGCAGCGGCCAGGCGGAGAGGGCGGTGATGAGCAGCAGCGGCACCACTTGCACGCCGACCAGCAGCGTGGTGGGGGTGCCGCGCAGGCGGCGGGTGATGACCAGGGAGATGGCGTACATCACGCTGCCGGCCACGGAGACGGCGGTGTAGATGGTGAAGGACAGGCCGGAGGGCTGCAGGGCCACCACCACGCCGCCAAAGCCGGCCAGCACGGCGAGCCAGCGGCGCCAGCCCACGTCCTCGCGCAGGAACAGGGCTGACATGGCGGTGACGTAGATTGGGCCGGCCAGGTAGATGGTGGTGCCGCCGGCCAGCGGCAGTTCCACGATGGCCCAGTAGAAGCACACCACCTCCACCGCCGAGAGCAAGGCGCGGAAGACGTGCAGCCAGGGCCGGCCATCCTGGCGCATGGCCTGGATGTCGGCGCGCGAGACGAGGAAGGCGAGGATCGCCAGCACGACGAAGCTGCGGAAGAACAGGATCTCGCCGACCGGGTAGCCGCCGGTGAGCCATTTCGCCAGCGCATTGCTGACGGCGAAGACGAAGACGCCGAGCATGGTGACGCCGATGCCGAAGAGCAGGCGAGTGGGCTCGGCCGGCGCGGCCGTTGTCGGGGCCATCAGACGGGGGCCAGGTACCGGTGTGGCAGGGGCGGCAGCACGATTTCGATCGGGTCGCCTGGGTGCACGGTGCCGCCGCGGCGGACGGTGGACATGATGCCGGCCTTGCGGATGAGCGTGCCGTCTTCGGTGCGGTCGAGCGTGGCGGCCATGAGGCCCGGGGCGAAGCGGTCCAGCTGCAGGCAGGGGTTGCGCAGGCCGGTGATGGCGATCTCGGCCGCCGCGCCCAGGCGCAGGATGGTGCCGACGGGCAGGGCCAGCAGGTCGATGCCCTGCGTGGTGATGTTCTCGCCCATGTCGCCGGGGGCCAGGGTGAAGCCCTTGGCGGCGAGTTCGGCGAACAGCTCGCTGTGCATCAGGTGAACCTGGCGGAGATTGGGCTGGGCCGGGTTGCGGGCGACGCGGGAGCGGTGGCGGACCGTCACGCCGGCATGGGCGTCGCCTTCCACGCCCAGGCCTTCCACCAGGGTGATGGCGGGTTCCGTCTGCTTGCTGAAGCGGTGGCGCGGGCTGCGTGCCACTGCCAGGACCGTGGCCATGCCGTGCGCTCCGGGTTGGAAGCTGCGATCAGGCGGCGGGGCCGGCGCGATGTCCAGACGGGATTTTGCGCGGCTGCCGTTCGCCGGCATGATCGGCGCGGATCTGGAGGGACGGGGCATGGACTGGAAGGCGGGGATCGCGGCGGCGGAGCGGATTGCGGGAGCGTGGAACGCGGAGGGCGGCCCGGGCGGCGCCATCCTGCTGTTCGATACCGGCGGGCTGCGTGGGGCGGCCTGTGGCGGCTATGCCAGCATCGAGCACGGGCTGCGGTTCACGCCGGATACGACGATGCGCTACGCCTCCATCAGCAAGCACTTCCTGTGCGGCATGCTGGCGATCGACGGGCGGATCGGGTTCGGGGATACGCTGGGGCAGCACATCGAGGCCGGGCCGGTGCAGGGCGCGGTGACCATCGGCCGGGCGCTGGACATGACCAGCGGCATTGCCGATGCGGCGCCGACGCAATGGCTGCTGGGCAATTCCTCCAGCACCGCGATGGACCGGCATGCGTTGCTGCGGTTCGTCACCAGTATGGACGCGCTGAACTACGCGCCGGGCACGGAGGTTTCCTACACCAATAGCGGCTACCGCATGGTGCAGGCGGCGCTGGAGGCCAAGGGCGTGGACTACGCCGCCGCGCTTCGCGAGACGTTTTTCCGCCCGCTGGGGCTGACCATGCATCTGCCGGAGGACGAGACCGAGCCGGTGCCGGGGCTGGCCACCGGATATTGGAAGGGTCCGCAGGGCTGGCGGCGCGGGCGCTACGGGCTGCACTACTCGGCCTCTGGCGGGATCACCGGCACGGCGCGCGATCTCGCCACCTGGGCGCAGGCGCTGCTGACCGGGCGCGGGCCGGCGGCGGGGCTGCTGCGCACGCTTTCCGCGCCGCGGGCGCTGGTGGACGGGACTGTCACTGGCTACGGGCTCGGCCTGGCGCGGGCGCCGCTGGGGGATATTGAGCTGGTGGGCCATGGCGGATCGCTGCCCGGCTACAAGAACCACTTCCTGGTGGCGCCGAAGCTGGGCATCGGCGTGGTGCTGCTGGCCAACCGGGAGGAGGTGGACCCGATGGCGCCGTGCCTCACGGTGCTCTCCGCGCTCACCGGCGTGGCGGAGCCGGCGCCGGCGCCGGACCTGCTGCCGGAAGGGCGCTTCGTCGCCGAGGACGCGCCGATCTGGATCGAGCACAAGGCCGGCGTGATCTCCTACCTGGATGCGCAGGGCACGCTGTTCCGCGACGGCGACTGGGCCGTGAGCCGGGCGGTGGAAATGCCGGTGCGGCTGAAGGCCGAAGGCGGTGCGATCGTGGGCCAGATCGGCCACGCGGCGCGGCGGTTCCGGCCCGCGACCGGGGCCGGCGTGCGGCCGGAATGGGCGGGCGAATGGGTGTGCCCGGCGCAGGGCGGGCGGTTCACGATCACCTGCGACGGCAGCCGGGCGGTGCTGACCAGCGGCGCGGGCCCGATGCGGCGCAGCCTGAACCTGTTGCCGATCGCCAGCGACATGGCGCTGATGGAACGGCAGGATGGGCCGTGGAAGCAACGGGCCCTGCTGCACTTCACCCAGGCGGGGGTGCGGCTGATCGTGAACCGGTCGCGGGTGTTGCGGTTCAGCAAGGTCTAGAACCTTCTTTTTCTGAAGAAAAAGAAGCAAAAAGACTTTTGTTCGTTTGAGGCGGAGAGGCCGGGCTTTTCCGCATCAAACGAATAAAAGTTTTTTGGTTCTTTTTTTCAAAAAAGAACCGCTTGCTTAGCTGACCGAAGGCCCACACCGCTCCCAGACAACAGGTGCGGCCGTGCAGGCGAGCAGGGTGAGCGCGATGCGGGACATGCCGGCCTCCTGATGCGGAAGCCGGCAGCCTAGCGCCCCGGTGGGCCGGATCGGAAGGGCAATGTTGCCTACTGCGCCGGCGCCGCGGCGGGGGCGATGGACTTCACGGCGGAGAAATCCACCGTCACGCCGCCGAGCTGGAGCTTCACGCTGTTGTCCTGCTGCGAAACGCCGGTGGCGGTGCCGAGCACGGTGAAGGGCAGGGCGCGGGTGGTGCCGTCGGCGTTGTTGCCGGTGATGGCCACGCGGTAGGCGCCGTCGCGCATCAGGGCGCCGTTGCCGTTGCGGCCGTTCCAGCTCCATTCGTTGCTGCCGGTGCGGGCCTGCACCAGGCCGTCGGCCACCTTGGAGCCATTGGCGGCGAAGATGGCGACGTTGACGGGGCCATCGACGGGCGAGGCGAACTTCACCGTGGCGCCGCCGTTCTGCAGCGAGAGCGAGTCGGAGGCGACTTCCACGCGGCGGCCCACCATGGAGGAGGATTGGATCATCTGGCCGCTCTGGGTGAGGTTGATGAGCTGGCCCAGGCTGCGGTTGGTGTTGATCTGCTGCTCCACGCTGGTGAACTGCACGAGCTGGCTGGTGAACTGGTTGGTGTCCAGCGGGCTGGTGGGGTCCTGGTTCTTCAGCTGCGTCATCAGCAGGGTCAGGAAGTTCTGGAAGTTGTTCGCCAGCGAGCCAAGGGCGTTGGAGCCGCTGGCGCTGGCGCTGGCGGTCACCGCGGTGGAGGCAGGCAGGGCGGCGTTGGTGGCGAGGGCCATGGGGGTTCGCTCCGTCAGGCGGTGATGTCGATGCCGCGCTGGCGCATCAGGCGCGCGGCGGCGGGGGCGGAGAAGCTGTCGGCCTCAAGGCCGAGCGAGTCTGGGGTGCCGGGTGGGCGGCGGGGGCCCTGGCGGGAGCCGCCCTGGCCATCCTGGCGTTGGGACATGGCGGAGCCATTGGCGTCGAAGCCTGGCTGGCCCTGGGTTTGCGGGCGTGGTGTGTCTTGCTGCTGCGGCTGGCCCTGGCCGCCCTGGTGCGCGGCCGCCGGGGGTTCGGCGAGGCGGAACTGGACCGTGCGCTGCTCGGCGGGCAGGCCGCCCTGGTCCAGCGCGCGGGCCAGCTGGTCCTGGTCGCGCATCAGGCGCAGCAGGGTTTCCGGGCGCTCGACGGTGAGGGTGATCTCGGCCGGGCCGCCCTTGCGGCGGTCGATCGCGACCTCGATGCGCCCGAGCTCGCCGGGGTCGAGGCGCAGGGTGAGGTGGTGCTGGCCCTCGCCATGGCGGGCCAGCACGGTGACGGCACCGGCGATCTGCGCGGGCGGTTCGGCGCGCGGGGGCGGTGCGGTGTCGGCGCGGGTGGGCTCCGCCGGCGGTGTCGCGGCGGCGGCGACGGGGGGTGGGGCGACCGGCACAGGCGCGGCGGTGGCGGCGTGCGCGTGGGTCGGATGGGCGGCGGTGTTGGGCGCAGCGGGGGCCGCGGCGGTGCTGGGGTCGGCTTCGGGGCGCGGCTCCTCGGCCGTGGTGGGTGCCTCGGCCATGGGGGCGCTGCGCGGCGCGGCAGGGGGGGCTGCGGCGGTGGCGGGCGGCGGCGCGTCGGGCCGGTCGGGTGCCGGGGTGACGGCATCCGCGGTCGCGCGGGGGGGCGCAGCGGTGCGCGGGCGGGCGTGCTGGTCTGGCAGCGGGGCCGGGGGGGGCGTGGCGAGGGGCGCTGCCGCGGGGGCAGCGCGCATGGGGGCGGCCGGGGTGGCGAGGGTGGGCGACGCCGGGTCGGCTTCGGTGTCGGCCGCGGTGGGCGGCAGCGGCTGGCCCGTGGGGATGGGCATGGCGGCCGGCTGGGCCGGCGTTGCCGTGCGGTCCGGGGTGGCGGGCGGCGGCGGTGTCGTGGTTTCGGCAGCGGCCTGTGGCTGTGGGCTGGGCTGCGTCGGTGCGGCCGGCAGCGGGGCGGCGGGCTGGCGCGTCAACGGAGCGGCCGCGGCAGGGGGGGCAGCCGTGGTCGGGGCGGCGTCCTCCGGCAGTGGGGTTTCGAGGGCAGTCCCAGCGATGGGGCTGTTGGGGCCCGTGGGGGCCGGCACGCCGGATGCGGCTGGTGCGGCGATTGCCGCGGCGGGGTCGGGGGCCGGGCCGGTGCCAGGCTGGTTCGCCGCCGGCGCGGGGGGGGCGGTGCGGGTTGCCCCGGCCTGGGTTTCACCCGCAGGCGGTGGCGGGCCAGGCGGCAGGAGGCTCGGTGCGATCGGCGCCGTGAGCGGGAGCGCCTGGGCAAGACCGGGCGCCGGCATGGTCTCGGTGCCAGACGCAGCCTCGGAGTCGCCGGCATCAGCGGCGCGGCTGGCGGCGGCGGGCGGCGGCCTGGCGGGGCTGCGCGGTGCCGGGGCCTCGGAGGCTGCCAGTGCCGCCGCCTCGGCCGCAACCGGCAGGGGGATGTCGGGCATAGCGGGCTGGGCGGGATCCGGGGTGGCGGTTGCCTGTGGCGCGGTTGCCTGCGGCGCGGTCGCGTGCGGTGCGGTCGTATGCGGGGCCGGAATGGCGGCGCCGGCCGGCAGCGCCTGGGGGAGGCCCATGCCCGGCGCGACAGCGGGAATGGTGGGCCGCGAGGAGACCGGAAGGCCAGGGGCGGGCGCCGGCTCCGCGGCGGTGTCGGGCGGAAGTGCTGCCATCATCATGCCTGGCGCGGCCGCATCCTCCATGGAGAGGGCGGCGAGCAGGCTGGCGAAGCCGGGCAGCGCCGCGGGTGCGGCGCCCAGGGCAGGGGGGCCTGCGGGCGGCGCAACGAGCGGGGAAGAGGCGGGGGCAACGTTCACGCGGCAATCCTTGCTGTCTCGTCCCGCCCGGCGCCCAGGGTGCGCAGGCGGTGGCACCCGCTTGGGGCGCCGGAGGTCCTCAGCAAAAGCCGGGCCAGAGCCGCGCCGGGGCCCTGAACCGCCCGCAGCGGCAGGGGGAGGGGCGATTCGTGCCTGGATGGCGCCCGAGGTCGGCAGGTTCTGCCGGGCGATTCGTGCCGCACGGCACCGGCGGTCCTGGCACACACGGCGATTCCGGCCGGATTCGGCCCCGGCAGGCCTGATTCCGGCCGGATCGGCGTTGGCACGGATCGTGCGACGGGGGGTGCATCGAAGGTGGCCGGTCGGGCCGCTGCCAGCAGGAGGTTTCCCCCCGTGTCTCTCTTTGGTGCCCTGAACACGGCGATCAGCGGGCTCAATGCCCAGTCGGTCGCGTTCGGCAATATCAGCGACAACGTCGCCAACAGCCAGACTGTCGGCTTCAAGCGCATCGACACGTCGTTCATCAACTTCCTGACCAGCAGCTCGGCGATGAGCAACAGCCCGGGCTCGGTGCAGGCGCGGCCAGACTATCGCAACTCGGTGCAGGGCACGATCACGCAGTCCGAGAACCCGCTGGCCATGGGCATCGTCGGCCAGGGCTTCTTCACCGTGAGCCGTGCGGAGACGGTGGGCGCCAACGACGTGTCCTTCGCACCGCAGCGCTTCTATTCCCGCGCCGGCGATTTCCAGATGGACCGCAACGGCTTCCTGGTGAACAGCGCCGGCGACTACCTGAACGGCTGGTCGGTGGACCCCTCCACCGGTGCGGTGGACCGCTCCGCGGTGAACCCGATCCGGGTGACCCAGACGGTCTACAACCCGCAGCCCACCAGCGAGGTGACGCTGTCGGCCAACCTGCCCTCCACCCCCGCCAGCACCGACCCCGTCTCGGCGCAGATCAATGTGTACGACGCGCTGGGCAACGACCACGTGGTGACGCTGAACTGGACCCGCACCGCCGCCAATGACTGGACGGTGGCGGTGAACGTGCCGGACGACATCGCCTCCGCCAACCGCGGCACGGCGCGCGTCGCCTTCGGGCCGACCGTCTCCGGCAACCCGGTGCCGCAGGGCACGGTGGGCTCGATCGGCAACCCGACCGGCAGCGTGACCGCCGGCGCCTACACCGCCGACGATCCGGCCACCCTGTCCTTCGACGTGAATTTCGGCAGCGGCGTGCAGACCATCTCGCTGAACCTGGGCACCTACGGCCAGTCCGGCGGCGTCACGCAGTATTCCGGCACCGCTTTCACCCTGCGCGGCATCAATCAGAACGGTGTGCCGCCAGGCAGCTTCGCCGGCGTTTCCACCACCTCGGCCGGCGATATCCAGGTGACCTACGACAACGGCCAGAGCCGCACGATCGCGCGCGCCCCGGTGGTCACGTTCAACGACCCGAACTCGCTGCAGCGCCAGGATGGCCAGGCCTTCACCAGCACGCTGCAGTCGGGCGACCCGCTGATCCAGGATGCGAAGACCAACGGCGCGGGCGGCATCGTGGTGAACTCGGTGGAGAACTCCAACGTGGACATCGCCAACGAGTTCACCCGCCTCATCGTCACGCAGCGGGCCTATTCGGCGAACACCAAGATGGTGACCACGGCCGACGAGCTGCTGCAGCAAACGCTCGACATGAAGCGCTGAGCCAGCCGGGAACCATCAGGACCTGAGCCATGAGCCTCGAAGCCAGCCTCTCCTCAGCCGCCAGCGGCCTTGCCGGCATCAGCCGCCATCTGGCGGTGGTGTCGCAGAACGTCGCCAATGTCGGCACGCCGGGCTACGCGCGCCAGGTGCTGCCGCAGAGCAGCATGGCGGCGGATGGCCAGGGGATGGGCATGCGCGTGGGCGTGGCGCAGCGGCAGATCGACCTGCACCTGCAGCTTTCCTCCCTGCGCCAGGCCAGCACGGTGGCGGGGCTGGAGACGCAGGGCAAGGCGCTGGCCGCGATCGACGCGGTGCACGGCGCGGTGGGCACCGGAGACGACCTGGCCAGCGTGCTGGGCCGGCTTTCCGACAGCTTCACGGCGCTGGCGGCGGATCCGTCCAGCCAGCCGAACCAGACCGCGGCGGTGAGCGCCGGCCAGGCGCTGGCGCGCCAGGTGAATGCCCTGTCGGCCGCCTACGGCAATGCGCGGCAATCGGCGCAGGATGCGCTGGTCTCCGATGTCGGCGTGCTGAACGGCACGCTGGGCCGCATCGGCGATCTGTCGGAGCGCATCGTGCAGCTGCGCGCGCTGGGCCAGTCCAGCGCCGACCTGGAAAACCAGCGCGATGCGGCGCGGGCGGACCTCGCCAAGCTGGTCGATGTGCGCGCGGTGGAAACGCCCAGCGGCGACCTGCTGTTGGCGACCCCGAGCGGCATCTCGCTGCCCACGCGCTTCCTGTCGCCGCCCTTCACGCTGGATGCGGCAACGCTGGATGCCACCAGCTTCCATCCCGGCGGCGGCGTGCCGTCGCTGCTGATCGGCGGCACCGATGTCACGACGCGGCTGCGCGAGGGGCGCATCGGCGCCAACATCGCGCTGCGCGACACCACGCTGCCGACCTTCCAGGCGGAGCTGGACGAATTCGCCATCACGCTCTCGCGCCGCTTCGATGCGCAGGGCCTGGCACTGTTCACCGATCCTTCCGGCACCGTGCCCACCGGCACCGGCGTGCCGCCGCAGGATGGCTATATCGGCTATGCCGGCGTGATCGGCGTGAACCCCGCCGTGGCCGCCGACTCCCGCCTGGTGCGCGACGGCACGCATGCCGTGGCGGATGATCCGGCCGGTCCCTCCGGCTTCTCGCCCAATCCGCCCGGCGGGCCGGCGGGCTTCGCCACCATGGTGCAGCGGGTGCTGGACCACGTGCTGGGCAGCGAAGTGCGGCCCGGCGTGGCGCATGCCACCGCGGCGCAGGCGGGGCTCGGCCCCACCGGCACGCTGACCGCGCCCTACGCCCCGCCGGTGCGGCTGGCAGGGCTCGCCACCGCGCTGGTGGGGTCGCAGACCACGGCGCGGGCGGAAGCCGATGCCCAGTTCAGCTCGGCACAAAGCTTGCAAACCGCCCTGGACGACAAGCTGGCCGCCGGCACGGCGGTGAGCGTGGACCAGGAAATGACGGTGATGCTCCAGCTGCAAAGCGCCTACGCCGCCAATGCCCGCGTGATCTCCGCGGTGCAGGCGATGCTCGACCAGACCCTGCAGATGCTGCGCTGAGGGAGGGTGGCATGACACAGATCGCCTCCGGTTTCAGCCTTCCCGCCACCGCCGGCCAGGGCGCGCGCGGCTCCGTGCTGGCCAGTGCCGCGCAGGTGCGCGACCGGCTGGACATTCTCACGCGCCAGGCCGCCAGCGGCCGCGTGGCCGATACGCTGGGCGGGCTCGGCGCCCAGGGGGCGGCAAGCCTGTCGCTGCGCCCGGCGATCACCAAGCTGGAATCCTTCCAGGCCAATATCGACGCGGTGCAGGGCCGCATGGATGTGGCGCGCGCCGGCCTGGACCAGATCGCCGGCATCGCCAGCGCCTTCCGGGCGCGCACCGCCGACCTCAACGGCCTCAGCGCCGCGATGGTCGATAGCGTGGCGGCGGGCGCGCGCGATGCGCTGCGCAACGTGGCCACGGCGCTGAACGCGAAATATGGCGACACCTATGTCTTCGGCGGGCAGGACAGCACCACGGCGCCGGTGCCGCAGGCCGAGGCCATCCTTTCCTCCGGCTTCTTCTCCGGGATCTCCACCGCGGTGGGCACCCTGGCCGCCAATGGCGCGGCCGCGACGGCGGCGGCAACGCTGGCCACCGCTTCCTCCAACGCCGTGGGCACCTCGCCCTTCACCACCACGCTGTCGCAGCCGGTGGCGGTGCTGGATGGGCTGAAGGACCGGGTGCCCGTGGGCGAGGGGCGGCAGGTGCAGGTGGGCATCCTGGCCAGCGCCAATTCCGATGCGGTTTCGGGCGGCACCAGCACCACCGGCTCCTACATGCGCGACATCATGCGCGGCCTGGCCACGCTGGGCTCGCTTTCGAGCAGCCAGATGAACGACCCCGGCTTCGCCGCGCTGGTGGCCGATGTGCGCGAGAGCCTGACCGGCGCGGAAACCGCGCTGGGCGTGGATGCGGGCGTGCTGGGCGACCGGCAGGCGACGATCCGCGAGGACAAGTCCCGGCTGGAGCAGGCGGCCACCGCGCTGCGCGGCCAGGTTTCGAACGTGGAGGACGTGGACATGGCCGAGACGCTCTCGCGCCTGTCGCTGACGCAGACGCAGCTGCAAGCCTCCTACCAGCTGCTGGCCGGGCTGCAGAGCCTGAGCCTGACCAAGTTTCTTCCGGCGGGTTGAGGCAATGCCCCACCCCCGCCGTCTGTCGCGCGCCGGCCGGTTCCCCAAGGGAGCCATGGTGCGCGGGCCTGAGACCATGCGCGACGCCCGGGCTAAGGGCCGGAAAACATCCGGTGGGCTTCACCGCGCATTAACATCCACGGCCCCACAATGGGGCTCGCCCGAAAAATTTCGGGGCATGCGTAACATCTGGGCAAGTAGGAAAACTCACCATGTCCCTCAATTCCGTTAATACCAACATCAACGCACAGATCGCGTTGCAGTCCCTGAACATGACGGCGTCGCAGCTGGCGACCACGCAGAAAACGATCTCCACCGGCTTCCGCGTGGCGGATGCAACCGACGACGGCGCGGCCTATGCCGTGGCGCAGCGGGTGCGCTCCGATGTCGGCGCGCTGACCAGCGCCAACCAGCAGCTGGGCAATGTGAAGGGCCTGGTTTCCACCACGCTCACGGGCCTCAACTCGGTGTCCAAGACACTGAATACGGCGCGCGAGGTTCTGGTGAAGCTGGCCGACAGCAACACGCAGGGCGACCAGCGCACCCAGTACGTGGCGCAGTACCAGTCGCTGATGGCGAACGTGAAGACGTTCCTCCAGGATGCCGGCTACAACAACAAGTCGCTGATCGGTGACATCACCGGCAGCAACGGCACGTTCGGCTCGGTGGCGGTGATCCGCAACGAGGTGGGCGCGACCTACGGCATCGCCACCTTCGGCGGTTCGGCCTTCTTCGCGTCGGTGAACTTCACCTCCACGCAGCTGAACGCGGCAGACAGCGTGGTGGCGCTGATCACCTCCTCCGGCACGTTCCTGAATGCCCTGTCCACCCTGGGCACGCAGCTGAACACCTATGGTGCCGCGGTCAACTACGTCGACAACCAGATCAGCTACAACAACGACAAGATGGATAGCCTCAACGGTGGCCTCGGGTCGTTGATCGATGCCGATCTGGCCAAGGAGTCCGCCAAGCTGCAGGCGCTGCAGATCCGCCAGCAGCTGGGCACCCAGGCGCTGTCGATCGCCAATCAGGCGCCGCAGAGCCTGCTCAGCCTGTTCAAGTAACCCAGCACGGCCCCGGGTTCGGGAGAGGGGCGCGGTGCCCCTCTTCCGGCCCGCCCGGCGCAGGAAGCGTCCGGGGCGTGGGCTCTTTAAGGAGATTGCATGTCCACTCTCGTGCTGGAGCTTCGGCAGGGCGAGATGATGATCGTGAATGGGGCGCCGATCCGGTTTCGCACCAAGTCACGCATCGAGCTCACTGCCCGTGCCCGCTTCCTGTTCGGCAAGCAGATCATGGCGCCAGACCAGGCCGACAGCCCGGCGCGGCGCATCTACTTCGCGCTGCAGTCGGCCTATATCGGCACCGACGACGAGCGTATCCAGGGGCTGGAGGCGGCGCGCGGCCTGATCGCGGCGTTCAAATCCGCCACCACATCCGCCCTGGCCCGCGAGATTCTCGACCGTGCGCTGGCCAGCGCGGAATCCGACGATTGCTACCAGGCCCTGAAGCTGGCCCGTCGGATCATCCGCCACGAGGACGCGGTGCTCGGCCGCGGGCCCGACCAGCCCACGCTTTCGCAAACCGACTCCTCGGCGCTGGCCGCGGCAGGCGCGGCCTGACCGAAGCGACGTCGCAACGAAAGGATTGCTCCTCATGCAAAACGGCATGGAACAGGCCATGAGGGCCTACGCAAAGTCTTCCGCCCACCGCAGCCCGCGCGAGCAGGAGGCGGAAGTGTTCCGCCGGGCGGTGGTGGCGCTGCGCAACAGCCGCAGCGGCAATCCTGTGGTGCAGGTGCGCGCGCTGGCCGATAATTCCCGCCTCTGGACCACGGTGATCGACCTGATGCGCGATCCCGAGAACGGCCTGCCGGAACCGCTGCGCGCCTCCATCGTCTCGGTGGGCATGGCCGTGCAGCGCGAGATGCAGCGCGATGCGCCCGACTTCGATTTCCTCATCGGCGTGAACGAGGATATCGCGGCCGGGCTTTCCGGCCAGGGCTGAGGAGCACCGCGCCGTGGCGCTCGTCTCCGCAGCAGGATTGACGACGCTTTTCGGCGGCACCAACGCGTCTTCCAACCTGCTGACGACGCTGTATGGCGGCGGCGGCACGCCTGGCGGAAGCCCGCTGGTGGCGCTGAAGATGGCGCAGAAGAACCGCGACCGCGAGGTGGCGAACACCGCCAAGCAGCCGGAAACCCAGCGCGACATCGCGGTGTTCAAGCGCGTGATCGCCAAGGCCAAGACCATCGGCGAGGCGCTGGACAACCCGGCGGTGATGAAGGTGCTGCTGACCGCCAACGGGCTGGCAGACCAGGTTCCCTATGCGGGCCTGGCCAAGAAGGTGCTGCTCTCCGACCCCAACGACCCCAATGCGCTGGTCAACCGGATGGGCAGCGCGCGCTGGAAATCGGTGGTGAAGGCGTTCGATTTCGCCAAGGCCGGGATCGACGCGCTGAAGGACCCGGCGTTGCAGACGCGCCTGGCCGATGGCTACGTGGAAGTGGCCTGGCGCAAGGGGCTGGAAAAGGCCACGCCGGGGCTGTCCGATGCGCTGGATTTCCGCGAGCGCGCCAGCAAGTTCAAGAACGCGATCGACATCCTGGGCGACCCGGTGATGCGGCGCGTGGTTACCACCGCCCTGGGCATCCCGAAGCAGATCGCCTTCCAGGAGCTCGGCGCGCAGGAAAAGGCCATCACCAACCGGCTGGATATATCCCGCCTGCAAGACCCGAAATTCGTGGATGGCCTGAGCCAACGCTACCTGCTGGAGAAACAGAAGGAAGCCCCGGCCCCCGCCCCCGATCTCAGCGCGCTGTCCCTGCAACTGCGCGGCATCATTGCCTGAATTCCGCCGACCATCCGACGCTCAAAAGGAGCCGCCGATGCAACTCGCCCCCACATCTCTTCCTGTTGGCCCCGATCCCGCACAGCTGACGCGCCGGGTGCAGGACATGATCGCCGCCGGCCGCGTGCACGCCGCCCGGCCGCTGATGGCCGCCCTGCGCCGCCTGGTGCCGCCGTCGCCCGAACTGCACGACATGGAAGCCCGGCTGCTGCTCCGCGAAGGCCGCATCCCCGAAGCGCTGGCCGAGCTGGATGCCGGGCTGGCGATGGATGGCGGCGCGGTGGAATTGCTGATCAGCCGCGCCGATGCCCGCATGCAGGCGCAGGATGTGCTGGGTGCGGCCGCCGATGCCTCCGATGCCGTGATCCTGGCGCCGCGCCATCCGCGCGCCAAGGCCGTGCTGGGCGTGGTGCTGCTGGAGATGAACCGCCCGGAGGATGCGGTGCCGTGCCTGCGCGAGGCGGTGGCCGCGGAACCGCGCCATGCCCCCTGTGTGCGCGCCTATGCCACCGCGCTGGAGCGCTGCGGCGAGCACGATGCGGCGGCACAGGTGCTGGCCGACGGCATCCGCGCCATCCCTGGCGACCCCACGCTGCGCACCGCCGCGATCATGGTGGCGATGCGCGCGCGCGATTTCACCGGCGCGGCCGATATCGCCGAGGCGGCGCGGCGCGATGGCGTGGCCGATGCCCAGGTGTTCGGGCTGAAGGGCCACGCGCTGTCCAGCCTCGGCCGGCATGGCGAGGCGACCGCGGCTTATGCCGAGGCGCTGAAGCTGGCGCCGGAGGATCCCTATGTGCGCCATCTCGTGGCCGCCGCCGGGCTGCGCCCGCAAAGCACGCGCGCGCCGGCGCCCTATCTGGAAACCGTGTTCGACGGCTACGCCCAGCGCTTCGAATCCCACCTGATCGGCCTGCATTATCGCGTGCCCGGCCTGCTGCGCGCGGCGTTGCTGGAACTGCGCCCGGATGTGGGCGAGGGCGCGGCGCTGGGGCCGGTGCTGGACCTCGGCTGCGGCACCGGGCTGATGGGCGTGGTGCTCTCCGACCTCAAGCTGGGGCCGATCACCGGCATCGATGTCTCCGACGGCATGCTGCGCGAGGCGGCGGAGAAGGAGATCTACGGCGACCTGGTGCATGCCGAGCTGGAAACCTTCCTGGCGAATGACCGTACGGATTGGCCGGTGATCCTGGCCGCGGACGTGTTCTGCTATTTCGGCGTGCTGGAGGAGGTGATGAAGCTGTGCCACGCGCGGCTTGCCCCCGGCGGGCTGCTGCTGTTCACGGCGGAAGAGATGCCGCAGCCGAGCGAAGAGGACGTGGCCAAGGGTTGGCGCCTGGGCCGGCAGGGCCGCTTCTCGCACCATGCCGACTACGTCATGCGCGTGGCGGCGGAAGCCGGCTTCGCGCTGCGGGTGATGCGCCGCGAGGGCCTGCGCACCGAAGCCGGCGCCGACGTGGCCGGGATGGTGGTCGCCCTGGAACGGGTGCGGCATGACGGGTGATGCCACCGGCGGCGCCGTGCATCCCGGGGCGGAAGCCGCCTCGGCGATCGCGGCGCAGGAGGCCGAGGGCCATGCCACGCTGGGCCTGGCGCTGCTGCGTGGCGGCCATCCCGCCGAAGCGCTCGTCTCCCTGCGCGGCGCGGTGGCTTTCGGCGACCGCCGTCCGGGCACGCTGCTGAACCTCGCCCTGGCCGAGGACATGGCCGGCGATGCCGTGCGCGCCCACACCATGCTGCGTGAACTGGCCGTGGCGATGCCGGGCTGGGACGAACCGCCGCTGCGCCTGGGCGAAAGCCTGCGCCGCACCGGCCGCCTTGCGGAGGCCGAGGCCGAATACGAACGCGCCCTGGAGCGCAACCCCCAGCGCCCGGAAGCGCTGCTGAGCCTGGCCGCGCTGCTGATGCTGCGCCAGCAGGCCGCGCGCGCGCAGATGCTGCTGCTGCGCTGCTGCTCCCGCGCGCCGGACCGGCCCGATGCCTGGGATGCGCTGGGCCTTTCCCTGATGATGACCGGCGACGTGCCGGCCGCCGAATCCGCCTTCGCCGAGGCCCAGCGCCTGGCGCCGCAGCATATCGACATCGCCGTGCGCCGCGCCGAAGCCGCCGCCATGGCCGGCAGCGCGGCCGAGGAACTGGCCCGCCTGGAAGTGGCCAGCGCCGAAGACCCCGCCAACGTCGCCCTGCTGAGCGCCCGCGGCCTGCTGCTGGGCAAGCTGGGCCGCCGCGACGAGGCGGTGGAGGTGCTGGAAGCCGCCGTCGCCCTGGCGCCGGAGGAGATGGTGCCCACCGTCGCGCTGGCCAATGCGCTGACGGTCACCAGCCGCGCCAAGCAGGCGGCCGAGGTGCTGAAGCGCGCCGTGGAACTGGCGCCGCGCGATTCCAACCTGCGCAACAACTACGCCGCCACGCTGGTGCGCGTGTACCGCTACGGCGAGGCGCAGGAGATCCTGGAGGGCCTGCTGGCCGAGCAAGGCCCGCAGCTCAACGTGCTGTGCAACCTCACCAACGCCCTGGTTTCCATGGGCATGCAGCAGGAAGGCGTGGCCCGCGCGCAGGAAGCCGTCCGCTTCGCGCCGCAGGCCCACCTCGCCTGGCGCTCGCTCGGCAACGCCATGGCCTACCACCCCGCCGTCACCGGCGTGACCCTGTTGGAAGCCTACCAGGGCGTCGGCCGCACCCTGCCGCGCACCGCGCTCCAACCCTTCGCCAACACGCCAGACCCGGAACGCCGCCTGCGCCTGGGCCTGCTCTCGCCCACGCTCAAGACCCACCCCGTCGGCTGGCTGACCATCGCCGGCTTCGAAACCCTGGACCCCGACGCGTTCGAGATCGTCTGCCTCGGCCAGCCCGAGGCCAACGACCCGATCGAGCGCCGCTTCCGCGCCCTGGCCGGTGGCTGGCACGTGGTGGACACGGAGCCGCCGGAGGCGCTGGCCACGCGCATCCGCGACCTCGGCATCGACATCCTGGTGGAACTGTCCGGCTTCGGCGACCGCGGCCTGATCGCCGCCTGCGCGCATCGCCCGGCACCCGTCCAGGTGAAATGGGTGGGCATGCAGAACCACTCCACCGGCCTGGCCGAGATGGACTGGATGATCACCGACCGCTGGGAAACGCCGGAGGGGTTCGAGCACTTCTACCAAGAGAAGCTGCTGCGCATGCCGGATGGCTACGTGTGCTACTCGCCGCCGCCCTATGCGCCGGATGTGGTCCCGCTGCCGGCCCTGTCGCGCGGGCAGGTCACCTTCGGCTGCTTCAACAACACCGCCAAGATCACCCCGGTGGTGATCGCCACCTGGGCGCGCGTGCTGCAAGCCGTTCCCGGCTCCCGCCTGGTGCTGAAGGCGCACCAGTTCGGCGAGGCCGCCACCTGCGCCCGCTTCCATTCCGCCTTCGCCGCCCAGGGCATCGCCCCCGAGCGCATCGAACTGCGCGCCGGCTCGCCGCACCGCCAGCTGCTCTCCCAATACAACGAGATCGACGTGGTGCTGGACCCGTTCCCCTATAGCGGCGGGCTGACCACCTGCGAGGCGCTGTGGATGGGCGTGCCGACCGTGTCGGTGCCCGGGGAGACCTTCGCCTCCCGCCATTCCGCCAGCCACATGTCCAATGCCGGGCTGCAGGATTGGGTGGTGGCGGACCTCGATGCCTACGTCGCCCGCGCAGTGGCCGCGGTGTCGGACCTGCCGGGGCTCGCCACGCTGCGGGCCGGGCTGCGCGAACAGGTGCGGACCAGCCCGCTGTGCGATGCGCCGCGCTTCGGCCGCAACCTGGGCACGGCGCTGCGCCACACCTGGCGCGCCTGGTGCGCGGAGCAGGCGGGGTAGGGGCCCGCCGCCGGCGCGCTGGCCAGCCTTGTTTGGCGCGCATGCAAGGAAACGTAGCATCGGGAAGATAACGCTGCTTATCATCCCCCCCGTGCCCGATCAGCCAGATCTCCTTTTCCTCCTGCACGACATCGCCCGCCTGCTGCGCGTGGCTGGTGACCGTCGCGCCCGCGCCCACGGCATGACCCGTGCGCAATGGGTGATCCTGTGGCGCGTGCAACAACAGCCCGGCCTGTCCCAGAAGGAACTGGCCGAGATCATGGAGGTGGAGCCGATCACGGTCGCCCGCCTCGTCGATCGGCTGGCCGCCCGCAACATGGTGGAACGGCGCGACGACCCCGATGACCGGCGCATCTGGCGCCTGCACCTGCTGCCGCCGGCCATTCCCGTGCTGGATGAGATGCGTGGCGAGCGCGACGATGTGTCCCGCCTGCTCACCGCCGGCCTGGCGCCCGATGCGCTGGAAACGGTGCGCCACAGCCTGATCGCCATGAAGGCCAATGTGCTGGGCGACCTGCGCAGCCGCCCCGTGGAGGCCGCGCCGGCTGACCCCTCCGCCGCGCCACGCCCACCTGCTTCCCGCCCCTCGCCCCGCCGCCGCGCTTCCGTGGCCACGGCCGAGGCTCTGTCCATTCTCCATCAGGACCGCGTCTGATCATGTCCCAATCGGCCATGTCCCAATCTGGTGCCGCCCCGAGGCTTGTCGCCCCGGAGGAAACCCCCGTGCGCGCCCGGCAGCGTTCCCGCATCCTGCGGCCGCTGCTGATGCTGGGCGGCATCGCGGTGGTTGCGGTGGGCTCCTTCTTCTACTGGCTGAATGGCGGGCGCTACGTTTCCATCGACAACGCCTATGTGCGCGCGGCCAAGGTGGCGGCGAGCACGGACGTGTCGGGCACCGTCACCGAGGTGAACGTGCGCGAGGGCCAGCGCGTGAAGGCCGGCGACGTGCTGTTCCGCCTCAATGCCTACAAGTTCCAGATCGCGCTGGATGGCGCCCGCGCGAACCTCGCCCAGGTGGAGCTGTCGCTGCGCGCCATGAAGGTGGATTACCAGCGCATGCTGCGCGACATCGAGGCGCAGCAGGCCAAGGTGCAGTCCGACCAGGCCTCCATGGAGCGTTTCGCCAACCTCGTGCGCGGCGGCGGCGTCACCCGGGCCGATTTCGACGACTCGCGCTTCCGGCTTGCCGCCAACACCGCGATGCTGGCCAGCCTGAAGGAACACGCCCAGGTCCAGCTCGCCCGCCTCGGCGGCGACCCGGATGTGGACGTCACCACGATGCCGCAATACCTGCTGGCCAAGTCGGCGGTGGATGAGGCGGAGCGCCAGCTCAACAAATCCATCTTCACCGCCCCGTTCGACGGCATCGCCACCCAGGTGGAAAGCCTGCAGCCCGGCATGTACCTCACCGCCGGCATGGCCGCCTTCGGCCTGGTGTCGCACGACCGCGTGTGGGTGGAAGCCAGCCCCAAGGAAACCGACCTCACCTTCGTGAAGCTCGGCGACCCCGTGACCGTGACGGTGGATACCTATCCCGGCCGCGTCTGGCGCGGCATCGTGGAAAGCATCTCGCCGGCCACCGGCGCCGAGTTCTCCGTGCTGCCGGCGCAGAACGCCTCCGGCAACTGGGTGAAGGTGGTGCAGCGCATCCCGCTGCGGGTGAAGGTGGAACGCGCCGCCAGCGACCCCGAGCTGCGCGCGGGCATGAGCGTGGTGGTCACGATCGACACCGGCCACGTGCGCCACGTCTCGGACCTGTTGCCGCGCTGATGTCCCGCCTTTGAGATCCGAGGAAGGCCACATCATCCGTGCGTGGGACATCAGCCCCTTTGTCTGGGCGGCCTGCTCGTCCGCTCCGGTCGTCCGAAGCCGAACGACCTGCGCGGGCAGGACGCTAGCCTGATGTCCGGCGCGGCTGCCCCTGTCAGTACGGCCACGGTTCCGCTGGGCCTGGCGCAGCGGCGCCTGCTGACTGGCTGCGCGATGACCGCGGTGCTGATGCAGATCCTGGATTCCACGATCTCCATCACCGCGCTGCCCTACATGCAGGGCTCGCTCTCGGCCACCATGGACCAGATCACCTGGGTGCTGAGCAGCTACATCATCGTCTCCGCCATCATGACGGCGCCGGTGGGCTGGCTGGCCAACCGCTTCGGGCGGAAGAACCTGTTCATCTATTCGATGATCGGCTTCACCGCGACCTCGGTGCTGTGCGGCATGGCGCAGACGCTGGAGCAGATGGTGGCCTTCCGCATCCTGCAGGGCACCTTCGGCGCGGCCCTGGCGCCGCTGGCCCAGGCCACCATGCTGGACATCTACCCGTTCGAGCAGCGCGCTCAGGCCATGGCGATCTTCGGCCTGGGCATCATGTGCGGCCCGATCATGGGCCCGACGCTGGGCGGCTACCTCACGGACTGGTTCCACTGGCGCTGGGTGTTCTACGTCAACGTGCCCTTCGGCATCCTGGCGACCTTCGGGCTGATCTTCTTCATGCCGAGTGCGACAGCGCGGCCGGAGATGAAGTTCGATTTCATCGGCTTCGGCGTGCTGGCGCTGGCCATCGGCAGCTTCCAGCTGATGCTGGACCGCGGCCAGGGCGAGGATTGGTTCACCTCCGGCGAGATCATCGCCTGCGCGGTGCTGGCCGGGCTCGGCTTCTACCTGTTCATGGTGCACATGTTCACCGCCGAGAAACCGCTGATCCCGCGCGGCGTGTTCAAGGACCGCAACTACGTCGCCTCCATGGCGATGATGTTCTGCACCGGCGCGATCCTGATGGCGAGTTCGGCCCTGCTGGCGCCGTTCCTGCAGAAGCTCTCCGGCTATCCGCCCTCGGAAGCCGGCATGATGCTGGCGCCGCGCGGCATGGGCACGATGGTGGCGATGGTGATCGCCTCGCGCCTCGGCGGGCGCTACGTGGACCAGCGCAAGCTGATGGCCTTCGGGCTGCTCGGCCTGGGCCTGACCCTGCACAGCATGACCACCTGGACACCAGACATGCCCTCCTCCCTCATCACCACCACGCTGGTGATCCAGGGCTTCTGCATGGGGTTCATCTTCAACCCGATGACGGTGGTGGCCTTCGCCACCCTCTCCCCGCAATACCGCGCCGATGCCGCGGCGTTGCAGAACCTGTCGCGCAACACCGGGGCGGCGATCGGCATCGCGGTCACGTCGTTCATGCTCACCCGCAACACCCAAACGGCGCATGCCGACCTCGCCGCCAACATCACGCCGTTCCCGCGCTACACCCCGATGGGGGAGGCAGCGCACCGGCTGCTCGATCCAGCCACGACCAAGGGTGCGGGGCTGCTGGATTCGATCATCACGCGGGAGGCGCAGATCGTCGCCTTCGCCAACGACTACCAGATGCTCAGCCTGATGGTGGTCCCACCCCTGCTGCTGCTGTTCCTCATGCGCCGCCCGCCGCGCGTGGCGCCGGCCATCGCCACCAAGCCGGCCGCCCCCGCCACGGCACCTGCACCCACACCCGCAGCCACCCCGGCCGCTGCCCCCGGCCGGGCCGTCAGCGCGGCCGAGTGACATGAGTGCGGCTGTACCGCATCGCGGGCTGATCAGCGTGTTCTGCATGATGGGCGTGCTGATGGTGGTGCTGGACACCACCATCTCGATCGTGGCGCTGCCCTACATGCAGGGCAGCCTGTCGGCGACGATGGACCAGATCACCTGGGTGATCTCCTCCTACATCATCGTCTCCGCCATCATGACCGCCCCGGTCGGCTGGCTCGCCAACCGCTTCGGCCGCAAGAACCTGTACCTGACCTGCCTGATCGGGTTCACCTGCACCACCATCTTCGCCGGCGCGTCGCAGACACTGGAACAGATGATCGCCTGCCGCATCATCCAGGGCACCTTCGGCGCCGCCCTGGTCCCGCTGAGCCAGGCCACCATGCTCGACATCTTCCCCGCCGAACAGCGTGCCCGCGCCATGGCCTATTTCGGCATGGGTGTGATGATCGGCCCGATCATGGGCCCCACCATGGGCGGCTACCTGACCGAATGGTTCCACTGGCGCTGGGTATTCTACGTCAACGTGCCGCTCGGAATCGCCGCCGCGTTCGGCCTGGCCTTGCTGATGCCAAGCACCCGGCCGCAACAGGGGCTGCGCTTCGACTGGACCGGCTTCGGCGTGCTGGCGCTGGGCATCGGCGCGCTGCAGCTCATGCTCGACCGCGGCTCCATCAAAGACTGGTTCACCTCCAGCGAGATCATCGCCTGCGCCGTGCTCGCCGCACTGGGCTTCTACCTGTTCCTGGTCCACATGCTGACCGCGGAGAAGCCCTTCATCCCGCGCGAGATGTTCAGGGACCGCAACATGACCACGGCGATGATCGTCATGTTCGCCAGCAACACGGTGATGATGTCCAGCAACACCCTGCTCGCGCCCTACCTGCAGCGCATGGCGGGGTACTCGGTGGCCGATGCCGGCCTGCTGCTGGCGCCGCGCGGCCTGGGCACGATGATGGTGATGCTGATCTGCTCGCGCCTCGGCCCCTATGTCGACCAGCGCAAGCTGATCACCCTCGGTCTCACCCTGCTCAGCCTCACCCTGTACGACATGTCCACCTGGACCCCCGACATCGGCCAGCGCTGGCTGGTGGGGGTGATGATGATCCAGGGCATGGCCATGGGGCTGATCTGGAACCCGCTCACCGTGGTCTCCTTCTCCACCCTGCCGGCGCACCTGCGCGGCGACGCCACCGCGGTGCAGAGCCTTGGCCGCAACGTCGGTGCGGGCATCGGCGTCTCCATCACCACCTTCTCCCTCTCGCACTGGATCCAGGCGAGCCATGCGGGCCTGGCCGCCAGCATCACCCCCTTCACCCGCGCCATCCCCGGCGAGGAGGGCGCCACGCGCTTCCTCGATGCCACCACCCGCCACGGCGCCGTCATGCTGGACAAGATGATCAACCGCGAGGCGATGATCATCGCCTACAGCAACGACTTCCTGATGATGAGCCTGGTCGCCATCCCCTGCATGGCCCTGGTGCTGATGATGAGGAAGGTCACCGCCCCCGCCCCGCCCGCCGCCCCACGCGCGCCGCAGCCCCCGCCGCAGGGGCGCCCCGAGGTGCCTGCCGATGTGCCGGCCGTGGGTGCCGCGGAGCGACCGTCGCGCGCCGCCGCCGCGCCCTCGCGCTGATCCGCCCATGAGCGGCGCCGCCTCCACCGTTGCCGTGCCCGCCGCCCCGGTCGTTCGCCACCGCGCCCTGATCGCCGGCTGCGCCATGATGGCCACGATGATGACGGTGCTGGATTCCACCATCTCCATCGTGGCGCTGCCCTACATGCAGGGCAGCCTGAACACCACGCTGGACCAGACCACCTGGGTACTCACCAGCTACATCATCGCCTCCGCCATCATGACGGCGCCGGCCGGCTGGCTCGCCCAGCGCTTCGGGCGCAAGAACCTGTTCATCGTCTGCATCACCGGCTTCACCGCCTTCTCGATGATGAGCGGGGCGGCCCAATCCCTGGAACAGATGGTGCTGTTCCGCGTGCTCCAGGGCATGACAGGCGCCGCCCTGGTGCCGCTCTCCCAGGCCACCATGCTCGACATCTTCCCCTTCGAGCAGCGCGCCAAGGCCATGTCGATCTTCGGCATCGGCGTCATGGTCGGCCCGATCATGGGCCCCACCCTGGGCGGCCTGCTCACCGACACGCTGTCCTGGCGCTTCGTCTTCTACGTCAACCTGCCCTTCGGCATCATCGCGGTCACGGGCCTCGCCCTGTTCATGCCGAAAACCCCCACCAAGCCCGACCTGCGCTTCGACTGGACCGGCTTTGCCGCCCTCGCCCTGGCCATCGGCATGCTGCAGCTGATGCTGGATCGCGGCCAAACGCAGGACTGGTTCGATTCCACGGAGATCATCGCCAAGGCGGTGCTGGCCGGGCTCGGCTTCTACCTGTTCCTGGTGCACATGTTCACCGCGCAGAAGCCGTTCATCCCGCCGGCGATGTTCAAGGACCGCAACTTTACCGGCGGGCTGGTGATGATGCTGTTCACCATGGCGATCCTGCTCTCCAGCTCCGCCCTGCTGGCGCCCTACCTGCAGCGCCTGTCCGGCTACCCCGTGGCCGATACCGGCCTGCTGCTGGCCCCGCGCG
Source organism: Rhodospirillales bacterium (assembly GCA_947460455.1). GTDB lineage: Bacteria > Pseudomonadota > Alphaproteobacteria > Acetobacterales > Acetobacteraceae > CAMDGX01. The sequence continues at coordinate 14 of CANHKG010000062.1, read as the reverse complement.
GCATGGGCACGGTG
>CANHKG010000061.1 GCA_947460455.1 Rhodospirillales bacterium | reverse complement strand
CAGTTCCTCGACGCCTACAACTTCGCCAAGCGGCTAAAGACCCTCAAGGGCCTCACCCCTTACGGAGCTATCTGCAAAGCATGGGCCGTAGAGCCAAGCAGATTCACCGCAAATCCGCACCATCAAATCCCGGGACCAAACATCTAGCGAAACCGCGCTAGCCGGAACCCATCCAGCGCCGGCCCCACGCCGCACGCCTTGCCCGCCAACGCCTCGCCCAACCCCGCCGAATGCTTGAAGCCGTGGCCCGAACACGGCGAGGCCACCACCAGCCCATCCACCTCATCCACGATGAACCCGGAATCCGGCGTGGCGGTATAAAGGCACGCCACCGCGCGCGCCGCCTCCGCCCCAACCCCCGCCAGCCGCGGCGCCACATTGCGCGCATGGAATTCAGCGGATTCCGCCGCCGCCACGCCCCGCTCCACCCCATCGGCCGTGGTGCGCTGCTCGTGCTGCTCGGTGGCCACCTTCAGCGTGTCCTGCCCCGGCAGGCACGGAAACCCGTAGAAATAATCGCCCTCCCGCGCCCCGTGCATCCAGATGAAGATCGGAAACCGCCCGGGCGCATAGGCCGCCGGATCCGCCACCGGAAACCAGTGCAGCACCTGCCGCCGCGCCTCCGTCACCGGCGCCAGCGCCGGCACCAGCGTGGAGACCCACGCCCCCGCCGACACCACCACCCGCCCGGCGCGATACGTGCCCTGCGATGTCTCCACCCGGAACCCGGCCCCATCCCGCGTGATCGAGGTCACGACCGTGCCAAGCTGCGTCCGCGCCCCAAGCCGAGCGGCGACCTGAAGCTGGGCAGCGATGCACCGCTCCGGGAACACGATCCCGGCACTGGGTTCCCAGCTCGCGATCTCGTCCCCCTCCAGCCGCATCTGCGGCCAGCGGCGGCGGATCTCGTCCGCCTCCAGCGCCTCATGCGGAATCCCCGCCTGGCGCGCCACCTCCAGCGTGCGTTCCACGAAAGCAGGTTTACCGTAGTGCCCGGTGGCGATCCCCCGCCGCCCCATCACCAGCCCGCCGCATTGCAGAAGAAGCTGCTCGCCCGTCTCCGCCTCCAGCTCCCGCCACAGCGCGTGGGAGCGCGCGACGAGCGGCGCATAGTCCGCCCCCTCGCCCACCGCCAGCCGCGTGATCCGCGTTTCGCCATGGCTCGACCCCATGTCGTGCGGCGGATGGAACCGGTCGATCCCCAACGCCGACACCCCGCGCCGGGCCAGCGCCAGCAACGTGGCCGCCCCCATCGCGCCGAGCCCGACAACGATGACGTCCGCGCTCATCCCCGCCACGAGGCAATCTCCTCCAGCGGCCAGATCGGCCGCGGAATGCGTTTCCAGGGCAGGGTCTTCACATCGGACTGGCCGGGCCCGCTGGTATCCACGCGGATGGTCTGCGGGCTGATCGGCTTGAAGAACTGGAAATTGGACGCGGTCTTCAGCACCGCCATCTTGTAGTCCGCCGGCTCGATGCCGAAGAACCGATACACATCGGGCACGTTGCCCGCCGCCCCGGTGCGCTCCGTCACAAACAGCGTCACCGGCCCGACCTCGAAGATCACGGTCGTACCCTGGTCGAACTCCGGCTGCTGGAACACTGGCACCGTCACATGCCCACCCGCGACCTTGCGCACCCGCCCGGTGACGGTCAGCGGGGTGAAGAACCCCACGGACTGGTCGCCGCCCAGCGGCAGCGTCACCTCCGCGCCCTCGCCCGCCTCGGCCAGGCGCTTCGCGGCGATGGGGGAAATCAGCGGGATCAGCGCACGGCTCTTGATGCCCTGGCGCAGGATGGATTCGAGGATGAGGTTGCTGTCCCCGGGCGTGCCGCCGAACACGGTATCCCCGGTATCGCTCAGCACGATGCACCCGTGGGGCGCCGCATCGGCCATGCGCACCGCCTCGTCGATCGGCACGGCGGACTGCACCATGAACCGTTCCCGCCGGTCCCAGGCGAATTCGGCGGAGTCGTCGGCCAGTGTCTCGGCCAGCGCCTGGTCGCCATCCACCGTCACCACCGTGGCCCAGCCGCCCTCGGCGACATCGAGCCAGGGCTGCATGGGGCAGGGGGCCACGGCGAGCACGCGCGGGTCGGCTTCCATCGCGCGCGCCTGGTCGAACCATTCCTTCATCGGGCCGGCGATGGTGAGGTACTGCTCCTGGTGCGTCACGATGCGCAGCTTGCGCCAGGCCACCACCGGCTTCACCTCGCCGCGCAGCATCCGCACCAGCAACTCGCCGGAAAGCCGGCCGGTATCCACCACGTCGTGCGGCTGGGTGCGGTGGCCGATCACGGCGTTGCTCATCGCGATCATCTGGGTGGTGACGTTGGCGTGGTGATCCAGCGTGGTCAGGATCGGCACATCCGGCCCCACCACGGCGCGCACGATGCCAAGCTGCGCGCCTTCCACATCATCCACGCCCTCGGCCGAGCAGGCGCCGTGCAGGTGGGCGACCACGGCATCGAGCTTGCCCGCATTGCGCAGGCCGGTGCCGATGCGTTCCTCAAAGAACAGCCGGCTCTCGGTGTCGATGCGCCCGCCGGCCATGGCCCAGGCGGAGATGATCGGCACCCATTCGATCTGCATGCCGTCCTTGCGCACCGCCTCCAGCATGCCGCCGATCTGGCCGAGGGCACCGAGCTTCTCCATCATCTCCTGCCCCTGGAGAATTCCGAACTGGTGGAACCCGTCCATGGTGGTAGGGACCGGATTGAAGTCGTTGGTCTCCTGGCCGATGTTGATCACGGCAACGCGCATGGGGCTCTCCGGCGGATTTTCCGGGGATGATGCGGCAGGATGGGAAGGGGCGGAAGAGCCCCCCTGTTCGTCGTTGAACGACGATGCAGCCTACCCCGGCACCCAGTTCAGCCGTGCCCCGAGCCAGCCACGCAGCGCGGCAAGCGCGGCCGTATCTGGCGCCAGGGATTGGGCGAGAGCTTGCGGGTCCGTGGCGCCACGGGTGCGGCCCTGGGGATCGTGCATCTCGGCCGCGGTGGCGGCATGTGTGCCTGCCTGGCGCCACAGCGCCACCAGCGCCGCGGGGGTGAGCTGCGGCAGCACCAGGGCGAATTCCGTCTGCGCCGCCGCGGCCACGCCGCGCCAGGCGGCCATCAGGCTTGTGGGGGGCACCGTGCCGCGGGCGGCAGCGTATTCGGCGAGGCTCGGCACCTCCGGCAGCAGCGCGTCACGCCCCTCGCCGCCCTGGGCGCCGAGCGTGAACAGGGTGGTGGCCCCCACCTGCGAGAGCGGGCCGAGATTGGTGGCGAGGCCTGCGCCGCGCAGCAACACCGCGTCCACGGCGCGGGAGGCCAGGGCCTGCGCCGCCGAGCCCTGGTCCAACACGCCGAACACCGGCGCCACGGCCAGCCCGGCCAGTTCCAGCCCCAACAGCGCGGCGAGGTCCGGCGAAAGCGGGCCAGACATGCCAACGCGGATGCGCGCGCCGCCCGCACCCGCCTCCGGCCGGCCGCACACCACGCAGGGGGCGATGCCGGCCATCACGCCCAGCCATTTCGCGGCATCGAAGCGCGCACGGGGGTCGCCGGCCAGCCAGGCCAGCACGGCCTCGCCGGGGGCGAGCAGCAGGGTGTTGCCATCGGGTGGCACGCGGGTCGCGAACTGGTTGGCACCGGTGACGCCATCTTCCCCGCCCACCCAGATGGGGCGGATCCGGGTGCCGGCCGGCAAGCCGGGGGGAAGGGCGGTGGACAGGCGTTGGCCCCATTGCGCCAGCCGCCCCTCGGCGGGGCCGGCCACCAGGAGCACGGGCTCGTCGGCCAGCACGGCTTCGGCGCCGGAAGCGCGGGCCGCCGGGGAGGCCAGCGTGGCGGCAAGCGCCAGCAACGCGCGGCGCGGCAGGGGTATCGGCGGTACTGCGGCCTCAGGCATCGCGGCATCCTCCTGCGGGCCCCGCCGGACGCCAAGCCCCGTTCCTACCTACAGGCAACGGGCAACCCGGGGCAAACAGCGCATGCCGCCGCTCAGGAGTCGTAGGTGACCAGCGATTCGAACGGCACATCCAGCTTGCTGCGGCCGCCGAGGAAGCTCAGCTCGATCAGCGCGGCGGCACCCGGCACCTCGGCACCGACGTCGCGCAGCAGGCGGATGCCGGCCGCGAGCGTGCCGCCGGTGGCCAGCAGGTCGTCCACCACCACCACGCGCTGGCCCTTGTGCACCGCGTCTTCCTGGATCTCGATCCGGTCCGTGCCGTATTCCAGGCCGTAATCCAGGCCGATCACCTTGCCCGGAAGCTTGCCGCGCTTGCGCAGCATCACGAAGCCGCAGCCGAGCTTCAGCGCCAGGGGGGCCGCCATCAGGAAGCCGCGGGATTCGATGCCCGCCACCAGATCCGGCTGCCAGGTGCGGCAGAGGCGGGCGAGGCGGCCCATGGCCACCTGCCATGCGTCGGCATCCCGCAGCAGGGTGGAGATGTCGTAGAACAGGATTCCAGGCTTCGGGAAGTCGGGAATGCCGCGAATGTGCTCCTTGAGGTCCATGCGCGTGCTCTCCTGTCCGGCGGGGGGATGGGCCGGGCTTATACTCTGCGGTTGCGCCGGGGCAAATTCACCGCCACATCCCCTCCATGCCGCGCATCCTGATCGCCGTGCTGGTCTTCCTGGCCGGCTTCACCGCCTACATCGCCATCGCCATCATCCTGGCCGACCTCGTGCTGCCGCTGCACTGGGTGGTGCAGGCACTGTATTTCATCGTCGCGGGCACCGCCTGGGCGTGGCCCGCGCGCGCGCTGATGGTCTGGGCCGCACGGCGCTGAGCGTCGGTATTTCAAGGATTAGGTTGATGATTGCGCGCCTTGGGCGCCGCCGCCTCACCCGGAAGATGGGAGAGGCGGGAATGGTCGGAGTGAGAGGATTCGAACCTCCGGCCCCTGCGTCCCGAACACAGTGCTCTACCAGGCTGAGCTACACTCCGGCCGAGGCGCGCATATAGACGCCTGCCGCGGCGGCGGCAAGCCGCCCTTTGACTGAAAGAGCGGCGGCAAGCCGCCCTGTGACAGGAAAGACCCGCAGGCTACAAACGCGCGGCGGATGTGTCGGCGGCGGCCGGCAGGGTGGCCAGCCGCGCCAGCACCGCCTCCACCCCATCATGCACCTCGAACAGGTCCCGAACCCCGGCCTGGGCGAAGCCCAGGGCGATCGCGGCCTCGATCGCCGCCACCAGCGGGGCGGCGGAGCCCAGCACGTCGCACAGCAGGATCGGCTTGCTGTGCAGGCCGAGCTGGCGCCAGGTGATGATCTCCACCGTCTCGTCCAGCGTGCCCAGCCCGCCGGGCAGGGTCACGAAGGCGTCAGCGCGTTCGAACATCGCGGTTTTGCGGGTGTGCATGCTGTCGGTGATCACCATGTTCGCCACGCCGGCGTGCGCCACCTCGCGCCGGCGCAGGAATTCCGGCATCACGCCCACCACGTCTCCGCCCGCCGCCAGCGCGGCATCGGCCACCACGCCCATCAGGCCGAGATTGCCGCCGCCATACACCAGGCGCCAGCCGGCACGGGCGATGCCGCGCCCCAGCGCCGCCGCAGCCTCCTGGAAGGCCGGCGAATGGCCCAGGCTGGCGCCGCAGAACACGGCGACGGAGGTGATCTCTGGCATGGCTGTCTCCTGCGAAGCGGGCCCGCGAGGGGGATAGCCGGGATCGCCGGAGCCCGGTAGCGCCCGCGCGGCAAAAGTGAACGACACGTTCATGTCAACTCAAATACCCGCGCATGCCGAAGAATTCATTTGCCGGAGAGCGTGACGAAATGCTTCGGTCCCCCGCCGTGCCTGCTCGCGGCGACCTCTGAGGGGAAGAAATCAGAACGATGAAACGTACGATCCTGACGGCCGCCCTGCTGGCCGGTGTGATGTCTGGCGCCGCCTGGGCCCAAAGCGCTGCGGACGCCGTGGCACAGCGCCAGGCTGGCTTCAAGGCCATTGCCGCGGCCACCGGCGACGTGAAGAAGGTGATGGATGCCGGCGGCGACCTCGCCACCGTGGCCGCCAAGGCCGAGGAAGTCAGCGCCTTCGCCAAGCGCATGCCCGCGCTCTTCCCCGCCGGCAGCGGCACCGAGAGCGGCCAGAAGACCCGCGCGCTGGCCGCGATCTGGCAGAACAAGTCTGATTTCGATGCCAATGCCGGCATGATGGCCAGCGCGGCCGATCGCCTCGCCGTGGCGCTGAAGGCCAACGACAAGACCGCCGCCACCGCCGCCTTCGGCGCGATGACCGGCCAGTGCGGCGCCTGCCACCGCCCCTACCGCGCGCCGCAATAAGCGACGCCGGCTTGCCTTACCAACGGCCGGGCCGCCTTGGGGCGCCCGGCCGTTCGTATGTTCAGACGCGGGTGACGAGCACCCATACCACCAGCGCGGCCGCCGCCAGGATCGCCAGCGCCAGATAGGGGCTGACCATGCGCGGCTGCGGCGTGGCGGCCGGCAGGCGCTTCTTGCCGGTGACCATCGGCCGCACCAGGTCGTGGCGCTTCAGCACGGCGTAGCTGGCGATGGCCAGCAGGTGCAGCGCCACCATGATCTGGATGCCGGTGAACAGCAGCCGGTGCTGCTTCTTGGCCCAGGCGCCCCAGTCGGCCCCCACCAGGTGGTTCAGCGGCGCCTCGATGAAGCTTTCCTCGTCGGCGATGATCAGCCCCAACGAGACCTGGGACAGCAGCACCAGCAGCATCACCAGCACCATCCAGCCGCCGGCGGCGTTGTGGCCCACCTGGGTGTCCGGCTCCTTTTTCGTCATGTGCAGCAGATGCGTGACGGCATGGAACGGGTTGCCGAGGAAATGGCTGAAGCGCGATGTCTCGCTGCCCACGAAGCCCCAGACGAGGCGGAACAGCAACAGCGCCAGGATCGCCTCGCCGGCCAGCATGTGGATGCGCAGGTTGTTGGCGAACTCGATGCTGATCCAGCTGGTCAGCAGCAGCGCCACCAGCGCCCAGTGGAACAGCCGTACCGGCACGTCCCACACCCGCATCGGCAGCATCAGGCCGGGCTTTTGCGGCACGCCGCGCGGGGGGGCGGCAGGGGTGGGGCGGCTCGCCATGCGGGTCTCCGGCAGGAAGGGGTTGGCGCAGAGTAAAGGTGGCGCGGCTTGCGGCTGTAAAGGCCGATCTGGCTTGCATGCGGGGGCGGGCGGTGTGTCCGCGGCAGAAATGTTGCCGCGAGATTGCAGGGCTTCCCGTGTCTGCTAGATATGATGGCGAGAACTGGGCCCCAGGGCGTTCCGCGAGGTGCCGACGGCCCTGGCGCGCCGGATTCCCCGGGCCGCCGACGTCGGAGGCGCTGGACCATGGCCGCACCCCTGCCCAACCCCTCTCCCCCGCCACCGCGCGGCGCCGCCCTGCGGGGCGTGGCGATCGGGGTGGCCGGCCTCGTCGCGCTGGTCGCCGGGCTCTGGCTGGCGCTGCGGGAGCCGGAGGCACCGGCCCCGCGCGTGGCCGCCGTGGCGCCGCCGGCCGCGGTACCGGCCACCCCGGTGCTGCCCCCCGCCCCGGCCCCGGCTGCTTCCGTTGCCCCACCAGCCCCGGTGGCGCCGCCGGCGTTCGCCGCCGCCGTGCCCGCACCGGCACCAGCACCAGCGCCACTGCCTGCCCCGGTGGTTGCCGCTCCGACCCCCGCCCCACCCCCGGCACCAGCCCCCGCAATCGCGGCGGCACCCGCGCCCGCCGCCATTCCGGCCGCGCCGGCCCCAGCGCCCGCGCCGCAACCCCTCTCCGCCCCCCAGGCGCCGAAGTTCGACATCGTGCGCGTGTCTCCCAGCGGCAGCATGGTGATCGCCGGGCGGGCGGAGCCGGAGGCCATGGTGATCCTGCGTGCCAACGGGCGCGAGATCGGGCGCGTGCGGGCCGATGTGCAGGGCCAATGGGCCTTCGCCGGCGCCGCATCGCTGCTGCCGGGCGCGCATGAGATCACTTTGGCGGCACTGGACCCAGCCGGCCGCGAGATCGCCGGGGCCGGGGCCGTGGAAGCCGTGGTGGCAGCACCTGCGCCGCCGCCCGCTGCGCCCGCCGCCGTGGCCCAGGCCCCCGCGCCCGCGCCCGCTGCGCCTGCCGCCCCGATCGTGGTGCTCACCACGCCGCAGGGCGCGCCGACACTGCTGCAAGCCCCTGGCCGCCCGGCCGGTGGCGCGCGGCTCGGCCTGGATATCGTGGATTACGATGCCGCGGGCGACATCCGCTTCGCCGGCACCGCGCCGCCAGGGGTGACAATCCGGCTTTATGTGGATGATGCCCATGTCGGGGACGCCATCGTGGGCCCCGACGGAAGATGGTCACTGGCGCCGACGGGGGCCGTGGCGCAGGGCGAGCACCGGCTGCGGCTGGACCAGGTGGACCAGGCCGGCCGCGTGGCCGCCCGCGTGGAGCAGCCCTTCCAGCGCGCCGCGGTGGCGGCGCTGGATGCCGGGGTGCAGCGCGTGGTGGTGCAGCCGCGCCAGAATTTGTGGCGCATCGCGCGCCGCGCCTATGGCCAGGGCGTGCGCTATACCGAGATCTATGCCGCCAACCGGGACGTGATCAGCGATCCCGCCCGGATCTATCCCGGCCAGGTCTTCGCCATTCCCGGCGCGGCTTCCGGCACGGCGGCCGGCGGTTCCACCCCGGCTTCGGCCAGCAGGTCCAGGTAGGGGCCCAGGGACAGCAGGAACATCGTCACGTCGGTGAGCAGGCTGTTGATGGTGGTGGGCATCTCCACCCGACATGCCGTGAACAATGCCACCTGGTGGTCGGCCATGAGGGTGGTGCTCCAGCCCGCCGGCAGCGAAGGCGCCAGGGAGCGCAGCGTGGTGAACACCGCCTCGCGCTCCTGGGCGGCGCCTGCGCCCAACCGGGCGGTGCTGGGCACGCGGCCGACCTTGGCCTGCAGCGAAAGCTCGCCCAGGTCGCCTTCAGGGCCACGCACGCGCAGCCGTGCCTCCACCTCGCAGCCGCGCCATTGCAGGCGGAAACAGGGTTTCCGGTCCGGCTCGGCGAGGGCCAGGCGGCCATCGGGGCGGACGGAGAAGGGACCAAGCTGGAAAGGGACATCGAAGGGCATGGCGCGCGCGGCTTCATCCATCGGTGGGGTGATCGCGCGCCGATCTTGCCCGGCAGGTATGAAGCCCCCATAAACAGGGCCACCCGCGCCCGCCCCAGCAGGGGTATCCGGCCAGGCGCCGCAATTGCGCCCCACCCGTCGCACCAAGCCCATCCCGCACAAAGGCCCTTCCCCGCATGTCGCTTGTCGCCTCGCTGCAGATGGTCCTCTCGCCGCCCCACCCGGCCGGCCGCCCCTTCATCGCCGGCGGTGCCGCCGCGTTCCTGGCCGGGCTGGTCTTCACGCCCTGGCTCGCCTGGATCGGCGGCGCCTTCGTGCTGTTCTGCCTGTATTTCTTCCGCGACCCCGAGCGCACCCCGCCCGATCGGCCCGGCGTGCTGGTGGCGCCCGCGGATGGGCGGGTGGTGATGGTGGGCATGGCGGTGCCGCCGGCGGAGCTGGATCTCGGCCCCGCCCCGCGCTGGCGGGTGGCCATCTTTCTCTCCGTGCTCGATGTGCACGTGAACCGCATGCCGATCGACGGCACCGTCACGCGCATCGCCTATCGCCACGGCAAGTTCCTCAACGCGAGCCTGGACAAGGCCAGCATCGACAATGAGCGCAATGCGCTGGCGCTGCGCCTGGCCGATGGGCGCGAGATCGCCGTGGTGCAGATCGCCGGCCTCATTGCCCGGCGCATCCTGTGCGACGTGCGCGAGGGCGATGCGGTGCAGACCGGCGGGCGCTTCGGCATCATCCGCTTCGGCAGCCGCACCGACCTCTATCTGCCCGAGGGCGTGCTGCCCCTGGTGGCGGTGGGCCAGACCATGATCGGCGGCGAGACGGTGATCGCCACGCTGGACGGCGCACCGTGAACGACCCCTCCCCCCTGCCCGGCGGGCGCATTTCCGCCGCGGAACGCATGCGCCAGTTGCAGCGCCGGCTGCGGCCGCGCACCCGGCCGCGGTTTTCCGGCCTGTCGTTCAACCGGATGATCCCGAACATCCTGACGATGTTGGGGCTCTGCGCCGGCCTCACCGCCATGCGCTTCGCGCTGGAGGGCCGCTTCGCCGCCGCCGCCGGCGCCATTCTGGTGGCCGCCTGCATCGATGGGCTGGATGGCCGCATCGCCCGGCTGCTGAAGGCCACCAGCCGCTTCGGCGCGGAATTCGACAGCCTGGCGGATTTCCTGTGCTTCGGCGTGGCGCCGGGCTTCGTGCTGTATCTGTGGTCGCTGCAGGTGGCCGGCGGCTTCGGCTACGTGCCCTGCCTGATGTTCGCCGTGTGCATGGCGCTGCGCCTGGCGCGCTTCAACGCCGCACTCGATGCCGGGCCGCACCCTGCCTACACCTATAATTTCTTCACCGGCGTGCCCGCCCCGGCGGGTGCAGGGGTGGTGATGTTCCCGCTGTTCCTGGGGCTGGAGGGGCAGGCGCTGGGGTGGGACTGGCTGGTCTCCGTCTCGCAGTTCCCGCCCTTCGTCGCCGCCATGCTGATGGGCACGGCGCTGCTGCTGGTGTCCACCTTTCCGGTGTGGAGCTTCAAGAACTTCAAGGTGCCCAGCGCCCTGGTGCTGCCGCTGCTGCTGGGCGTGGGCCTCTATGCCGCCTTCCTGGTGGCCGACCCCTGGCTGGCGCTGGCGCTCGGTGGCATCGTCTATGTCGGCATGCTGCCGTTCAGCGCCCGCAGCTACCGGCGCCTGAAGGCAGAGGCCGAGGCGAACGGGGAAGGCACGCCCGCCTGACCCCTGAAGGGGAGGCCACGATGACCGAAGCGCCGCGCGATGCCCACGCGATCCATAGCTGGCACGCGCATGTCTATTTCGACCCCGAGAACCGCGCCCCGGCGCTGGCCCTGCGCGAGCAGATCGGCGCACGCTTCCCCGCCGCCGTGCTGGGCCGCTGGCACGCCGTGCCGGTGGGCCCGCACCCGGCCGCGATGTACCAGATCGCCTTCCCGAACGAGCTGTTCCCCACGCTGGTGCCGTTCATCGCCCTCAACCGCCAGGGCCTCACCGTGCTGGTGCATCCGGAATCCGGCCGCCCGAAAGCCGACCACGCCCACCACGCGCTGTGGATGGGCGCGGTGCTGCCGCTGAAAACCGACATCCTCCCCGAAGTGGAGACCCACGCATGAGCTCCCCCGAGATCGAATGGCGCCGCCTGCGCGCCGACCAGCTGCGCGACATGGCCCGGCAGGATGCGCTGGTGATCCTGCCGCTGGGTTCCATCGAGCAGCACGGCCCCCATCTGCCGGTGGAGGTCGATTCCCGCCTGGGCGAGGAAGTGGCGTTGCGCGCCGCCCGCGTGATGGCCGATCGCGGCCAGCCCGTGCTGGTGCTGCCGATGTTCTGGCCAGGCGTTTCCGAACATCACATGAGCTTCGGCGGCACCATCACCATCGGCTTCGACACCTACCGCGCAGTGGTGGAAGACATCATCCGCTCCGTGCTGCGCGCCGGCTTCCGCCGCATCGCGCTGCTGAACGGCCATGGCGGCAACGAGAACGGCCTGCGCGTGATCACCGACGAGCTGACGCCGAAACTCGGCGTGCCGATCGTGCAGTTCACCTACTGGTACGCCGCCGCCGAGCCAATCGCCGCCATCCTGGAAACCCAGACCGGCCTGCTGCACGCCTGCGAGGCGGAAACCGCCATGATGATGGCCGTGCGGCCGGAGCTGGTGGCCGAGGACCGTATCGCGATGGCCAAGGTGAACTACACGCCGGAGGTGGAAGACGTGGTGGGCGGCGGCGTGTATCGCTGGCGCGCCATCGGCTCGCGCTCCGCCTCGGGCGTGATCGGCAACCCCGATGCCGCCAGCCCGCAGAAAGGCAGGCGCCTGTTCGACGACATCGCCCAGACGCTGGCCGGAAAGCTCGGCAACCGCGACCTCTGGACCCTGCCCTGGGACGCGGAAAAGCATATCTGACCTTGCCGGGCGACCGGCACGCCGCCGGTCGCTCGCGCTCTGGGCCCTGATCCTTTAGGGCCTCGGCGGGATCGTAACAGAAAGGAAGAGTGTTCTTTTTTGAAAAAAAGAACCAAAAAACTTTTGGTCGCTCGCACCCGCCCCTCCCTGGAGAGGCGGGTGCCAATGTAGGAAGTTTTTTTGCTTCTTTTTGTTCACAAAAAGAAGAACGCTACCCTTTCAAAGCCCGGGCCAACGCCACCACCTGCTGCGTCCGCGCCACCCAGCCATTGCCGAAGGTCGCGAAATCAGCGAGCCCGCGGTAGTGAGCAAGCCGGGCCTCCGCCAGCTGGTCCAGCAGCCGCACCGGGTCCACGGCCCGTATCGCCGCCAGCGTCTTCGGCCCCATGGAGCCGTCATCCGTCACGCCCGCCACGCGCTGCAGCGCCTTCACGGCCGTGCGGCAGCCGGCGTTCACCCCGAAGTCGAACAGCATCAGCGCCACCGGCCCCGGCAGGTCGCCGCAGCGCATCGGCAGCCAGTAATTCGCCCGGTAGATCTCCGCCGCCTCCCGCCGCGTCAGCCCCTTGAGCTCGGCCACCAGCTTCTCCCGCCCTTCCGGGGAGAGGTCGTCATGGCTGATCCCCTTCCAGTCGGCGAAGGTTTTCCAGGTGATGCCCAGGTTCGTCGGCCCGCCCCGATCCTGCGGGTGGTCGGAGAAGCCGCCTTCCTTATCGAGCACCACGGCCAGGCACTGCTCGAACAGCGCATCCCCATCGGGCGCGGCCGGCGCAGCCGCAACCACCGCCGGCGGCGGCGGCTGGGCGCTGCGCGTTACCTGCTCCATCGCCGCCGCCTGCACGCGCGCCACCTGCTCATCCTTGTCGCGCGAGCCCTTCGACGAACCGAGCCAGAAATTCACCACCGTCGCAAACGCGGTGGCCAGCGCGCCCACGGCGATGTTGATGATGTTGGCCACGGTCTGGTTCCCCGCATCCGTGCGGATGCCCCCGATCATCAGGATGATCAGGAACAGGAAAAACCCGCCGGTGACGATGATGGACACCACCGGCGCACCCCAGGCGATGGGGCTGCCCGAGCGGACGAGGTCGATCATCGAGCTGCGCGCGCCCTGCGTGTTCTCCAGCGCCTTCTGCATCTCCGAAAGCTCCGCCTGGCGGCGCTGCTCCTCGGCCACCAGCTGCGCCTTCTGTGCCTCCAGCGCGATCTCGGCCAGCCGCACCCGCAGCTGGGTGGCCACGGCGCTGTCCTCGCTCAGCCGCTTCTGTGCCTCCACCGGGTCTGCGGTGCCGGTCACCGCCTGCACCACGCCGGCCACCTGGGTTGCGACAGACCCCGCGCGGTCCCCCGCGATCAGCTTGATCAGCTCCGGCACCACCGAGAGCGCGATCGGAATCAACGGCAGCATGGGCTACCTCCTGTTTTTGATGCCGAACCGTACCCACCCCGCAAGGCCGCTACAACGCAACTGTTCGCTTGACGCGGCCCTTTTCGCCGCCGCCAATACTCGCCATGGCCCCGCTCCGTCCTGCCCCCGTCTGGCGTTCCCTGATGTACGTACCGGCGCATGTCGACCGCTTCGTCGACAAGGCGCACACCCGCGGGGCGGACTGCATCCAGCTCGACCTGGAAGACAGCGTGCCGCCCTCCGAGAAGGCCACCGCCCGCGCCGCCCTCGCCTCCGCCGCCGCCCGCGTGCGCCGCGGCCCCAACGACGTGCTGGTGCGGATCAACGCCCCCCTCTCGCTCGCCGTGCCGGATATCGAGGCGGCGGTGATGCCCGATGTGGACGGCCTCATCATCACCAAGGCCCGCGGCCCCGACCATATCCGCCTGCTCGATGAACTCGTCTCGGAACGCGAGGCCAAGGCCGGCCTGCCGGATGGCCACACCTGGTTTTTCATCCTGGTTGAAACGCCCGAGGCGCTGCCCCAGGCGGAGGCCATCGCCCGTGCCTCCGCCCGATGCATCGCGCTGTCCCTGGGGGCCGAGGATTTCGCCCTCGCCCTGGGTGCCGAACCCACCGAGGAAGCGCTCTCGCTCGCCAAGGGCATGGTGCTGCACGCCGCCCGTGCCGCCGGCGTGATGCCGTTGGGCCTTACCGGCACGCTCGCCGGCTTCGGCGACATCCCGGCCTTCACCGCCATGGCCAAGCGCTCCCGCGCCCTGGGGTTCGAGGGTGCCTCCTGCATCAACCCCGCCCAGGTCGGCCCGCTGAACGAGGCCTTCTCCCCCAGCGCGGCGGAGATCGCGCACGCGAACCGCGTGATCGAGGTGGACCGCCAGGCCCGTGCCGAGGGCCGCGGCGCGGTGGCGCTGGATGGCAAGATGATCGACGTTCCCGTGGTGCGCCGCGCGGAAAAGCTGCTCGCCCGCGCCGCGGCCATCGCGGCCCGCGCCTCCACGCGATGACAGGCCACCCCAAGCTCGAAGCCCTCGTCGCGCGCTGCGCCACCCTGCCGCCGCTGCCCACCGCCGTGGTGCACCCCTGTGACGTGCCATCGCTCGATGGCGCCCTGCGCGCCGCCGAGGCCGGGCTGATCGCCCCCATCCTGGTCGGCCCCCACTCCCGCATCCGCGCCACCGCGCTCCAGGCCGGGCTCGATCTCGGCACCTGGACCATCATCGACACCCCGCACAGCCACGCCAGCGCCGAACGCGCCGTGGCCCTGGTGCGGGAGGGCGCCGCCGCCGCGCTGATGAAGGGCAGCCTGCACACCGATGAGCTGATGGCTGCCGTGGTGGCCAAGGAGGGCGGCCTGCGCACCGCGCGGCGCGTGAGCCATGTGTTTGTCATGGACGTGCCGACCTACGCCAAGCTGCTGCTCATCACCGATGCCGCCGTGAACATCCTGCCCAGCCTGGAAGACAAGGCCGACATCATCGCCAACGCCATCAAGCTGGCCCAGGCGCTCGGCATCGCCACGCCCAAGGTGGCCATTCTCTCGGCGGTGGAAACCGTCACCGCCAAGCTGCCCTCCACCATCGAGGCCGCGGCGCTGTGCAAGATGGCCGAGCGCGGCCAGATCAAGGGCGGCCTGCTCGATGGCCCGCTGGCCTTCGACAACGCCATCAGCCGGGAAGCCGCCCGCACCAAGGGCATCGACTCCGCTGTGGCCGGGGATGCCGATATCCTGCTGGTGCCCGATCTCGAAGCCGGCAACATGCTGGCCAAGACGCTCACCTTCCTCGGCGGCGCCGATGCCGGCGGCATCGTGCTGGGGGCGCGGGTGCCGATCGTGCTCACCAGCCGGGCCGATAGCGGCGCGGCGCGCATGGCCAGCTGTGCCATCGCGGTGCTGCAGGCGAACCGGACGTAAGCTGATTGCCAGGCGCTTGGCCGCAGCCCATGCCGCTTCCGATCCCCCACACCAACAAATAAAGTCTTTTTTGCTTCTTTTTTCTTCAGAAAAAGAAGGTGCTTCCTTACTGCGCATGGCGCGATGCGGCCTTCCGGCGAGCCCGGCGCCGCGTAGGGCAACATGTTGTAGAGCCTGGCGACGTTGAGGTCGGTATCGCCGATCATCGGGTCGTTCGGCGCGGTGCCCTGGGTTTCCGCGATGTCCTGGGCCCACCTGGCGTGGTTGTCCACCGGGTTCGGGCTTCAAATGGCAACGCCGCCAGGAAGGATCCCGGCGGCGCTGGCAGGCGGTGATGGTGGTGGGGCTCAGGCGACCAGGGAGGCGCGCTCCATGCTGGCGCGGGCCCAGGCGGCGGCGGCGTCTTCGTCGAACAGCTCCGTCAGCTTCTTCATCATGGTGCCGCCGAGTTCCTCGGCATCCACGATCGTCACGGCGCGGCGATAGTAGCGCGTCACGTCGTGGCCGATGCCGATGGCGATGAGTTCCACGGCTTCGCGGTTCTCGATCTCGCGGATCACCTCGCGCAGGTGCTTCTCCAGGTAGTTGCCGGGGTTGACCGACAGCGTGCTGTCATCGACCGGCGCGCCGTCGCTGATCACCATCAGGATGCGGCGGTGTTCCGGGCGGCCCATCAGGCGCTTGTAGGCCCACTGCAGCGCCTCACCGTCGATGTTCTCCTTCAGGAGCCCTTCGCGCAGCATCAGGCCGAGGTTCTTGCGGGCGCGGCGCCAGGGGGCGTCGGCGGCCTTGTAGATGATGTGGCGCAGGTCGTTCAGGCGGCCCGGGTTGCGCGGCTTGCCATCGGCCACCCAGCGCTCGCGCGCCTGCCCGCCCTTCCAGGCGCGGGTGGTGAAGCCCAGCACTTCCACCTTCACGCCGCAGCGCTCCAGCGTGCGGCTGAGGATGTCGCCGCACATGGCGGCCACGGTGATCGGCCGGCCGCGCATGGAGCCGGAATTGTCGATCAGAAGCGATACGACGGTGTCGCGGAAATCCGTGTCGCGTTCCTGCTTGAAGGACAGAGCGAGCAGCGGGTTGGTGACAACCCGAGCAAGACGGCCGGCATCGAGGATGCCTTCGTCGAGGTCGAAATCCCAGCTGCGGGTCTGCTGCGCCATCAGCTTGCGCTGCAGGCGGTTGGCGAGCTTGGAGACGACGCCCTGCAGATGCTGCAGCTGCTGGTCGAGCTGCTGGCGCAGGCGGGCGAGTTCCTCGGAATCACACAGATCCTCGGCGTCCACTTCCTCGTCAAAGGCGCGGACATAGGGCTTGTAGACATTCTCGTTGTCCGCCAGCGGCTTGTCGCGGCGCGGCTGCGGGCCGCCGGGCTTGTCGTCGCCTTCAGCAGCGGCGGCTTCCTCCTCGGAATCCTCCGCGCCTTCATCTTCGGCGGCTTCGCCTTCCATTTCCTCGGGCTGGGCGCCGAGCATGGATTCGCTCTCGCTGTCGGACTGGCCTTCGCTGTCCTGCGAATTGTCCTGCTGGCCGGATTGCTCGCCGCCGTCCTCGCCGTCGTTCTCGTCGTTCTCGTCGCTGTCCACCTCGGCCTCGGCGAGGTCCATGGCGGCGAGCAGCTTGCGCGCGGCGCGGGTGAAGGTGGCCTGGTCGTCCATGGTGCGGGCGAGTTCGTCGAGCGCCTCATCGGCGCCCTCGCCCAGCGTGCCGCGCCAGAGGTCCAGCACCTTCTGCGCCGCCGGCGGGCTCGGCTCGCCGGACATGCGCTCGCGCGCCAGCAGCGCCAGGGCCTGATGGACCGGCAGCTGGTCCTTGCGGGTCATCCGGTCGAAGCCCTCGGCTTCGCATTCCTCCTGCAGGCGGGCCCGCAGGTTGTTGGCCACGCCCGACATGAACTTGGCGCCGACCACTTCCACGCGCGCCTGCTCGATGGCGTCGTAGGCATCCTTCGCCTCGCGGCGGGCGGGCATGCGGGCATTGTGCACGGCATCGTCGTGGTGGCGCAGGCGCAGGGCGAGGCTGTCGGCCGCGCCGCGCAGCTTGGCCATCTCGTTGGCCGGCAGCGCGCGGGTGGGCAGCGGCAGCCGGGCGCGCTTGCCGGCGAGGCCCGAAGGGCCTGGCTGGAAGGCGACCTGCACCTCGTTGTTCTGCGCGATCGCACGCAGCACGCCGGCGGTGGCGCGCTTGAACTCTTCCGTTCGGGTGTTGTCCTTGGAACCGGATCCGCTGCCGCTCATCGCATCGCCTCACGCATCGAAGGGGGCCGGACGTCGCCTTGCGTTGGCGGCGTCAAGGAAAGGGAAGTGGTCACAGAGAGCACAGAGGGCCACAGAGAGCACGGAGAAGAAAGAGGTATCACAGAGAGTAGCGCTTCAGGCCCGCCGTCAGGCTGCGGGCATGAAAGTTCATGAGCAGTCCACGGCGGTAGCCGCCGAAGCGGAGATAGGTCAGGACCTGGGACTCATGCACCGGCAACACCTGTTCGACCGCCTTGAGTTCAACCACCAGTTCGCCGGCGACCAGCACATCGATCCGAAACCCGATGCCGACGGGTGTTCCCCGATAGCTGACGGGCACCGGAAACTGTCGTTCGAAGGGAATGCCCGCCTGAGCCAGTTCCAGGCAAAGGCATTCCTCGTAGATCGACTCCAGCATGCCCGGGCCAAGTTCGCGATGCACCGCGATGGCGCAACCGATGACCTCGTGTGTCAGCGAATCGCCAACCGGACCTTGCTCCACCTTCTCCGTGCTCTCTGTGGTCCTCTGTGCTCTCTGTGACCGCTTTGCTTTCTTCTGTCCTAGCGCTTCATGAACGCCCCGGTGGCGACCTCGGCGTTGAAGCAGCGCTGGAAGTACTCGGCCACCGTCTGGCGCTCCGCCTCGTCGCACTTGTTCAGGAACGACAGGCGGAAGGCGAAACCGACATCGTTGAAGATGCGGGTGTTCTCGGCCCAGGTGATCACGGTGCGGGGGCTCATCACGGTGGAGATGTCACCGTTGATGAAGCCGGCGCGCGTGAGGTCGGCCAGCGCCACCATGCTCTCGATCTGCTTCTTGCCCTTCGTGTCCGAGGCGTCCATGCCCATCTTGGCCATGACGATCTCGGTCTCCTGGCCGTGCGGCAGGTAGTTCAGGGTGGAGACGATGTTCCAGCGGTCCATCTGGCCCTGATTGATCTGCTGGGTGCCGTGATACAGGCCGGTGGTGTCGCCGAGGCCCACGGTGTTCGCGGTGGCGAACAGGCGGAAGCTGCGGTGCGGGCGGATCACCTTGTTCTGGTCGAGCAGGGTGAGCTTGCCTTCGACTTCCAGCACGCGCTGGATCACGAACATCACGTCCGGGCGGCCGGCGTCGTACTCGTCGAACACCAGGGCGCAGGCGTGCTGCAGGGCCCAGGGAAGGATGCCCTCCCGGAATTCGGTCACCTGCTTGCCGTCCTTGAGGACGATGGCGTCCTTGCCGATCAGGTCGATACGGCTGATGTGGCTGTCGAGGTTGACGCGGATGCAGGGCCAGTTGAGGCGGGCGGCAACCTGCTCGATATGCGTCGACTTGCCGGTGCCATGGTAGCCCTGGATCATCACGCGGCGGTTGAAGGCGAAGCCGGCCACGATGGCCAGCGTGGTCTCCTTGTCGAACCGGTAGGTCGGGTCGAGCTCGGGCACGTGCTCGGTGCGGGTGGTGAAGGCCGGCACCTGAAGATCACTGTCGATCCCGAACACCTCGCGGGCGTTCACGGTGGTGTCCGGCATATCGATGGCGGACGTCGGCGCGGGGCGGTCGGAGGCGGCAACCTGGTTCATAGGCCAGCAATCCTGATGTTTCCGGGGACGATACTCCCGGGTTACGGCGATGTGTAGCCATGGGCGGCACGGCCAGGCAGATGCCTGCGCACCGTATCGGGGCAGACTAGCAGTGTTCAGCCCGCCGCCGCCATCCGGGGCTCGGAGGCGAGCTTTCCGCGCAGCGTGGCATAGGCAAGGTTGATGGTCTTCAGGCGTTCCTCGGCACCACGGTCGCCGTTGTTGGCATCGGGATGATGGCGCTTGGCAAGCTCGTGGTAGCGGGACTTCAGTTCTTCCATGGTCACGGGCCAGCCCAGGCCGAGCGTGGCCAGGGGCTCGCGCAATTCCTGCGGCGCCTTGTCCGCCTTGGCGCGCTGCGGCTTGGCGTGCAGGGCATCCAGGATGGACATCGGGTCGCGCAGCGCCTCTTCCGGCAGGCCACCTGCACCCAGGCGGCCCAGCGGCCAGCTCGGCCGCTGCCAGGAGGTGTCGGCGCGCAGCTGTGCCTCGATCTGCGCCGGAGACATGCCTTTGTAGAAATCCCAGGAGGCGTTGTAGGCGCGCACGTGCTCCAGGCAGAACCACCAGTATTCGTTCAAGGTCTGGCGCGAACGCGGCGCGCGGTAGCCGCCGGCTGCGGTGCAGTCTGGCATATCGCACGCGCGGCCCGGCGCACCCGGATCGGGCGCATAGGCCCGGGATCTCTGGGAACGTCGGGTCATCCGGTGGTTTGTGGGCAAAGATGGCGCCTTTGGGAAGGGGCTTTCGCGAATCGGCCCGCATGCCCGCCCAGACCGGGCGCCGGCTTGCCGTGATGGCCCCCCGCGCCCATCTTTTTCCAACATGACCACACGCGCCGATCGCATCGAAGCCCTGATCCGCCAGCACTTCGCCCCCGTGCTGCTGCGGGTGGCCGACGATAGCGCCCTGCATGCGGGCCATGCCGGTGCCCAGCCCGGCGGCGAGACGCATTATTCCGTGCTCGTCGTCGCCCCGGCCTTCCAGGGCCAAACCCGCATCGCGCGCTCGCGCGCCGTGCATGCGCTGCTGGATAGCGAGTTCCGCACCGGCCTGCACGCCCTGGCGCTGACCCTGCGCACCCCCGAGGAACAGGCCCGCGCCACCGGCGCATAGCGCTGCCGGGGCACCCGCAACGGGTGCAACGCGCCAATTCGCGCGGTAAGTCTCCACAAGTAGACGTTTAGGGCCACCGCGCGGTTTTTCTGGGCGCGGTGAGTCTGCATCTGTTCACAAGCGCGTGGATGGCGGGATCTTGGGTGGAATTGGCCCGTGAACGGATCGCTAATATCCACGCCAGTCGTGATCACGACTTCGGGATGTGCCGGAACCAATCGTACATGGCCTGCATCTAGTGGCAGGCAGCCAGAATGGGAGGGCAACATGAGTACCAGCAGGCTTGTCAATCGGAACGTCACCTCAACCAACGGCCGTACCAGCATGCGCCTGGAGCCAGAGCTCTGGGCCGCGCTGGAAGAGATCTGCCACCGCGAATCCATGACCCTGGCCGATCTCGTGAAATCCATCGAGCGCCGCGGCCATCCCGGCGGGCGCACCAGCGCGGTGCGCGTGTTCGTGCTCACCTACTTCCGCAACGCGGCAAGCGAGGACGGCCATCGCAACGCCGGGCACGGGTTGCTGGAACAGCTGGCCGACGCGCCGGAATCGGAATGGCGCGTCGCGCAGCGCACGGCGGACCAGCAGGCGCCGCTCAGCTGAACCGTATTCAGTCGGCGGAGGCACCCTCTTTGGCGGGGGCACCTTCGGCCGGTTGGGTGCCGGTGTAGAGCTGCGGCCAGCGCTTGCGCACCACGGCGCCGGTGCTGGAATAGGCGAAGCAGGTATTCAGCAGGCGGATCGAGCCGTCATCCTCCCCGGGATCCGCCCGCACCACCTTGGTCGGGTCCGCGCGCTGCTCCTCCGCCAGGCGGCGCGCGCGCTGGCGTTCGCGCACCGGCCACATGGTCTGGTGCGCCACGGTGGCGATCTGCTGCAGCATCTCGCGGATATGCGTGCAGCCAAGCGGGCCGCGCAGGCGCTCATTGGCCGCCTTCAGGAACCCGGCCTTCAGCGCCAGCCCCGCCAGCACGCCCATGTTCGTGGCACCACCGCCGCATTCCGGATACGGGCTGTGCAGCGTCACGGCCTCGCACGCCACGATCACCAGGTGCTCGTCCACCGTCATGCGCACCAGCATCTCGTGCAGCGGCTGGCCGGCGGCGATCTCCCCGCTTTCGTCGTTGGCGAAGGTGTAGGGCTTGGTGTCCACCAGCCGCGCATCCACGTCCAGCAGCCCATCCTCGCGCAGGAAGCCCTGCACCTCGATACGCCGCGTGTGCATCAGCTCGCGCTTCACCGGCTCGCTCAGTGCCATTTGACCACCCAGTTCTGGCTTTGCTGCAATGCGGCATAACCAGAGCCAAGGGTTGCTGCAAGCCTTGGCGCCGCACGGCGGCACTGCGTCCCAGGGTCAGTGGAGCCCTGAGACTGTTCGAGAACTCGCTCTGGCGAACCAGAGGGGCCCGCTTGGGCCCCGCCCGGCGGTGGTTTGCGAGCACCGGAGCGGAGCGGCCTGGAGGCCGTGAGCACCGGAGCACAGCAAAGCGCCGCCGGATGGCCGCCAGAGTAGAGTTATCGAATAGTCTCAGACGCCGCCGTTGACGTCGATGGTGGTGCACGTCACGAAGCTGGCGTCATCACTCGCCAGGAAGGCCACCACCGAGGCGATCTCCTCCGGCTCGCCAATCCGCCCCAGCGCACCACCAAGCGCGCGGCGCCGTGCGCCCGCCGGCACCTGGTCGCCCATCGCCGTGTCGATCAGCCCCGGCGCGATCGCGTTCACCCGAATGCCGTGCTTGCCCAACTGCCGCCCGATGCTCTTGGTCATGTTGATCACCGCGGCCTTGGAGGCGCCGTATTCCACCGAGGTGCTGCCCGCCTGCCCGGCCAGGGAGGCGGTGGTGATGATGCTGCCACCCTTGCCTTCCGCGATCAGCCGCTTGGCCACCCACTGCGCGGCGAAATACGGAACCTTCAGGTTCACCGACAGCACGTCGTCGAACTGCGCCGGCGGCACATCGAGAAAGCTGTCAGAGGCGCGATAGATGCCGGCATTGTTGAACAGCACCTGGATCAGCCCCTGCTCCGCCTCAATCCGCGCCAGCGTCTCGGCCATGCGGGCCAAATCCGTCATGTCGCAGGCATAATAGGGCCAGTTGCCAACGCTCTCCGCGCCGATATCGATGCCCACCGCCCGATACCCGTCCTGCGCCAGCCGGCGGCAGGTGGCCGCGCCGATACGGCCGTTGGAGCCGGTGATGACCGCGACCTTCGCCATGGCGTGTTCCCCTTTGTTTGTTGGGGGAACCTCAGCCGATCCGCAGCAGCACCACAAGGGCCGAGACGGTGAACACCGAGGCGATGGTGGAGACCAGGATGGTGGCCGAGGCCCCGGCCACGAACCGGCCATACTCGCGCGCCAGCACGAAGCAGTTGGCCGCACTGGGCAGCGCGGCCAGCAACAGGGCGGATTTCATCCACATGTCGTCCATCGCCGGCACCACCGCCAGCAGCGCGAACGCCAGCAGCGGCTGCAGCAGCACCTTGCCGAAGCTGGCCCAGCCTACCTCGCGCCATTCCTCCCCCACCGCCTGTTCGCTGAGGAAATGGCCGATGGCGAACAGCGCGCAGGGGCCCGCGGCACTGGCCAGCAGGTCCAGGAAGCGCCCCACCGGTGCCGGAATGGGCAGCGCCAAGGCGGAAACCAGCATGCCCAGCGCCACCGCCTGCATGATCGGGCTGCGCAGCACCGCGCCGGCCACCCGCGCAACCGCGGCGGCGCGGGAGGGCGGCGGGTTGTCGCCGCCGAATTCCGCCACCACCAGCGCCAGCGTCAGCAGCCCCGCCGCCCCCAGCACCACGGCGAGCGTGGCCGGCAGCGCCCCCTGCGGGCCGAAGGCGGCCACGCACAGCGGAATGCCCATGTAGCCCACATTGCCGAACGCGGCGGCCAGGCCATGCAGGCTCATATGCGCCAGCCCCGCCCGCGCCACCAACCGGGCCGCCACCATGCCGACGAAATAGGTCGCCAGCATGCTGCCGCCGAACACCGCCACGAAGGGCCAGTTCAGGATCTCATCCAGCCGCACCTTCGCCAGCGCGCCGAACAGCATCGCCGGCAGCGCGAACCAGGTGACAAACCCGTTCAGCGCCGTGGTGCCGTGCGCGCCCAGCAGGCGCAGCCGCCCGCCCAGCCAGCCGATCCCGACCAGCGCGAAGACCGGGAACGCGACGGTCAGGATCGCGTGCAACTGGCGCTCAGCCCTTCTTGGGCGCCGCGGGCATGATCAATTGCGTCTGCGTCACCACCGCCACCAGCCGCCCATCGGCGCGGGT
>CANHKG010000060.1 GCA_947460455.1 Rhodospirillales bacterium | reverse complement strand
GCCGGATCGGGCTCGCTACACGGGGTGCGGCATGAACCGGCTACTCATCCCTCTCCAGCCGCTCAATGTCGGCGTCCGACCATCCGAAATGGTGCGCGATCTCCTGGATCAGCACGTTGCGGACCAGGCGGAACAGGTCCTCGCCGGTCTCGATCCACTCCAGCAGGATGGGCGCGCGGTAGAGGGTGATGGTGTCGTTCGCCATCGGTGGGTCGAGCACGCTCGTCTGCGTCCGCGCGGCACGACGGTAGAGCCCGGTGAGCGCCCAGGGGCTCTCGAAGCCGAGGTCCTGCGCCGTCTTCTCGTCCGCCACCTCCTCCACCTCGATGCTGGCCCCCCGGACCAGGACCCGCAGCGCCTCCGGGATGGCGGGGAAGGCCTGCCCGGCCAGGTCCACGATATCGTCAAGGGTGGGAGGGTGATGGAAGCGGTGCATGGCGCATCCACCTATCAGGCGGTCGCCGCGTCAAGTGGCAGAGAGAAGGCCACCTCTCTGGACGACATTGGGGATGAGGGAGCCCCCGCTCGCGGCGCCGATCCGCTGACGCTCGGGCCGCCCGGGCCGGAACGATAGCCCACGCTGCCTGGAGCGCCGGCAATGGCTCCGATCTCCCCCTGCTTGCGTGATCAGCCCCTGCGAGCGCGTCACGCCGAATGCCTGCTGGAGGGGCTCGGGTGCGAGCACTCAGCGATCAAACACCGCGGGTCGGTGGCGAGCGCGACGCGCAACGGAGTTGGCGGAGGAAGTGCACCAGGCTTCGAACCTTCATCGAACTGTTGCCTTGGAGACGCACGTCGCCAAGCACGCACCCTTATGTTGGCCGGAAATCGCTGGAAAGCTGGCTGGCTTGGCGTGCCGTTGACCATTTGCGCGACTGAATGCGAGCATCACCGTCTATGGACGGAACGACCCACGCAGGGACTAAGCAACCCAGTGGCGCCGCGGACGCGCCGGTACCGGTTCTGTGGCTCATCGGTAAGGCACAGGCCGGCAAGACCAGCATCGCCGTGCGCCTGACGGGCGCGGGCGAGGAGGGCATCGGGTTCGGCTTCAAGCGCGTTACCACGGAGCCGCTCCTCCATGCTTGGCCGCCCCCACCCATGCCGCCTGTCCTCCGGTTCCTCGACACACCAGGCATCGGTGCGCCGGGGGCCGACAATCTGGCCGAGGCACGCACGGCCATGGACCAAGCTGAGGAGCAGGCGCACGTCCTCCTAGTTGCCGTTCGTGCGGAGGACCTGGACCTCGACGGCCTACTTGCGGCGTTGCGGGAGATCCGCGTGCGCCACCCCGAGTGGCCGCTCATCGTCGTGCAGACGCGTCTGCACGACCTATACTCACATAGCGCCCAGCATACCCAACCTTACCCCTTCCATGGCGACGAGCGCGACCTTGCGCTGGCTGGCGTTTCGTCAGATCTGAGGGCTGCTCTCGGCATGCAGCGGAAGGCCTTCGGCCGGCTGCCGGGCCCGCCGCCAGTCTTCGTGCCCATTGATTTCACGCGCCGCGCCCAGGGCTTGGAACCGGTCGACTACGGAGCCGGGCCGCTGCTCAACGCAATAGGCGCTTACCTGCCCTCAGTCGTCGCTACGCTGCAGACTATGGCGGACCCTCTGCGCGGCGCGCGGCTCCGGGTGATATTGCCGTACGCGCTGGCTGCCGGCGCATCGGAGGCACCGCCCTTGCCTTTCGTCGGCTTACTCGGTGCGACCACCTTCCAGGGCTTGATGCTCCGTGCGATTGCTGCTCGCTGCGGACTGCAGTGGAATAAGCGCTTGTCTTGGCGCTTCGTCGCGGTTCTTGGGCCCGGCATCGCCGTGAGCTTCGGCGGCGCGGCACTTGTTCGCCAATTGCTGAAGATGGCTCCGGGCCCCGGAACAGCCGCTGCTGCGATGGCAGCGTTCGCGGCGACGTGGGCGGCAGGCGAGGCCGCCATGGTTTTCTTTTCGTCGCTTGGGCGTGGCGAAGAGCCGGATCCCGAAAAGGTGCGGGAGGCGTGGAGGCGCGGGTTCGAGGAGGCACGGCAATGGTGGAACAGCAACCGCAAAGGGGACGATGGGCATCGCTTGGGCGGTTCCTGAGGGCTTGGTGGCGGTTCCTACTCCGCGGCACGCTGATCGCGCTTCCGACACTTGCTCTTCTTCCGCTTGGCTTCGCTTGGCTCGTCGACCGAGGTTTCGTGCTCGAGTGGATGGCTTTCTGGGCAGTGGCGGCTTTCCTCGGCTTGTTTGCGGGCGCGCTGTGGCGGCCAGTAATGCCACCGCTCCAGCTGCGGTCCGCTGTTCGAGGTGCGCCTCCCGCAGAGCGTCTGGCTCGCGAACAGATCGCCGCGATCATCGCCCAGGTCACACCAGAAGACCTTCGCGATGGCGACACGGTTCGCGATCTAGTTGTGCGGGTATTCGACGAGGTGGCGCAGTCGTATCACCCTGGCCGAGACGCCGCTCTGCTCCAGGTGACGCTGCCGGAGCTCCTGCGCGCAGCCGAGGTCACCCTCGCAAATGTAAGGCGCGATCTGTTGAACAACTTCCCATCCACGCAGGACATGCCGATCCGTGCGGTAGACACCGCCGCAGAGCTGAAAGCATGGTCCGATGTAGGCGTGCCCCTGTACCGCGTGGGCCGCTTCGTCGGCCGCGTTGTGGCTAATCCGTGGGCTGCGATCGCCTCGGAACTCGGGTCGGTCGCGGTCGGCCTGTCCCAGCGCAAGCTGGCCGAGATCGCCAAGCGCCGCGCGGCGGAGATCATCGTCCGACAAGCCGGAGAGACCGCAATCCTCCTCTACAGCGGGCGCTGCCGCCGCGAGTCAGAGTTGTCCACGCCCAATCCTGTGCGGGCGGGGGCGCCGGAGGCATCACGGAATCCAGCGCCCGTCCGACTGCGTGTTGCCGTGCTCGGTCAGGTCAATGCGGGCAAGTCAACCCTAGTGAACGTCTTGCTAGGGCGCTCCGCCAGCCTCGCGGGCCACGCCGTTCACACCAAGCGCGAGCACGACTTCGAGGCTGAGGTTGAGGGCGTTGGCCCAGTTAAGTTCGTCGACCACCCAGGATTCAGGCACGGTGAGTCGCCAGACGTAGACCTCATCATCGGCGCAGACATGGTGCTCTGGACCGTGGCCCTGCACCGAGCGGACCGCGCGCCGGACGCCGAAGCAGCGGAGGCCCTTCGGCAGTGGTCGAGCCGCCAGCCAGGCAGGCGGATCCCGCCGATCATTGTGATCCCGACCCACATGGACAGGCTATATCTCTCTGGCGAGTGGACGCCGCCGAACGATTGGGAACGCGGCGCCCGAGCCAAGGAGCGGACCGCTGCCGCTGCTGTAGCCGCGGTGCGGGAGGTGCTCGCGTGGCCAGAGGCGCGCTTGGTACCCGTCATGCTCCGCGAAGGGCTGCCGCCCTGGAATCTCGAAGCTGTCCGCGCGGCGATGGCGTCGGCCCGCCGAGAGGCGGAGCTGACCCAGATATCGCGCATCGATGCGGGTAGGACATGGTGGGACACCACCGTTGACGCGGCGCACAGCGCCCGGGGCGCGGTCCGTACCCTCGGGCGTGAGGTGCGGCGGTTCGTCTTCGCAAAGCCCAAGTGAGGCGGACTCCAAGCTCGCTGTAGGATAGGGAACTGGAAGCGAAAAGTCTTTGCGTGCCGGGAACTCGGCAGGAGGTCGAGGATGGCCTGCATGGGCGGCCCTGCCAAGCACCGAGCCAAGATCCACTCCAACAACCCGATCGAGCGCCTCAACGGCGAGATCACGCGCCGCAGCAACGTCGCCGGCATCTTCCCGAACGAGGCCGCCGTGACCAGGCTGATCGGAGCACTGCTGCTCGAACAGAACGACGAGTGGGCCGTCCAACGCGCCCGATACATGACACTGGAAACCATCGCCACACTCGGTGATGATCGCCACGTCAGCTTGCCGCCCTTGGCAGCCTGATCGAGCAGCCGATACTGCTCAGCATGCCGTTGCTACACCACGGGCTGGGACGTGACCTCCGCGACCCAGATGTCGCGCGGCGTTTGGCCATTGCGCTGGAGTTCGTATGCCTGTCGCAGCCCCGTCTCGAAGTTGCGCGTGTATCGCCTGGTATCGAATAGTGGGCGTTCCAGGCGGTTCCTGGCCAGCCTGGCTTTGATCCCTGCCAGCGCCGCGGGGCTGGTGGCCAGCCGGATGGCCAGCGCCTCATATTCGTGGTCCGTCTGCACAACCAGATCAGGCAGTCCGACAGCGTGCAGCAGGCTGCCACAAACCCGCGCGGCAAACTGCTGACCTATCTTAGTAACGATTGGAAGGCCCGCCCACAGCGCATCGCTTGCCGTCGTGTGCGCATTATAGGCAAACGTATCAAGGAAAAGATCTGCGTGTTTGTGGCGATCAAGGTGTTCTGAGTGGTTCACCCTAGGCGCAAACACGAGACGCGCTGGGTCAACACTCCGCATGGCAGCTTCCCTGCGCAAATTTTGCTCGGAAGACGGATTCGACTGTAGCAACCACAGCACACTATCCTCAACCGTAGTTAGGATCCGCATCCAAAAATTAAACTCGATTTCGCTGATCTTGTAGTTGTTGTTGAAGCAGCAGAATACGAAGCCATTCTCTGGAAGCCCGAAATCCGAGCGTGCCGTGGAGGTGTCTGCGATCACCCGCTGGTCGTCATTTGGCTGATAGGTGTGAGGGAGATAGATCACCTTCTCGTCGTAGAACTGCCGCTGTCGCTCCGGGATGATCTGCGGATCCGCTACCAGGTAGTCCATGAAAGGTGCGCCCATCGTCCCAGGACAGCCTAGATAATTGATCTGGATCGGCGCCAGGCGATACGCAAACAGCTGAGAGCGAGTGTGTTGGGTAAAGCCGTTCAGGTCGATGGCAATGTCCAGGTCATGCTTCCGCGCGAGCGTCACTACGTCCGGGTCCGAGACGTCCGCGATGTCTATAAAGCGGCTGACATACTTCATTGCTTTTGCCCGCAAGGCGCCACTGCGATACCGCCCATAGCTGTAGATGAACACCTCAAATGCGGAAGTGTCGTGTTCACGGAGCAAGCCCACCATTAGGTGCATCGTAGCATGATTGTGAATATCTGCACTGAAATAACCAATCCGGATGCGCTCGCGAGATGACCGTTGCGCGGCCTTCATTGGTGGTTGCATTTTCTTGTATATTCGTTCAGCCCATTTTCGGGCGCGAAGCAGTTGTGAGTGCGCGTTATCCTCCACGGGTAGCATCACGAATGGCGCCACGACATCGGGTGTGCTGGATAAACCGCCACACACTTTCGCCAGGGCAGCATGATCGCGCCAATCGCAAATGCACCGGTTGTTGTGTAGGATCATCGATGCAGCATTTGCATAATCTGGTTGGATGGCCAGGGCAGTCCGATAGGCCGCCACCGCCGCGCCGAGATTGCCTTGCTCCTGATATACATTGCCGATGTTGTTATGCGCGACGGCATTCTGCGGCTCGCTGGCCACCGCACGGCGGTAAGATGCGAGGGCTCCGGTGACATCGCCCTTCTCAAAGAGCGCCACCCCCATATTGTTGTGCGCCTCGGCGTAGTCTGGCCTTATCGAGAGTGCCCTTCGATAGGTAGCGATCGCCTCCTTCAGCTTGCCAAGACCGACGATGGCATCGCCCATATTCTTGTAGGCCTCGGCATTTTTGCCATCAATCGCAATGGCATCCCGGCAGGCGGAAATCGCATCTTCAAATTTTCCGACTTCCAGGAGGTTAGCTGCCATGTTGACGCGCGCTTCAACATAGTCAGGGCGGATCGCGATTGCCTTCTGGTAACTGGAGATCGCCTCGCCATATCTCTTGAGAACACCGAGTGTATTTCCGATGTTGTTGTAGGGTTCTGCGTAGTCTGGAAGAATCTTCAGAGCTTCTCCAAACGCTTCAATGGCGCCGACCGCATCCCCCTTCTCTTTCAGGGCCACGCCCATGTTGTTGTGGGCGATCGCATAATTTGGTCTGATGGAAATTGCCATGCGATAGGTGGCAATCGCCTGGTCGAGTTCGCCCTTCGCTCTGAGTACGTTGCCGAGGTTGAGATACGCCTCCGCATAGTCTGGCCGCATCGAGATGGCTTGCTGATACATCGCGACGGCCCGATCAAGGCCACCCTGCTCCTGCAGCACAACGCCCAGATTGTTGTACACCTCGGGGTAGGCTGGCCTGCTCGCGAGTGCCTTGCCAAAAGCCGTTACTGCTTCATCGTATTTTCCAAGCGCCTGGAGCGATGTGCCAGTGTTCGCGTGTGCCTCTGCGTAGTCTGGCCTGAGCGCGAGTGCTCGCCGATAGGCTCTGATCGCATCATGCAGCTTGCCTTGCTCCTGCAGAACCATGCCCAAGTTCATGTGCGCATCAGCCGATTGTGGCTGCAGGTCGCAGGCTTTCTGGAAGATCGCGGCCGCTACATCGAGATGCCGAAGCTTCATGTTAGCCGCACCGAGCAGGCTGTGCAGGACAAAGGAGCTCTGGTGGGTTCTGGCTAACGCTTCGGCTTGCTCGATCACGGCAGCACATTGGCCTTGGCGATACAGTGCGACCAACTGGTCAATCTGCGCGTTGCTGGGTTCTACTGCCAAACTCGCTGGTGGCCTGAGCCGCTCCAGGGCTGAAAGCGCATCTCTTACCATCTGATCAGACAATGCAGCGTCACGCACACTTGCGTACAGCGCGCGCGCCTGTTCCATATCTCCTGCTTTTTCAAGAAGTATTGCACGCTGCAATGCATGTTCTACCAATATAGGTGGCATCGTTGTTTATATCGCATCATATTGCGAATGGACGGTATTGCGAGTTCTGAGATTTGTAAATAGAGAGGGCTCGGGAAATCCGGACGGCCTGATTGGCAGATTTCCTGCCCGACAGCGGCGATGTTGCCGCGGATCAGGAGCGAACATGACGAAGCGAACACGGCGGACGCACAGCCCGGGCTTCGAAGCAAGGATGGTTCTGGCGGCGATCAAAAATGATAGACGGTCGGTCTAACTGGTCAAGCTGTTTGGCGTGCACCCGCACCAGATCACTGCTTGGAAGGCGCAGTTGCAGGAGGATGCGGCCGGGGGCCTCGATTCTGGTCCTGCGGCGACCGATACCGTGCCTGTGGTCGACCTGACGGTGCTGAAAGCGAAGATTGGGGAACTGACGCTGGAGAAGGATTTTTGGCCGGCGCGCTCAGCAAGACCGGCCTGATGAGCGCAAAGCGATGATCGATACCCTGTCGCTCGTGAGGCAGGCGTCGTTGCTGCGACTGAGTCGGAGCAGCGGCTATTGCCTGCTGCGTCCGTTGGCCCCGGAGTGGCTGGCGCTCATGCACCGGATCGATGCGCTGCATCTCGACAACCCGTTTGCAGGCAGTCGAGATGCAGCGCGACCTTCTGCGGGCGGAAGGCATCGCGATCGGCCGGCTGGCGGTGGCCACGCTGATGCGGCGGATGGGCATCAAGGCGCTGTATCGCCGGCCGAATACATCCAAACCTGCGCCCAGGCACAAGATCTATCCGTATCTGCGGCTCCGGCCGGCGGTGGATCGGCCGAACCAAGTCTGGGCGATGGACACCACCTACATCGTCATGGCGCGCTGCTTCGTCTACCTGGCGGCGGTGGTGGATTGGTTCAGCCGTCGGGTGCTGGCGTGGCGGCTGTCGATCGCGCTGGAGACGGAGTTCTGCCTGGAGGCGGTGAACGAGGCGTTGGCCCGGCATGGCAAGCCGGAGATCTTCAACACCGACCAGGGTAGCCAATTCACCAGCCTGGCCTTCATTGGGCTGCTGCAGGACCAGTCGATCGAAATCAGCATGGATGGCCGCGGCGCCTGGCGGGACAACGTGTTCGTCGAGCTGCTGTGGCGTTCGGCGAAATGCGAGGAGGTGTATCTGCGCGCATATGACAGCGTCATCGATTTGCGTGCCTCGCTCAGGCGATATCTGGATTTCTACAACGCCCGCCGGCCACATTCGAGCCTGGGGGCACGGACGCCGGAGCAGGCCTATCTCGACCACATACCTCAGCGGGTGGTAGCAGGACAGAACCGCTGCTGGCGTGGTGTCGTACCGGTTGGGCTACGCCTGCCCTGCGCGCTACCACGCCATCTGCGAGACGTGCGTATCAACCGGCAGGCGATCCACCTAGCGGGACCGGAACGCTGTAGCGAGAACCGAACCACCTCTTGGGGCGCATAAATGATCTATCACAACAACGGACCTGCGGATGGACGATACTAATATGCGGTACATCCCGGTCGTTTTTGTATTTGATGTTAATTATGCAAAATATGCATCTGTTGCCATTTATTCTCTTGTCTCTAATTCAAAATGCCGCATCAAGATATACTGCATTGCAGTTGATGGTGCGGAGAAGGAGGCGGTCGCGATACAAACCAAAGTGAGGGAATTTAATGCGGATATGGTGGTAATTCCCCTCCAGGATGCGGTATTCATGAGCTGGAGCGGACGTGGACACATTTCTGCGGCGGCGTATGGCAAAATTTTTATTCCAGATCTAATCGAAGAGGATAAAGTAATTTATTTGGATTGCGACTTGATCGTAACGTGCGATTTAGTTGCGTTATTTGAGCATGATTGTTGCGGGTTCCCACTGGCGGGCTGTCGGGATACTGGAAGAACAGCAATGCCACGTCATCAGGAAGATATCTATGTCAATACTGGGGTGATGTTGATGGATTTGGCGATGCTGCGGCGCGAGGGATTCTCTGCAACAGCGCAGCAAGTTTATGCCACTCACGGGGCGCTGGCGACGTTTGCGGATCAGTGCATTATCAACAAGGTGTTGGAGGGCCGAAAGTCCGTATTGCCGCCGCATTGGAATATGATGGTACATGAAGCGCAACTGGGGCGTGTCCGGGAGCGTTTGGAGCGGTTTATCGGCCATGGGATTGTTCATTTTACGACGGGTCGTAAGGCGTGGATGCGGTGGTCGGATCAGTGGGTTAGTGCGTTGTGGTTAGCTTATGCCGCGCCGGTATGGCCCGCCGATGAACCATTGATGATAGAGCCTTCCAAGGTGGAGCATTTGCAGCTTTGGGTCCAGGTGCTGGAGGCGGAGGGCAGATTACCAGAGGCTTACGCGGTACGCGGGCAGGTCATTGAGGCGCTGAGTGGATATATTGACCAGGCGGTTGGCCCTGCGTTGGATTATGCGGCGGTAAGCCGGACGCATCGAGCGAAGCTCACCGATCACTTGGCGGCGCTGGTGGGTCAGCAGGTGCAGGCAGGGCCGTTTCGTGGCATGAAATTGCCTGCTACGGCGGTTTGGGGGGATGGAGGCCGCGCGCCAAAAATCTTAGGGACGTATGAAGAAGAGATACTTCCGGCGTTGATGGATTTTGTGGCACGTCGGCCGGGGCTAGTGATTAATGTTGGGTGTTCAGAAGGGTATTATGCGGTTGGATTGGCGCGCCTGCTATCACAGTCGCGGGTGGTTGCGTTTGATGTGGAGGAAAGTGCGCAGCAGGTTTGTGCGGAAGCGGCTGAACTGAATGGTGTCAGTGTAGATGTGGTAGGCCGCTGTACACTTGAGGGGTTGGCGGCGTTTTTGATGGAGGATCCGGCGCCGTTGGTTGTAATGGATTGTGATGGCGATGAATTGGCGTTGCTGGATCCGGTAGCGGTGCCGCAGTTAGCGCGAGCGGATATTTTGGTAGAATGTCACGATTTGAAGCTGCGGGGGCTGCAGGAGGCGCTGCTGGAGCGGTTGGCGGTGACACATGATGTGGAGGTGGTGCGGCAGGGGGCTCGGAATCCGCACGCTTTGGCCGTATTGCAGGGGTTTGCAGAGCAGGATCGTTGGCTATTGATGAGCGAGAGTCGGCTGGAGCCGGGGTGTTGGCTGGTGTGTCGTGCACGGTGGAAATGAGCGCGTTTGAGGCGTGGGAAACTGTCTGACGCAGGGGCAGATAAAGAGCTTGCCTGCATTGTCTTTGTAACGGCGGCGCGCGATATGGCCAGAAATTGGTCAGAGGCCTTTTGCAGATCATTGAAAAACTTTGAAGCGTGGCCGCCAATATTGATTCAGGCTATATGTGGTCGTTTGCCGAGAGATGATGGTAGTGCTTTGGTCCATTCTTCTGATTCAGATCATCTTGGTGCTATGCGAGCCTATGCGGATAACATAGACAGCCTGCGTTGTGGTGAACGGACGGGATAGATAGCGGTTGGAGGCGATTGCGTTGGACCGCAGCCGCCAACGCAAGCATATCGAGCGGGCGCGGGTCGTGCTCGACTCGGTCGGCGGCGCAGCAAGTAGGGCTGCAACTGGATGTCAGCCGGCCGATGGTTTGGCGCTGGCAGCAACGCTTCGCCGACGAGGGAGTGGAGGGGCTGTTGCGCGACAAGACGCGCAAGCCCGGCAAGCCGCCGATCCTGGCCGACGCGGTTCCGCTGACCTGTGCTGCTCCGCCGCGCCTGGCAACGCATTCGCACGCGGTGGTGTGCGTATTCCGACGCCAGCCAGCCACTGATTCCGACGCATTCCAGCCACAGAGGTGGCTCGGGAAATTCGAACAGCCCGATAGGTGGATTTCCTGCCTGACAGCGGCGAGGTTGCAGCGGATCAGGAGCGAACATGACGAAGCGAACACGACGGACGCAGAGTTAGGCTTTTAAGGAGAAGGTGGGCTGGCGGCGTTCGGTTTTGGATGACGTCCGCTGCGCGGAACGGTCCGTCGATTTGCTGCATGGTCAGCCCCAGGACCGTTGCAAGCGAGAGCAGGAAGCCGCTGTTACGGCTCCATTCGGACGCGCCCGTCCAAGCGTCCTGTACGCGGCCGCCAGCCGCTGAGACGGCAGCCGCGACGGCCACCTCAACCACCGCCAGCAGCCCCGCATCCCTCAGTGCCGCCTTGCCCTTCCAGGCCGGAACGCTGGTCGGCACGGGCGGCTGGGATGCCGGAGCCGTCGCGACATCCCATCCCCGCGACGGTGTCGCCGGCATGACCAGTGATGTCTGGAAGGCGGGGTCGGGGTCGTGGCCATGCCAGGCGACGTTGACGTGATACCGCGGGTCGATCACCTCGCCGGCAACTGGGACACCACCTTCGCCCAACTGCGCCGGGGCGACGATAGGCCCCAAAATATCCATGGCCACACCCTGCGGAAGCTCGGGATCCCGTCCCGGCGGACAGGTCCATCCGGCGACCTGGCACGCCTCGAGGAACGCCGTCCGGTTGGTGAACCGGTGGTAGGTGGTGATCCACATGGCAAGGTTTCCCTATGGAGCGGTCAGCTGCTGCAACGCGGCGTCTGGCACGCAGATCGGTGCGTAGACGAAGGCCCGGTGCACGGCGTTGCTGAGTGTGTTTGGCGATGACGTCGACCAGGGCGCGCACCCGACCGCAATACGGGCGACTGAAGCCAGAGGCACGATGTTGCTCTGCCCGGCGGCAATGGCGCCGCCGTCGATGCAAATGGCATAGCGCCCGGGCTGCCAAGCGACGCCAAAGCGGTATGTCGTCCCCGGCGTGAAGGCACAGGTCCGGCTTACGGTGCTGCTGGCGCCACCAGACGGGATGTAGGTCACACCAAGCGAGGTGTTCCCCTGGCGCGAGATGTAGATCGTGTTGCTGAAGGTGTCGCCGATGCCGCCGAGAACCACGGTGGCGCCGCCGATCACCAGCGGCACTGGCCGTGGCACAAACTCGAAGATCATCGTGCCTCGATCCAGTGCCACCTGGGAGGATGTCACCGGCAGGATCAGGTTATCGGCACTGCGGGTGACGGTGGCGCTGGTGGTCGGGATGTAGCTGGAGAGGTTTGTCAGCGAGGACTCGGCCTCCAACTGGGCACCCCAGGCAAAGAGACTGTTGCCGGTTGCGCTGGCGGTGTTGTCCGCGGCGGCCGGGGCGATGCTGGCGGCGATGGTGGTGGACACGCTGCTGGTGACCTCGAGCGCACAGAGGTACCAACCATTGCGCTGCGCCTCGATCCACTTCTGCGCAAAGGACAGGGTGAACCCACCGCCGGAACCGCCGATGGTATGTGTCCCGGTGGTGCCGGCAGCGAGATTGAACCAGCAGTCGACGGTGTTGGTCCCGTCGCTGAGCGAGAGGATGACCCAGGAACTCGCATTGGCCTTTGCGTAGACGCCGAGGGCGATGCCTCGGCCGGCGGTGATGGTCACGGCCTGGGCGATCTTGCCGCCAGCCCCGGTGGCCGCAAGTGTGTCTGCTGTCGTGGTGCCATCCGGCGTTGTGGTGCTGTTGGCCGTGACTGTGAGGTTCGTTGTGGTCCAGACGGCGTTCTCGAACTCCTCAGACCGCAGGAGGAGGTTGGTGCGCTGTGCCTCAACGAGCAGCCCCTCGCTCAACCCGCTGACGGGATGGAAGCGATAGCGGGCGGTGTTGGCTGGCACCGGGGTGACCAGGCCGAGGCGATTGGTGACCCGGCCGATGCCCGCCCGAGTGAAGATCACCCGCGGGTCGATGTGACCCGGCGTCTTGTGGAATTGCCAGTTGATCCAGGGTTCGACGGACATGATCAGGCGACCTCGAAGGCGTTGGCGCCGGTGCAGACCAGGGTGAGGATGGCGCTGCCGGTCGCGATGGCGATGCCGGTGCCAGCCGTGCCGCCATTGATGGCGTCGGCGGCGGATCCGGGATTGAGGGTGAGGCTGGCGCCCGAGCGGTTGCGCAGGCGTGCGCGCCAGCCGATCCAGACGTCAGTCACCACCGGCAGGGTCCAGGTTCGGGTGCCGCTGGTGCAGAGCAGCAGCTTGTCCAGGTCGTGGGCGGTGATCTGGTAGGTGGCGTTCTGCAGGTTGGGGTAGTGGTGGGCGGCCAAATCCCATTGCCGGAAGCCCTCACTGTTGAGGAAGGCCATGCGCGGCAGGTCCATTGGCTCGTTACCGACGCCATTGGCCGCGGTTCCCAACGCCATCTGGGTGGCCAGGCTGCCGGAGGCGGCATCGGCGGAGGCCTGGGCTGCGGTGGCCAGGTAGGCCACGTCCAGGGCCGTACGCCCGACGGCGTTCAGCGAGGGGCGGAAGTAGATGCGGAACAGGCCGTTGGGGAAGTCGGCGTCGCTGCGGGCGGCGAGGTAGGCCCAATCGTCGGCACTCATAGCCATTCCTCCAGTTCCAGGACCGTCTCGTGGGCGTCGTGAAAGGCCTGGGTGATCGGGTCGAGCTTGCGGAAGCGCGCCAGGAAGTCGCGCTTGAAGCGGCGGGCGGTGTCGTCGGGGCTGGGGACGACCCAGAACGGGGTGTGGGTGCCGAGCAGGCGCTGAGCGTCGAGCAGGGCGCCAAAGGCCTCGACGCGGGTGATGCCCTTCATCGCCAGGCGCAGCACGCGGGCCGGGGGACGGGTCTCGCTGTAGAGCACGCCGCCGAGGGAGTAGTCGGAGACGGTGCGGTCCTCCCAGACCAGTTGGGCGCCACGGGCGAAGTTGCGTTGGGGCGACCAGATCGTGCCCATCCGCAGATGGGCCAGTTCGACGTAGCCATCCGGGTTGGTGGTGTCGTTGAGCTCGATGGACCAGTAGCGGGCGCGGATGTTGGTCCCGGCGTCGTGCATGCCGTGGCTGGGGTAGCCGACCACTTCCTCGGCCGAGAGCTGACCGGTCCAGAAGTTGTCGTCCTCCCACTCGAGGTCTTCAGGCAAGTAGACCGCAGGCCAGACCGGGATCCAGCCGGTGGAGTAGAGGTCGATGCCACCAGCCGTGGTGCCGGCGCTGATCCGCACCTGTGCATCGCGCGTGAGGTTGTGCCGCGCCAACCCGATCATGCGGACGGGGATGTTGGTCGCGCCGAGATCGATGTTGAGCTTGGTTGAGGCCAGCAGCAGGTTGCTGGACCGCGCGCGCAGGCTGAGAAGGTTCTGTTGCAGATTGGCCAGCGGTGCTGCGGCAAGCCAGGTGCCGCCCGAGAGCGTCGCGACAGGCGCCTTGCTGTAGAATTGGAATTGGATGTTTGTCATGACGGTCAGCCCCACAAGTCGAGGGTGAGCTGCGAGCGCGGGCCGCCGGGAGTCTGGACCCCGTCGACGTCGATGCCGACGACGCGAAAATCGCGCCCGGCGCCGTAACCGAGGCGGCTGGTGACCAGACGCACCGCGCTGCCGAGATCGATTGCGGCCCGAGCCTGGGTGAGCCAGACCCCGACCTGGGTGAAGTCGCGACGCAGCTTGTGCAGGGCGAGCACCCGGCTGGCCTCGGTGGCCATGTCGGCGGCTTGCTGCAGGCAGGTGTCGCGTAGCATCTCGGGAGCCAGGAGATGGGCGGTCTGCACCGCGGGGTCGCTGGCGATCGCCTCGCGCCAGGGTTGCAGCAACTCGGCACGGCGGGCCTCGGTCAGCGACGGGCCAACGGCGACGAGGTCATTGGCAGTGGTCTCGACGTAGGGCCGGCCGCGCAGCCGGACCCGCCACACCGGGATCCCGGCATCGGCATCGCGGGTGGCCAGCGTGTCGAGTGCCTCGATCTCGACGTCGGTAAAGGTGAAGGCCGGGCTGCCGGTCGGTGCCAGCAGCTGCCCGACCTGCCACAGCCCAGTGCGGGTGGGGGCGAGCCAGCCGCCGCAGCCGCTGAGGACTTGGTCCACCGCCTGCTGCCGGATCACCTCGCCAGTGAGGTGCACGCCGCACTCGCCCGTGGCGGCGGCGTTGAGGGTGGTAAAGGACCCGGCATCCAGATCCCCGACAGCAACGCCGCACCGCTGCGTCAGCATGCGCTGGACGATCTCGCCGGCCTTGGCGACGTAACCGCCGGCGGCGTCGCCGCGCGCATCCATGGTGACGCGGCCGACGGCCGACGCCCCGAGGCGAACCAGGCCGAGGGCGAGGCAGGTGTCGAACTGCCCGGCGGCGATCGTCGCGGCTTCGAGGCTTGCCAGGCTGGCGCGGTTGTTCCCCGAGAAGGTCAGGGCCACGCCCTGGTCGTAGACGGCG
The DNA here is from genome assembly GCA_947460455.1 of Rhodospirillales bacterium. Lineage (GTDB taxonomy): Bacteria > Pseudomonadota > Alphaproteobacteria > Acetobacterales > Acetobacteraceae > CAMDGX01. The sequence goes on along the minus strand of CANHKG010000060.1, from coordinate 8,943 downwards.
TCGACGGCCTGGGCCTGGCCGTCATGGAACTGGTAGATCAGCCGGGCAGTGTTCACCAGCACCGGGATCAGCTGGTAGCGCCGCCCGAACAGTAGCGGCTTGCGGCGGCCCTTGATGTCGTCGCCACTGCCCTCGGCGCCGGCGGGGAGGGCATTGTTGCCGGCGTAGAGATTGGCTTGGAGCGGCAGCGCCAGCATCTGCAGCTTGTCACGCAGGCGGATGGTCACGGTTCGGGCGCCGACCTCGACCTGCTCGGCGGTGCCGGTCAGGAAGGTAGTGAAGCCGGCGGGATAGGGGGCGTCCTGCGGCCCCACGCGCACCACCACCTCGCGGCCGTCGATGCCGAGGTCGCGCAGATAGGCGAGGCCTTGGTCCAGGTTGTTGAGCACGATGTCGCCGACGCCGACCGTGCTGCCGCCGGCGAGGCGGGCGGCGGAGAACATGGTGCGCTTGAAGCGGATCGGCTGCTGCAGGCGCGGGGCGAAGTGGACGTTCGGGGGAACCTCCGTCGGCCGAGTCATGGTGCCGAGGCCGGAGGTGAAGCGCAGCACGCGGGTGCCGGGGATGGCCGGGTCGTAGGCGGTGACCTCGACCAGAGTGATCAAACCGTCAGGCATCAGGCGACATCCCGGACGGTGTTGCGCAGCTTCTGGACGGCTTCGGTGGTGCCACTGGTGCCGGCACGCACCTCGCCGGCGATCAGGACCGCCGCCTCGCGCAGCACCTGGCGCAAGTCGGCAACCTCCTGGCGCAGCGCCTGGAGATTGGCGCGCAGGCTGTCGGAGGCCGCGGGCATGGTGGCGCGGACGCCGAGGGAGCCATCGCCACGGCGGGCCAACGGCATGATCGCCTCAGGGCCAGCCTCACCGAACAGTGCCATCGGCGCCAGGGTCGGCTGATTCATCAGATCGGGGATGCCGCCGCGCGCGAAGGGCACGACATTGCCGCCGGCGAAGACTCCGCCGAGGGCAAAGCTACCACCGCCACCCTCGCCGCCATCGCCGGGGCGGCCGTCGATCAGCGTCTGGGTGTTCTGCACCATCTGGTCGGTGAAGCCCCGTGTCGCGGCAATGTCGTCGCGCATGGTGGCGAGGATGGCGTTGGCGGCGGTGAGCAGGCCGGAGAGCTTGTCGTCGATCGAGCGGCTGATCTGGATCGTCTCGGTGGTTTCGACCGCCTGGCGGATGATGCGGGTGATGTTTTCGTCCGTCAGCAGTTGGGCGCCGGTGGCCGCCAGCACCTGCTGGAAGATGCCACGCAGCACCGCCTCGTTCTCCGGCACGACGATGGTGCCGGTCGGCGCGAAGATGGTCTGGTTGATGCCGCGGGTGACGATGGCGCTCTCGATGACCAGGGCCCGCTCGGCGTCCGTCAGAGCCCGACCCAACTGCTGCTCGACGGTGCGGACGACGCTGGCGGCCTGGATCAACCCGGCACGCTCGTCGGCGGTGAGGTCGCGGCCGATGGCCTGCTCGATCACCCTCTCGACACTGGCACCCTGCACCAGGCTGTCGCGCTCGGCGTCAGAGAGACTGCGCCCGATCGCCTGCTCGATGCTGCGCAGGATGCTGCCGCCCTGCACCAGGCCGGCGCGTTCGAGCGCGGTGAGGTCGCGGCCCATCGCCTGTTCGACGATGCGGGCGATGCTGGAACCTTGCACCAGGCTGTCGCGCTCGACCTCCGAGAGGTTGCGGCCGATCGCCTGTTCGATGCTGCGCAGGATGCCGCCGCCCTGGACCAGGCCAGCCCGCTCGGCGTCGGTGAGGTCGCGCCCCATCGCCTGCTGGATGGCGCGGGTGATATCGGCGTCGTAGACCAGCCCGGCGCGTTCCGCGGGCGACAGGTCGCGCCCGATCACCTGCTGGATGGCCCGGGTGATGTCGGCGGCCTGCACCAGGCCGGCGCGCTCGGCGACCGAGAGATCGCGGCCCATGGCCTGCTGGATGGCGCGGGTGATGTCGGCATCATAGACCAGCCCGGCGCGCTCGGTGGGCGACAGGTCACGTGCCATCGCCTGCTGGATGGCCCGGGTGATATCGGCCGCCTGCACCAACCCGGCACGCTCGGCGACGGACAGGTCGCGCTGCATCGACTGCTCGATGTCGCGGCGCACGACGGCACCCAGCACCAGGGCGTCGATCTCACCGTCCGTCAGCAGCCGGCCGAGCCGTTCCTCGACCGTGCGCAGCACCGTGGCGGTCTGCACCAGCCGCGCCCGGTCGGCATCCGGCAGCGCGTTCAACGCTTCGGTGATGACCCGCACCACCTCAATGCCGACTTCGACGTCGATCGAACCACCCAGCTGCTGAAGGGCTGCCAGGATCTGCGCGTCGTAGGATTGGGTGGCCGGCAGGTTCTCCAGGCTGGAGATGACGAACTGGCGCAGCGCATGGAAGTCGGTGCCGGAGGCATACATGCCAAGCCCGGCCGCCAACAGCGTGTCGGCGGACTGGGTGATGCGGGACAGCGCATCGCCGTCGCCACCACGGGCCAAGGCGAGGTCCCGCCCGAAGGCGTTCTGCGCCTCAGTGAGACGGTCGGTGGGCGATGCGCCGCCAGCGACCCCGGCGCGTAGCCCATCTAGATAGGTACGGATGGCGCCACCGGTGCGCAGCAGGGCATCGCGCGCCTGCTCGGCATAGCGTGCAATGATGGCGGCGCGTTCCGCCGCCTGCGTCTCCTCCAGCTCCACCAGCAGCCGCGACTTCTCCGCGGCGGCGGTCGCCAGCGCCTCGAGTTGCTCGGTGAAGGCCCGCGTCTCCTGCCGCGCCGCCTCGGTCTGCCGGGCCAGTTCCGCGGCCTCGGTGTTGCCCTCGGCGGTGAGCCGGCGCACCGCCAGCGCCACCTCGCCCTGGCGCAGCGTCTCGGTGCGTTGCGCCTCCAAGGCCGCGATCTGGCGGGCGCGCTCGGTGGCAAGCTTGCCCTCGGCGAGCCCGTACGTGCGGGCCGTCTCGGTTGCCTTGTCGAAGGCGGCGTTGATGGCGTCGATCTGCTGCGTGAAGGCCGCCAGCGGCGCCGTGCCGAGCTTGTCGATCTCGGCCTGGGCGGCCAGGAAGCCATCGACCCATTGCGCCAGCTTGTCCACGCCGGAGAAGGTCTTGCCCTGTAGCGAGCGGGTGAGGTCAGCGTTGTCCCGCGAGGCAAAGCGCAGTCGAGTGTACGCCTCTTCGACCGAGCCGGCATCGGCCCAAGAATAGTCGGCGCCGTTCTTGTTGCCGCCGATGACGCTGACGCCACCCACCTGCAGGCCCCGCTGGGCCAGATAGGCGTTGGTGGCGGCGACAACCTGCTCGGCCTGGGCGAAGACCGCCTTGCCGCTGTCGTTGTAGAAACGGTAGTCAATCGGCATCAGCTGGTCGGCCATCGCGTTTGACGGCGCCGCGTCAGGCCCCCAGCCGGCGCTCTGCAACCGCAGGCCGAAGCCGCGCACGCTCTCGCCGGGACCGAACAGACCGCCAAGGCCGCCACCGGCGGCGCCGCCGAGGATGCCACCCAACAGCGTACCGAGGCCGGGGATGATGCTGCCCAGCACCGCGCCCGCGGCGGCACCGACACCGGAGCCGACCATGCCGCCGGTCTGGTTGCCGCCGAGCAGGCCGTTCAGCAGCATGCCGGCGCCGAAGCCGGCACCAGCGCCACCGAGCAGCGAGCCGAAGGTCGCGCCGGTGCCGCCGAACAGCCCGCCGCCCCCGAAGGCTTGCAGCTGGGCGAGCGAGGCCGGGCCGTAGGCTCCGCCCATGGCACCCAGTGCGGCACTGGTCGATGTGCCCCAGCCGGTGATGGCCGTCGCGCCCAGCAACCCACCCGCGCCGGTCAGACCGAGGCCGGAGCCAATACTGGAGAGCAGGCCGCCCGATCCGGTGAGCCCCAGCGACTCGCCGATGTTGCCGAGCCCGAGTAGGCTCAGCAGCGAGCTTCCGCCCGAGGCCGTGCCCCCGACGCCACCGATCCCACCGCCACCGAAGATACCCTGCACGATGGGGGTGACGATGGGCCGGATCACCGCCTCGGCAGCGATGCGCGCGAAGGTCGCGCGGGCCAGACGGTAGAGATCGTCCATCAGCCCCGCCCAACCGCGGCCCGTGGTGCTGAACAGGTCGGCGAAGCGGTCGCCGGCGTAGCGCACCACGTCATCGGTGGTGGACTGGACCTGGCGCTCCTGCTCCTTCCTCGCCTCGTCGAGCTTCTTCTGGTCGTCCTGGGCTGACTTGTAGGCGGCGCGCTGCACCTCGATCTGGCGCACCGTGGCCTCGATCGCCTCGGCCTCACGCTGCTGCGCGGCGGTGCGCTTCTCGATGGCGGGGATCCCGGCCTCGCGCAGCTGCTTTTCGATCTCCAGGGCGACGTTGAGCGCCGCGATGGCATCGTTGCCCTGGCGCTGGGCTTCGGTCAGGCGGGTCTGCCGGTCGCGCTCGACGGCGAGCGCCTCAGAGACCTTGGCCACCTTGGCGGCCTGGTCGTCGGCCAGCTTGGCGGCCTTCTGGCCCTCCTCATTGGCCTTGGCCAGCTTGTCCTGATACTCGCGCAGCGCGTCGGCGCGCGCCTTGGTGGCATCGAAGGCCGCCCCGCCCGGCAGGGTGGTGACGCCGGCCGCCTCGGCACGGGCGATCTTGGCCAGCTGTTCCTGGTAATCCCGCGTCGCCTTGAGCTTCTTGTCGTTGGCTTCGACGACCTCACGCACCTCCTGGGCCGTGCGGGTGCGGGCGGCGTCGGCGGCCTTGGCCTGGGCGATAACATACTCGCCAAAACGCTGTTGCTGCGCGTCGCGCTCGATCTCACCGAGCCGGTCATTGGCGGTGCGGTAGTCGCTCTCCGCTTGGCGCAGGGCCGATTGCCTGGCCGTCGCCGCACCCTGCAACTGCGCGCGCTGGATGGCGGAGTAGCCGCGGGCGGGATCGGAGCCATCGTCCATCGCCGGACCGGCGCGCAGGGCTTCCAGACGAGCGCGGCTGCGGGCGACGTCGTTCTCGGCCGCCTGACGGTCTGTTGGCGCGACATAGCGCTGCACCGCATTGACCGCGGCGGCGGCGTCCATCGCCGCCTTGGCGATGGCCTGCGACAGCCCGAGCGCCTTGTCGAGTTGGCTGGCGAAGTTGTCCATTGCCGCGCCGAGCACGCCGAACGCACGGCCCATGGTCGGCGGCAGCTTGTCGAACTCGGTGGCTAGCTTCTGCCCTGCGGCGATCAGCGCCGGCAGTACCCGATCGGCAGTGAGCTTGCCCTCGCTACCCATCTGGCGAAGCTGGCCGATGCCGACGCCCAGCTCCTTGGCCAACGCCTGCGCCATCTGCGGCATGTTCTCCAGCAGCGAGCGGAGCTCGTCGCCCTGCAGCACGCCCGACGCCAGGGCCTGGGCCAACTGCTGGGTGGCGGCGCCCGTCTCCTCGGCCGATGCCCCAGCGACGATGCCGGCCTTCTGCAGCCCGCCGACCAGGCGGAGCACCTGGTCATTGGTGGCGCCCACCTCCTTGGCGGCAACGGCAAAGCGGGCGAAGGCACCCGCGCTATCAGCGACCGAGATGCCGGTCTGCTGCGACAGGCGAAATAGTCCCTCGAAAGCGCGCTCGGCCGCGGAGGCGGAACCCGTGGCACTGGCCATGCGGGCCAGAACGGCGGTGGCGGTGTCGCCGGCCTTGGCGATCTGCACCCCGGCGGCGACCGCCGCGGCGCCCATGGCCGCAAAGCCGGCGACCAGTCCACCTGCGGCGACGGACACTCCCGCAAAGGTGCTTCCCACCGACCCGAGGGAGCCACCCATGCCCTGGAAGGCGCGCGTGGCCACATCCGATGCGCCGGCCAAGCGCTGAAGCTAGGGGGAGGCTGCGGCGCTGGCCACCTCAACGCGCCGCAACGCGGCCTCACCTGCCGTGCCGAACTGCTCGAGTTCCCGGCGGGCGCGGTCCGCCCCTTCGGTGGAGACGCGGATGCCGACGGTGCGGGCGGCAGCACCATTCACGGCTTTATCCCCCGCAGTTCGGCCATCGCGTTGCGCGCAAACCAACCCGGCACACGGGAGCGCACGCCGCCCACATCCAGCCGCCGGCGAAGCGACACCCGGCGCATCAGCAGGAACATCGGCACGAACCCTTGGGCGAGGACGTCCTGCCGGCGCTGCGCTTGGCCCTTGCGATGGCCGGTCAGCACTTCTGTGCCGCTGCCGACGAACAGGCGCAGCTGGTTGCGCGTGCGGCGCGATGTCCCGGTGGCCGCGACGACGCGCAGGCACCACAGGGCGGTGCCGGACCGCGACTTGCTCGGCAGCACGAAAGCCTCGCCCCGCCGCCCGGCCTGGATCATCTGCGCCGGTGTGATCCGCAGCCCGCCACGCCGTCCAGCGCGACGACCGCCGATGGCGTTATTGCCAGTGGGGAAGGCGAGGTACTTCCGACCGCGCGCGACGATCTGGGCCCCTCGGTCGAAGGCATCGACCACCGTCGGCATCCGCGACCAGACCAGGGCGGCCGGCTTGAACGTGGTAGGTGCGACACCGCCTGCCGGATAGAGGTTCAACCGCCAGGCATTGGCGATGCTACGACCGCCATCCTTGAAGCCGGCTGACCGCGCCTGGGCACGAAGTTCGGTTTGTGCTTCGGCCCCAGTCGCGGCCACGGCACGACGCAGCGCGCCAGCGACAGCACGCACCTCGGCCTGCATCGCCGGCTTGAGCCGGCCGAACACGGCGGCGCGGACGAAGCTCATCGCTGCCCCCGTAGCTTCTGCTCTGCCTCGTTCATCGCCGCGTGGAGGGAGGCGAGCGCGCCGAAGGCGTCGACCACCCAGGCGGCCTGATCGCCAACGCCACCCGCATCCGGCCAGTGGGCGATGCCGCCCTCGGGATCCCGGCAGGCCGCCCAGAGCCGGACGACGTCATGCCAGGCCGCGGTCACCGTCAGCCTGGGGTTGCTGCCTGGCCACGCCTCGCCGGCGACCAGCCAATCCGACCCGTCCTCCGGCCTCAGCCCTCCGGCGAAGGCGTCGGGGTCCCGGGCGACGGCGAGGGCGCCGCGGAGTTTCCCTCCGCACTCCGGTCCAGCGACACCAGCAGGAACGCCCGCCACCCCACGGCCGCGATTTCGCTCGCGGGCATCGCGTCGAGCAGCGCCTCCGGCACCAGCCCCTTGTCGCGCTGGAACGGCGGCAGACCCGGCCCCTCCCAACCCCGCAGCGCGTGCCGGCACGCCACCCATGGGGCCATGCCGGTCCAGCGCTCGCCGGCCGCGCGCAATTCAGCATAGACCGGCACGTCCATGCAGGCGGTGATGATCACCGCGAGCCGCGCCTGCGCCTCGGCCAGTTTGGCCTTGAGCGCTGCGTCGTCCGGTGCGGCATCCACCGTCTCGCGTGCCGCGTCGACCTCATCGACCACGGCCAGGGCCTCCTCTAGATTGACCGGCGCGATCTCGCGCAACGCGGTGCGCAGGCCGTTGCTGACATCCTGCTGCGAGGGGCGCATGCCGGCCTCGCGCGCGAGGGCCGTTCGGAAGGCAATGCGCTCGCGATAGGTCAGTGGCGCCAGGCGGTAGGTCCGGGGGCTTCCCGGCGGGGTGAAGGCCACGAGGTCGTGCGCCGAGAACACCGGCGGGGCGGTCATGCCATCCATGGGGAGTCTCCTGGAGATTGGTGGGTGGTTCAGAACTGAGCCAGGTAGAAGGCGCTGTCGGCGCCATCGCCCTGGAAGCTGATGCCGTGTTGGCCGAGGCCGTCGCGGGCACCCGGGTCCATGGCGATTGCCTTGGCGTTCGGCACGATCGCCACGAAGCGGTTGCCGGGCGTGCTGCCGATGATCGCCATCAGCGACATCGGTGTGCCCGCTCGGAAGGCGTTGAACAGCGCCACCGAATTGGTGGTGTTCATGTAGGGGTCGAGGTTGCCGGCGACGTCGCGCTCGATCGGCAGGGCAGCGCCATAGCCCTCGGCACTCTCCGGGTCGTCCGGCAGGATGACGTTGACCCCGGCGTTGATAGTCAGCGTGCGGACCTGGGCCAGCGCCTTGTTGAGCTGGCACTTGCCGCCGACGAAGCGCGGCGGTGTTGGGCGTAGCACCGCGGCTGCACCGGCTGGCACGGCGGTGGCGGATTTGCTGGCGAACTGGGCGCGCATCTCGAAGCTGATGAAGCCGATGCCGCCGGTGGTGAGTTCGAGCGATGGGGTGCCCAGCGCTCCGGTGAAGGTCCAGAGCAGGCCGTCGGCGTAGAAGTAGATCGTCGCCGTCTTGTAGACGCTCTCGTCCGAGGTTGGGCTGTAGAGCACGTTGATCGGGATCTGCAGCAGGCTGCCGATCGTGTAGGCCGTCCCAGCCGTATCTCCCGTGGTGATGACCCGCGCCGCCGTATAGTCGACGATCCCCGTGGTGCCGGCGGCAATGCCGGTGACGATGAGCGGCATGCCACGATACTGCTGGGCGGTGGTGCCGAATGGCGTGGCGGCAGTGACCGTGGTGGTGGTGCCGGCAGTGGCGGCGGTCGGGGCGCCGATGGCGGCAGCGGTGACCAGTTCGGCGAAGGTGCTGCAGCGCATGAGCTTGCCGAAATCCGGCGCCGTGCCAGCGGTGCCGGAACCGCGCAGCGGCATGCGCAGGCGCAGCCGCGGCTTGAGGCCGCCAACGACGGACGATGCCTTGTCGAGCGAGCCAGTCAGCTCGGGCAGCTCAATGATGGTGGGATCGAACTGGACCTCCATCTCCGAGGCGATCCAGTCCGCGGCCGCGGGCGTGCCGCCGATGGCGTCGGTGCCGGGCACCGTCTCGATCTTGGCCGCGACGGCGGCGAACTTCATGCGCACGAGGTTCGTACTCATGGGCGGGGCCTTTCAGATTGTGCGGGGAGCCGCAGGTCAGGGCAGGTAGGGCGCACCCAGCGGCGCGATAGCCAGCATCGAGAAGCGGGCCAGGAATTCACCGGCCGGCTTGGCGCTCTCGTCGGTGTCGTAGAGCCGGAACTCGGC
>CANHKG010000059.1 GCA_947460455.1 Rhodospirillales bacterium | reverse complement strand
GCTGCCTGCCCCATGGCGGGTTCGACGCCATCACCCGCCACACCGCCCGTACGATCGCGGCCACCGCGGCGCTGTTCCAGCCCGCTGCCGCGGAACCGGCCGCCGACTTCGAAGCCGCGCAGGCCGAGGCAGAACAGGCCAAGGCCGAGCTCCTGGCCCTTCGGGAGGCCGAGCGCCGCGGACGATGGGCCGCCGCTTCCGCCTTGGCGAACGCGCTGGCGGAACGGGACCGCGCGCGCGCGGCATCGGCCGCCCCGTCGCCAGGCGCCCGGCCCGTGCGCGGCCGCGTTGCGTTCTCCTGCGTGCTGGATGCGGCGCCGGCCCTTTCGGTGCAATGCGCGCTATGGCTGAACTGCCTGCTGCAACTGCACGGCATTCCGCCCTCGGATGTGTTCATCCATGCGCCCGTGGGCTGCACGGCGGAGCTTCTGCCCAGGGCGGCGGCGCTGGGCGTCACCATCGTGCCGATCGTGCCGCCCGACCCGCGGAACCCCCACTGCAACAAGATCGCCCAGCTTGAAACCTTCATGGGCGGCGGGTTCGACCACGTGGTGCTGATGGATTGCGACACCGCCTGGGTCGGCCCGATGGAACTGCCGCATGCCGCCGCCGCGCGCACGGCCCAGGCCATGGCCAAGGTGGTTGACCATCCCAACCCGCCCGAGCCCGCCATCGCCGCGCTGTTCAAAGCGGCCGGGTTGGGGGAGCCGGACTGGGTGACGGTCAGCTGCCCGCCCGGTGGCGGGCGGCGGACCGATCGCAACAACTGCAATGGCGGGTTCTACATCCTGGACTGCGCCATCCTGCCGGACCTGGCGCCGCGCTGGCGCAAATGGGCCCTGTGGTGCCTGGATCAGGGGGACATCCTGGGCCGGCACGTGCGCAATGCCGACCAGCTCGGCTTTGCCCTGGCGCTGCGGGAAATGGGCCTGCGGGTCACGCCGCTGCCGATCGAATGGAACTATCCCACGCACCTGCCCGCGGCCCAGCTGCCGGATGTGGCTCCACGCATCCTGCACTACCACAAGGGCATGGACCCGGATCACCGGCTGCTGGAAATCGGTGTCGCGATGCCGGACGCGGCGATCCGCACGCTGAACGACCGGATGGCGGCCTTCGGGCGCCTGGAGGGGCTTCGCGCCGTCGGATAGCGCCGCCCCGGTCGTCAGCCGCCGAGCCGGCGGCTCCGCATCGCCAGGGCGGTTTCGTAGAGGCGCATGTCGGCCGCGTGGAACGCCTCGATGTCCCGCCGGAGCCCGCTGTCCAGCGCTGCGGGCCGTTCGCGCTGCGGCGCCGCGTTCAGCCGTTTCGGCGCAACGCAGGCACCGAGGCGATCCTGGACGAAGAACGCGTGGTCTTCCTCGTAGTGCTCGACAATGCCGATGAAGGAGAAATACTCCAGCGGGAACGCCCACAGGAACGAGGCGTAGACGTCGCGGAGCTCCTCGCTCAGGCAGAACCGCTCCAGCGACCACTCCTGGGTGACGACGGTGCGATGTAGTGGGCCGGCGGTGCCCGCAACGTAGTGGCGCTTCCAGAATTCGTAGTGCGAGACCAGCCGGTCGACGGGATGGCGCAGCCAGGTGACGAATTCCAGGTTCAGCCTGTCCCGCAGCAGGAGGTATTTCATGGGCAGGAAATGCCCGTGGATGCAGGCGACGCCGTCGAAATTCCCCAGGAAGTTCGACACGGCGCCTTCAAGGCTGGCCAGGTTGCGTTCAGACACGCCCTTGTGCAGCGGCTTGTCGTCGTAGTCGGTTTGCAGGCCAGGCCCGAAATGGTCTTCGAGCGTGGCGCGGAAGCTGGTGCCGGCGGTTTTCGGCAGATGGACGGAGACCATCAGGGCCGCCGGTGCCTGCCGTTGCACAGGCCGGTGGCGGGCGGGCTCGGGGGTGGCGGCCGCCTCGAAGAACGCCAGCGGCTGGTTGAGGCAACTGCCCACCAGCAGGCGCCCGGAGGGGTGGATGTCCAGCCCCTTCAGCCCGCCGACGAGGCCGCGGAGTTCCTCCGGCACGGAGAGCTTGGTTTTCCAGAACGGCTCATCGCCAATGCCCGGCAGGCAGAAGGCGCTGCTGTCCATGGCGGCATCCCAGCGCCCGTCCGGCCGTGTGAACACATGGACCAGCTGCTCGCCGGCATCGCTGACATAGAGCTTGCGCCCGGTCGGATCGAAGCACAGGCCGTGCGGGGAGTGCAGGTGCGGATCCGTCAGCACCGATGCCTCCGCGCCTGTCTCGGCGTGGCACAGCACGACCCGGTTGTTGCCGGCATCCGCCAGCGCGATCCAGTTTCCGTCGGCGCTGATGGCAAGTCCGTCCAGGATGTGCAGGCCGCCTTGCGCCAGCAGCGATGCTTCGCCGGTGGTGATCACGCCGTCGCGCAGCGTGAAGGGATGCCGGGTGAGCGTGTTGGTGTGGTTGGCGCAGATGAACAGGTGGTCGCCGTGCCGGCGGACCGAGCCCGGGCCGCAGCGGACCGTCCGCCCGGTCTCGATGACCCGGGTGGCGCCCTTCGGCCCGAACCAGCGGCAGCCCAGCTCGTGGATGGGCTCGATGTTCATGAGGTCCTGCCAGGTATCGGTGGCGGGGAGGCGGAAGAACGTGACCCATGCCTCACGGTTGGCGACCACGATGATGTCTTCCGTCAGGAACTCGACCCCGTGCGGGAAGGCGAGGCCCGGCGAGCGCAGCTCCGTCTGCCGGATCACGCGGACGGGCGTTTCGTGTGGTGCGATCTCAATGAGGTGGACGGCGTTCTGCACTGCCACCGCCAGCAGCCGGCCGGAGGGCGAGAAGCGTACATCCTCGCTGCGAAGATAGGCGTTGGGCGGAACCCTGAAGCCGGTATGGGGGCGGGAGGTGAGCATGCACCTCATGTGCGCAACCATGCGTTAAGCGCCGGTTGCCGCGGCGCGTGGCGGGTATTCCGGGCGCCTGGGGCTTGATCACGGCACGCGTGTCTTGAGATGAGAAGTAATACATGGTATTATTTGATGAAAGAACAAATTATTAACATACACTTAAAGGTATCTTGATGCCGCTTGCTTTAATGAATGGCGGATTACTGTACTTTGCTCATGTTCCCCGTGCCGCGGGAACGTCGATCGAGCAGTACCTCATTCAGCGCTTCGGGCCCCTGGCGTTCCTGGACCCTGCGTTTCTGGCCGTGCCCGAGGCGGAGCGCTGGTCCAGAACCTCGCCGCAGCACCTGACCGCGGCGGCGTTGTCGCGGCTGATTCCGGAAAGCTGGATCCGGCACCGCTTCGCGGTGGTGCGGCACCCGGAGGATCGCATCGTGTCGGTGTTCCGGTTCCAGCGCGATATCGAGGGAAACATCCCGCAAGGGGTTTCGCTGGAGAACTGGCTCTGGTCGTTGCGGGCACCGGTGATCCCGCATCAACTGGACAACCATTCCTGCGCCGCCACCCACCTGGTGCCGGAGGGGGCCACGATCTTCCGCCTGGAAGACGGTATCGATCGCCTTGTCACCTGGCTCGACGGGATCGAAGGCATCGCACGCGGGCCGCGGCAGATCGTGATGGAGAACGGGTACCAGCAACGCCTGCAGGGCACCCGCATCCCGCCCGGCCCCGCGCCGGTGGTGACCCGCACCGCGCGCACATTGATCCTGGAGTTGTTCTGGAAGGATTTCGAACGCTTCGGCTATGAGCCACGCTCCGGCAATGCCGACAACGCGCCGGCCGCCCGGTGGCCTGCCATGCGCGCGACCGAAACGGCCTGAACCCCGCACGGGGCTGCGCCAGCGGCATCAGCAGCCAGTCGATCTCGCTGGGCTGAAGTGCGGCCACCGCGGTGATGCGGGCGGGCATGATGTTCCGCGCGAACCCTTTGCAACACAGCGTGGACCGCGCCGTTCCCGGCAGCGGGCTTCCGGGACCTGCCTGCGGCATGCGAGGGTAGCGGGAGGAGAAACGCAACGTGACACGACGAGACGCCGCGGCACTGCCGCTGGGCCTGCTGGCGGTGGGTGGCGCCGGGATGTTCATGTCCAGCTCCATCGGCACCGGCCGGGCCCCCTTCCTGCTGCAGATGGCGGGCGACCTCGATGTGGACATCGTGGTGCTCTCGCACATGCTCGCCGGCTCCTCGGTGGCGGTGGGGGTGTCGTCGTTCTTCACCGGGCCGCTGGCCGGGCGGCTGGGGCGGCGCGGCCTGCTGGTGGGGGCGCTGGCCGTGATGGCGGCAATGATGGCGGGCTCGGCGGCGGCCTGGGCCTATTGGCAGGTGCTGCTGGCCGCCGTGCTGGGTGGGCTCGCCAGCGGCATCTACATGGGCAGCATCTATGGCGAGGTGGGCGACCGCGTGGCCGACAGCCAGCGCGGCCGGGCGATGGGCTGGCTGATCGGCGGGCAATCGCTGGCGCTGCTGGTGGGCGTGCCGGTGGCAAGCTGGATCGGCGCCTATATCGGCTGGCGCGGGGTGAGCCTGGGGATCGGCGGCTGCACGGCGCTGGTGGGTGCTGCAACCGCGATTCTGGTGCAGGGCGGCGGCAAGGCGGCAGCCACCGGCGCCGCGCGGGGCGGCGTGCGCGCGGCACTGGGCCCGCACACCCTCGCCCTGCTCGGCGCGAGCATCACGGAGCGCATCTGCTTCGGCACGCTGGCCACCTATTTCGCCACCTACCTGCAGATCGCGCATCACCTGACCCTGGTGCAACTGCCCGTGCCGTTGATGCTGGTGGCCGGGTTCAACTTCCTGGGCAATTTGCTGGGCGGGCGCGTGACCGACCGGGTGGCCAACCGGCCGTTGCTCTACGCCCTGGCGGCGTTGGCCACCGGCGCCACCGCGGTGGCACTGTTCGTGCCGGCCTGGAGCCTCCCCGGCGCCGTGGCCGTGGCCTGTGCCTTCATGCTGGTGAACGGGGCAAGCCGGCCGCCGCTATTCGCCCTGCTGGGGGGCGTGCCGCCGCAGGTGCGGGCGACCGTGCTCGGCATCAACATCTCCTGCGCCTCCGTGGGCTGGATGGCCTCCGCGCTGCTGGGTGGCCTTCTGGTGGCTGCGGAGGCCTGGGCCGCCATGGGGTGGGTGGCGGCTGGGCTCAGCCTGACAGGGGCTGCGCTTGTCTGGTTCGGCCGAATCCGCCCAGGGGGGATAATCCCGGGCTGAGCTAGGTGCGTTTGCGCAGCGGGCGGACGAAGCGTTCGCCCGCGGGCTCGAACCCGGTGGCGGCACAAAAGGCCTGTAGCGACGCATCTCCCGGCGCCGCCAATATCTCCATGTCGCCGCACCCGGCGGTGCGGGCGGCCTGGGCGGCGGCCTTGAGCAGCATGCGGCCGATGCCGCGGCGCCGGTCCTCGGCGGCCACCAGCAACAGGCTGACCTGGGCCACGGGCCGCGGCGCGACCAGCGTTCGATACCAGTGCAGGATGACCAGCCCGCTGGGTGGCCCCCATTGCAGGGCTGCCAGGGCCACACCACTGCCGCCTTGAAGGGCTGCCAGGCGTTCCGTGATGGCCGCGGCATCGATGGTGTGGCCGGCTTCGGCCAGAAAGCTGGCGAGGCCCGGTGCCTCGAACGCCGTGGCCGCACGGATTTCCAGCGCATAGCGCGACGCCATCACCCCATTCCCCCAAGCTGCCGGCCCAACTGGCTGTGATGGCCCCGCCGGGTCAAGGCATTAGCTTCACACCGGGCGGGATTGGCGCGATCCTGCCCGGAGCCGAACCCGACAAGGATTCCCGTCATGGCGCTCTACGGCGACGACCCCACCGTCACCCCGCAAAGCCGGATGAATGTCGGCGCGAAAACCATCTACCCCACGCCCGGCGACCATAGCTGGCAGGAGCTGCGCCCCTACGAGGCGCCGCGCGAAGACCCCGCCTGGCCGGAAATCCACCTCTACACCGATGCCATCTCCTATGCCCCCGGCGAGACGGTGCGGTTCCACGCCAGCACCAACGCGCCGCACTTCATGCTGACGATCACGCGCGACGGCGCCAAGCCTGAGGTCATCCACAGCGCCGACGCCATTCCCGGCCACTTCACGCCGATGCCGAAGGGCGCCTACCAAACCGGCTGCAACTGGCCGGCGCTGCATAGCTTCACCCTGCCGGCAGACTTGCGCTCCGGCTACTACCTCGTGGAATCCAGCGTGCCCCGGGCCGATGGCGGGCGCTTCGTGCAGCACCATTTCTTCGTCGTGCGCCCCACCGCCGCCACGCGGCGCGGCCGCATCCTGCACCTGCTGCCCACCTGCACCTGGACCGCCTACAACGATTTCGGCGGCGCCAATTCCTACTTCGGCACCCACGGCCCCAACGGCAACGAGATGGGCCCCGTGCTCTCCCTCCAGCGCCCCTGGACGCGCGGGCTGGTGAAGCTGCCCGAAGGCGCCCCGCGCATCACCGCCCCGCTGCGCGAACCGATGGCCGCCCCGCGCTACGAGTTCAAGGAATGGGCGGTGGCCAACGGCTACAGCTTCTTCTACGCCGCCGCCGGCTGGGCGCAGTACGACCGCCATTTCGCCCACTGGGCAGACCGCGAGGGCTACGCCTTCGACACCATCACCCAGCACGATCTGCACCTGCGCCCGGAGATCCTGGAGGGCTACGCCTGCGTCGTGGTCGTCGGCCACGACGAGTACTGGACACGGGAGATGCGCCTGGCCATCGAGGCCTTCGTGCAGCGCGGCGGCAACCTCGCCCGCTTCGGTGCCAACTACACTTGGCAGGTGCGGCTGGAACAGGAAGGCCAAGTCCAGGTCTGCTACAAGAGCAACGCACCGGATCGCGACCCCATCCGCGAGGGCGGTGACGTGCGCACGCTCACCACCGCCTGGGAAGACCGCCATGTGCGCTGGCCCGGTGCCACCACGGTGGGCGTCAACGGCCTGCAGGGCGTCTATGCCAACTGGGGCCGCTTCACCCCGCGCGGCAGCCGCGGCTTCACCGTGTACCGGCCAGACCACTGGGCGTTTGCCAACACCGACCTCACCTATGGCGACATCTTCGGCGCGGAGGCCGGCATCTTCGGTTACGAGGTGGATGGCGTGGACTACACCTTCCGCCATGGCCTGCCCTTCCCCACCGGCGCCGACGGCACGCCGGAGGATATCGAGATCCTCGCCATGACCCCGGCGGTGATGACCGAAACCGCCTTCGACACCTACGGCTACCGCACCTACGTGGGCGCCCATGACTGGATCGAGAAGGCCCGGATGATCCACGGCGCCACCGATCCGGAAACCCTGGAAAAGACCCGCCTCGGCTCCGGCATGATCGTCTCCTTCCGCCGTGGCGCCGGCGAGGTTCTCACGGCGGCCAGCTGTGAATGGGTGATGGGGCTGAAGCGCGGTTGCTTCCACACGCAGGAGATCACCCGCACCGTGCTGAACCGCTTCTCGGGGCGCAGCTAAGCGCGCCGCTACCGCACCACGAAGCAGGCGACCTGGCGCCCGTCGCGCATCTCCAGCGCCGGCCGTGTCTCCCGGCACCGAGCCTCCGCCTGCGGGCAGCGCGGGTGGAACGGGCAGCCGGGCGGCGGGTCGATCGGGCTGGGCACCTCGCCCGACAGCGGCTGGCGGTCCCGGTTCGGATGCTGCACATCCGGAATGGTCTCCAGCAGCAGCCGCGTATAGGGGTGGCGCGGGTTGGCGAACACCTCCTCCGCCGGCCCGGTCTCCACGAAGCGGCCGAGATACATGATGGCAATGTCGTCCGCCATGTGCCGCACCACCGACAGGTTGTGGCTGATCAGGATATAGGTCAGGCCCAGCTCCGCCTGCAGCCGGCGCATCAGGTTCAGGATCTGCGCCTGCACACTGACATCCAGCGCGCTGGTCGGCTCATCGCACACCAGCACGTCGGCCTCGGTGGCCAGCGCGCGCGCGATGGAGATGCGTTGCCGCTGCCCGCCGGAGAAGGCATGCGGGAACCGCGCCGCATCCGCCGCCGCCAGCCCCACCGTTTCCAGCAGCTGCGCCACCCGCGCCTGCACCGCCGCCTCGCCCTGCACCAGCTTCAGCTCGCGGATCGGCTCGGCGACGATATCGCCCACCCGCCAGCGCGGATTGAGGCTGGCATAGGGATCCTGGAAGATCATCTGCACGCGCGGCCGGGCCAGGCTGCCATCGGCAAGCGGCATGTCCTCCAGCCGCAGCGTGCCGGCAGTGGGCGGTTGCAGGCCGACAATCATGCGCGCCAGGGTGGATTTGCCGCAGCCGCTCTCGCCCACCACGCCCAGCGTGCGCCCGCGCCGCACCGTGAAACTCACCCCATCCACCGCCCGCAGCACCCGCCGCCGCGCGCCAGACAGCACGCGATCGAGAAACGGCGGCGACACGTCGAACAGGCACACGGCATCGCGCACCGTAAGGGCGATCGGCTCAGACATGCGCCGGCTCCGCCACCGGGTGCCAGCACGCCGCCCCGGCACCACCCGCGGGCAACACAGGCACCTCCACCATGCAGCGCGCGGAGGCCGAAGGGCAGCGCGGGCTGAAGGCGCAGCCGGGCGGGATCGCGCCGAGCCGCGGCATGCTGCCCTCGATCTGCGCCAGCACGTCCTCGCGCTTGCCCATGCGCGGGATGGAGGCCATCAGCCCCGCCGTGTAGGGATGGCGCGGCGCGCGCACCACCTGGTCCACCGCGCCCAGCTCTACCAGCCGCCCGGCATACATCACCGCCACGCGGTCCGCCGTTTCGGCAATCACGCCCATGTCGTGCGTCACCAGCATCACCCCGGTGCCGTGGGTGCGGCACAGCCGGCGCAGCAGCGCGGTGATCTGTGCCTGGATCGAAACGTCCAGCGCCGTGGTCGGCTCATCGGCGATGATCAGCTTCGGCTCGGCGGCCAGTGCCAGCGCGATCACCACGCGCTGCCGCATGCCGCCGGAGAACTGGTGCGGATACTGCGAAACCCGGGTTTCCGGCGCCGGGATTCCCACCTCGCGCAGCAGCGCCACCGCCCGCGCCTTCGCCTCCGCCCGGCCCAGCGGCAAATGGGTGCGGATCGTCTCCTCCAGCTGCGCGCCCACCGTCAGCAGCGGATGCAGCGAGGTCAGCGGGTCCTGGAAGATCGCGCCGATCTGCCGCCCGCGCACCCGCCGCATCTCGGCGGGCGACAGCGTGTCGATCCGCCGCCCCTCCAGCCAGATCTCGCCGCCATCGATCCGGCCGGGCGGATCCAGCAGCCCGATCACCGCCGTGCCGGTCAGCGACTTGCCGGCACCGGATTCACCCACCACGCCCAATATCTCCCCGGGCGCGATGTCGAAGCTCACCCCATCCAGCGCCACCAGCCGGCCGCGCCGCGTGTGGAACGCCACGCGCAGGTCACGAACAGACAGCAGGGGCGCGGCACCGCTCATCCCTGCGGCTGGCCCCACACGCGCGGCCCGTCATCAGACCAATCCACGGGGTAGGCGGAGGTGAAGATGGCGCCGGCCGGCGGATGGAACACGGTACGCTGCGGATACTTCGCCATCAGCTCCTCGAACTGCGCCTGGGCGCGGGCATTGTCCGCCGCCTCGTCGCTGCCGGGGATGGCGCGGTTCTCCATGGCGAAGCGCCCGTCGATCACCACGGTGGAGAAATCCCGCCCATGCCCGCTGATCATCATGGTCTGGATCGGGTCGATCACCTGCCCGGTATGCGGCCGGTCGAGGTCGAACACCGTGATATCCGCCCGCGCGCCGGGCTGGAGCCGCCCGAGATCCGGCCGTTGCAGCGCATCCGCCCCGCCGACTGTTGCGGCGTCGTAGTAGTCCTCGCTGCGCACGGCCAGCGGCGTGCCCGCCATCAGCCGCGCCACGATCATGCCGATCTGCATGTTCATCACCAGGTCGCTGGGTGCGGTATCGGTGCCGAGCCCAATCTTCAGCCCCATCGCCCGATAGCGCCCGAAATGGTCGATCCCCCCGCCGCCACGGCCGGAGACCAGCGGGCAGTGCACGATGGTGGCGCCACTGTCGCGGATGATCTCCAGGTCACGTCCGGGCCGGTCGATATGCCGGCTGCCGGAGACGTAGGTGCCGTGCGGCAGCAAGGTGCGCTCATTGAGGTAGCCCAGGCTCTCCATCCATTCCGGCGGGCTCATACCGTGCTGCTTCAGCACCAGCTCGTACTCGATCTTGGATTGGCAGGAGTGTTGCCGTACCGGAACGCCCAGCGCCCGCCCGGCCGCCGCGGTGCGGCGCATCAGCTCCGGCGTGCAGGTCTCGATCCGGTCCGGAGACAGCATGGTGCGCACCAGCCCGCCGGCCGTGCCCTCCAGCCGCTCGCAAAAGCTGATCGCCGCGGCCAGCTCCGCCAGCCCGCGCGGCTCATCGTAATAGGTGCCGATCGTGCCGCTCTCATCCACCATCTGGTTGCCGGTGCGATAGGCCGGCCCGAGATACACGCGCAGGCCCAGATCGGCCGCCTCATGCGCCGCATCGGTGAACTCCTCCACCGTCTCGCCCCAGGCGCGGTAGAACAGGCTGGCGATTGGCAGCGCGGTGGTGATGCCGTTGCGGATCAGCCCGGCGAAGGCATGCCGCTTCTGGAAGCGCAGCTCCTCGCGCGTGTACATCTCCACCGGTCCGGCCTCGATATAGTCCTTCGGCCACACCCGCCCCTTCCGCCAGGCCGGCTGGTTGTCGTAGCTGAGGATCGTGGTGTCGAGATCCGCCAGCGCATCCAGGTCCACGAAGCCCGGCCCGATCAGCGCCAGCCCGTAGTCGATCCGCCGCGCCACCTCCCCGCCATACCCGCGCCCGACGAAGGTGATCACCCCGTCCTCGAACACCACCTCGCCATTCTCGATCAGCACATGGCGTCCGTTGCGATGCCCAACGACGAAGCGCGCCGTCATCAGCACCGCACCCTTCGGCCGGGGCGCGGCCTGGGGCAAGCTCACGGCGCCACCTTCAGGCAGGCGCCATCGCGCGCCACCACCCGCCCGCGCTTCACCACCAGCCTGCGCGTCGGATGCGCCACCACGGCATGGGTGATCGCCTCGCCGTCCACCACCACCAGGTCGCCGGCCTTGCCGACGGCAAATCCGTAATCGGCGATGCGCATCACATCCGCCCCGCCCTGGGTGCAGACATGGAAGCCCAGCTCCACCTCTTCGTCGCGGCGGAAATTGTTGCGCATACCAATCAGCATCGCGCGCTCCAACATGTCCGCCGTGCCGTAGGGTCCCCAGGTGTCGCGGATGCCGTCGCTGCCGGAACACACGCGGATGCCGCGCGCCAGAAGGGGCTTCACCGCCGGAACCGGGCGGCTGGCCGAAGCCGTGGTCATGATGCCGATGTCGAGTTCCGCGATCGCATCGATCAGCGGGTTCACCAGGGCGGGATCCGGCGTGCCGAGGCAGAAGGCGTGGCTGATCACCACCTGCCCCTTCATGCCCAGCGCGCGCGTGCGCTCGAAGATCAAATCCATCGAGAACGCGCCCATCTCGCCGGGCTCATGCAGATGGATATCCAGCGGCTTGCCATGCTTCTGGCACAGCGCGAACACGGCATCGAGCTGCCCCTTAGGGTCACGGTCGATCCCGCACGGGTCGATCCCGCCGACGATCTCCGCCCCCGCCGCCAATGCCGCATCCATCAGCTCCAGCGTGCCCGGCCGGCGCATCAGGCCGGATTGCGGGAAGGCCACCAGCTCGATGTCGATCACCTCGCGCCAGGTATCCCGCGTGGCCATTACGCCCTCGATGCCCCACAGCCCATGATCCGTGTCCACATCCACATGGCTGCGGATATGGGTGGAGCCATTGGCGGAAGACACCGCCGCCTGCCGCGCGCTCTGCCGCGCCGGGTCGATGTTCAGCTCGCGCTTCAGCTTGCGCTCGTTGTCGATCTTGTCGAGCAGGCTGGGCCCGGCATCGTTCGGCCGCCAGCCCATACCCCAGAGCGACTTGTCCAGATGCGTATGCGCCTCCACCAGGCCCGGCAGCACCAGCGCCCCGCCGGCATCCTCCACCGCCACGCCCGGGGGCGCGGCAAGGTTCGGCCCGATCGCCGCGATCACGCCATCGGTCACCAGCACGTCCGCCACCGCCTTGCCCATCGGGCGGCCGTTGCGGAGCAGAAGGGAAGCGCCAGCCATCGGTTTTTCCTCCACCGGTCTCGTCGCCGGTTCAGTTGAGCTTCGGGTTCAGGGCGTCGCGCAGCCAGTCGCCCAGCAGGTTCACCGACAGCACGATGAGCCCCAGCTGCACCGAAGGGAACACCACCAGCCACCACGCGCCAGAGAACAGATATTGATTGCCGATGCGGATCAGCGCCCCCAGCGAGGGCTGCGTGATCGGCATGCCCACGCCGAGGAACGACAAGGTCGCCTCCGCCAGAATCGCCAGCCCCAGGTTCAGCGTGGCCGCCACCAGCACCGGCGTCAGCGTGTTCGGCAGGATATGCCGCCGCATGATCCGCGCCGAGGAAACCCCGATGATCCGCGCCGCCTGGGCATACTCCTTGCGCCGTTCCACCATCGTGGAAGCCCGCACCGTGCGCGCGTACTGCACCCAGCCGGTCAGCGAGATCGATGCCACCAGGATCACCGCCGCGAACGGCTCGCGCAGCCCCGGCGGCAGCAGTGCACGCGCCACCGCGCTCACCAGGATCGCCACCAGCAGCGTCGGGATCGACAGCACCGTATCGGCAATCCGCATGAGCAGATTATCCACCCAGCCGCCCAGAAACCCCGCCGCCAGCCCGATCGAAACCCCGATCGTCATGCTCGCCGCCACCGCCGCCACGCCGATCAGCAAGGACATGCGCGTGCCGTAGAGAATGGAGGAGAGCACGTCGCGCCCCTGCGGATCCGTGCCCAGCAGGAACGGCCATTCCCCATCGCGCGTCCAGATCGGCGGGATCTCCGCCTTGTCGATGAACACCTGCTTCAGGTCATACGGGTTCTGCGGCGCGATCACCGGCGCCAGCAACGCGCTGAGTGCCACCAGCACCAGCACCACCAGCGAGGCCACCGCCACCGGCGAGGCCCGGAACGAAAGCCCCATGTCGCTGCCCAGCCAGCGGCTGATCGCACCTTCAGCCATGCTTCACGCTGTCCTGCCGCAGCCGCGGGTCCACCACCGCATAGGCCATGTCCACCAGCGTGTTCAGCGCCACGAACACGAAGCTCACCAGCATCAGGTAGGCCGCCATCACCGGGATATCCACGAAGGTCACGGCCTGCACGAACAGCAGCCCCATGCCCGGCCACTGGAACACCGTCTCGGTCACCAGCGCGAAGGCGATCAGGTTGCCGATCTGCAGGCCCGTAACGGTGATCACCGGCATCAGGCAGTTGCGCAGCGCGTGGCGCACATTCACCGCCCAGGCGCGCAGCCCGCGCGCGCGGGCGAAGCGGATGAAATCGGTGCGCAGCGTCTCCAGCATCTCCGCCCGCACCAGGCGCATCACCAGCGTGATCTGGAACAGCGACAGTGTGATCCCCGGCAGGATCAGCGCCATCCGCCCGCCCGGCGTCAGCAGCCCCGTGCTCCACCAGCCGATCTGCACCACCTCGCCGCGCCCGAAGGCCGGCAGCCAGCCCAGCGTCACGGAAAACACCAGGATCAGCAGGATGCCCACGGCAAAGCTCGGCAGCGAAACACCCAGCACGGAGCCGAACTGCAACAGCTGCGCCCCCAGCGAATTGCGCGCGATGGCGGTATAGACGCCCAGCGGAATCCCGATGGCCAGCGAAAGCACGGTGGCCACCAACACCAGCTCCAGCGTCGCCGGCAGCCGCTCGGCGATCAGCACGATCACGTCCTGCTGGTTGCGATAGGAAATGCCGAACTCGCCCTTCGCGGCATTGGCCACGAAGCTCAGATATTGCAGCGGAAAGCTGCGATCGAGGCCGAGGCGCACCCGCAACTCGTCGCGCTGCGCCTGGGTCGATTGCTCGTTCAGCATCAGCTCCACGGGATCGCCCACGAAGCGGAAGATCATGAAGGCGAGGAACGCGACGGTGAGCATCACCCCCGCCGCGTTCAGCAACCGCCGGATCAGGAAGGCGAGCATGGCGCCCGCTTCCCTCGCCTGCCCGTCCTCAGTTCATCTTCGTCAGCCACAGGCGCGGCTTGTTGTCGTTGGCCTGCACCATGGTGGCCACGTTGCCGCGGATCGCCCAGGCCATCGGCTGCTGGTGCAGCGGGATGAACAGGTGCTCGCGCTTCAGGATATCCAGCGCCTGGCTCATCAGCGCGATGCGCTTCGGCCGGTCCAGCTCCACGCCGGCGGCATCGATCAGCGCATCCATGTCGGCACGGCCCCAATCGCCCCAGTTGAACACGCCGCCGGTGCCGCTCTTGCTGCGCACCACCTGGATCAGGATCGAGTAGGCGTCGATCATCGGCTCATTGGCCCAGCCGAAGGAGATCACGTCGAACTCGCCCTTCACGCGCTTCGGCGTCTGCTGGCTGCGTGGCGCGAGATCCAGCGTCACCTTCAGCCCCGCCCGCGTCCACATCGCCGCCACCGCCTGGCAGAACTCTTCCTCGTTCACCAGGCCGTCGCTCACGCAGTTCAGCGTGAAGCCGAACCCGTTCGGGAAGCCGGCATCGGCCAGCAGCTTCTTGGCACCGTCGAGATCGAAGGGCAGGCGCACATCCTGTGCGGCCGTGTAGCCGGGGATGGCCGGGGCCACCACCGCGCCGGTGTTGCGCGACAGGCCGCGCATCGCACGCCGCTGCACCGCATCGATGTCGATGGCGCGATACAGCGCCTCACGCACCCGCACATCCTTGAACGGGTTGCGGTCCTTCACGTCGCTGTTCGGCAGCGTGTCCTTCAGGTTCATCGCGAAATACACGGTGCGCAGCTCGCTGCTCTGCATCACCTTCACGCCGGGGGCGGCCGAAAGCCGCGGCAGGTCCTGCAACGGTGCCACGTTGGTGAAGTCGATCTCGCCGGAGAGCATCGCGGCGACGCGCGTGGCCGCAGAGGCGATCGGCGTGAACTCGATCCGCGCCAAATTGTGCTGCGGCTTGTCCCACCACTTCGGGTTCACCACGAACACGGTGCGCGCATCCGGCCGGCGCGATTCCACCATGAACGGCCCGGTGCCGTTGGCGTTGTCGGTCGCGTAGCCCTTGATGCCCTTGCCGCTATCGGTCGGCAGCAGCGCGTTGTTCTTCTCCATCCAGGTCTTGGACAGGATGAAGATGTTGGTCAGGTCGTTCAGCAGCAGCGGGTACGGCCCGGTGACCTCGATCTCCACCGTATGGTCGTCGATCTTCCGCGCGGACTTGTAGGCCGGCAGGTTGCCCTTCAGCGGCGAGGTCTCATGGCTCACCCGCTCCAGCGAGGCCACAACGTCATCGGCGGTGAACGCCTCCCCGCCATGGAAGGCCACGCCGCGGCGCAGCTTGAAGCGCCACACCGTGGGGGAAACGGTCTCCCAGCTTTCGGCCAGCGCCGGCTCGATGCCCAGATCGCCGGTGTAGCGCACCAGCCCCTCGTACACGTGGTTCAGCGTGGCGAGCGTGAAGGTGTCACCGAAGGAATACGGGTCCAGCGAGGCGATCTCGCGCGCCGCGCCCCACTTCAGCACCTTGCCCTGCTGCGCCTCGGCCGGCGCCGCCCCGAAGGCCGCCAGCCCGAGCGCCACCGCGGCTCCCATCAGCCATCCGCGACGACCCGCGGCACCCATCCGACCCAGCGAACGCAGCATATGAACCCCCTGCTTGGCGCCATGCGCCCAATTTTCGGTCATCAGCCCATTTCAGACGCACATTGCGCTTATTTACGCAGCATGCTTGCATGCAGATAGGGAAGCGTATTGCATACAATCCCGGTCGACAAGCGAAATCCCCCCCAGGAGCCCCTCCACCTCGCCATGCCCCGCCACGCCGACGCACCGCTCCCAGCCGGCGCCCGTGCCCAGGCCGTCTATCGCGCCCTGCGCCGCGCCATCATCGAGCAGGCCTTGCGCGCCGGCACCAAGCTGCCGGAAGACGCCATCGGCGAACGCTTCGGCGTCTCCCGCACCCTGGTGCGCGAGGCCCTCACCCGCCTGGCCATCGAGGGCCTGGTGGAAATCGTCCCCAACCGCGGCGCCACCGTCGCCCTGCCCACGCTGGAGGAAGCGCGCGACGCCTTCGAGGTCCGCCGCGGCCTGGAACGCCTGATGATGGAACTGCTGGCCGGCCGCCTCTCGCCGGAGCAATGCGCCAACCTGCGGGACCACATCGCCCTTGAGGACGAAGCCCGCGCCCGCGGCGGCCCGGAATCCATCCGCCTCGCTGGCGAGTTCCACCTGCTGCTGGCGCAAATGACCGGCAACGCCCTGCTGGAACGCTACATCGACGAGGTCTCCTCGCGCTGCGCCCTGATCCTCTCGGTCTATGGCCGCCCGCACTCGCCGGAATGTGCCATCTCCGAACACAGCCAGATCCTCGCTGCCCTGGAGAACGACGACGCTGACCGCGCCGCGGCACTCATGGATGCCCATTTGCAGGCTGTCGCCGAGCGCGCCGTGCTTGCCAGTGCCCAGGCCGCTGATATCCGCACCCTGCTCGCCCCCTTCGCTGCGAGCGAAGGCCTCGCCCCCGCCCCTGGCCGAAAGCCCCGCCCATGAGCCTCCCGATCGGCTTCGCCTTCAGCGCCCTTACCCCGCGCGAGCGCTACAAGCTGCTGATCGGCGCCGTCGTGCCGCGCCCGATCGCGCTGGTCACCACCATCTCCAAGGACGGCATCGTGAATGCCGCCCCGTTCAGCTTCTTCAACTGCCTCTCGGCCGACCCCGCCATCCTCGCCCTCGGCGTGGAATACCGCCCCACCGGCCCGCAGAAGGATACCGGCCGCAACGTGCGCGAAACGCTCGCCTTCACCGTCAACATCGTGTCAGACGCGATGGCGGAGGCGATGAACGCCTGCGCCGTGCCGTTCGAGCCCGGCATCGACGAACTCGCCCAAGCCGGCTTCACCGCCCGCCCCGGCACTTCGGTGCCGTGCCCCTACATCGCCGAGGCCCCCGCCGCCTTCGAATGTCGCCAGCACACCACGCTGGGCATCGGCAACTCGCGCGAGATTATCCTGGGCGAGGTGCTGCACGCCCATTTCGCGCCGGGGATCGTCGATCCCGCCACCTTGCATGTCGATCCCGAAGCCCTCGATGCCCTCGGCCGCATGGGCGGCCAAGGCTATGCCCGCACGCGGGACCGCTTCGATCTGCCGACCATGACCGTGGCGCAATGGGAAGCCGGCGCCATCGCCACCCGGAGCAAGGGCTAACCGCGCACCCGCCGCCGCCGCCGCGCGGGCGCGAACTGCGCCACCACTTCCGCGCGATAGGCCGCCTGCCGCGCCGCATCCACCCACGGCTGCATCCCGCCCAGGACCACGCGCGCATGCGCCTGCGCCCGCACGATCTCGGCCAGATGCCGTTCCGGCTCCATCTGCCCGGTCACGCTGCCGCCATGCCGCCGGTGCCGGTTCAGCGGCGCCGCCACCCAGGCCACGTGCCCGTCGGATTGGCCGAGCAGATCGAGATACAGGTGCCAGTCCCCGGCCATGCGGTATTCCCGCAGCGCCGCCTCGCACCGCTCCAGCGCCGCCAGCAGTGCATCGCGGCGGAACAGGATGGCGCTGGCATTCACCCACAGATTGCGCTCGGCCAGGAACCGCGCGGCGAAATCGCGGGCCGCGAACACGCCGTCCTGCGCCAGTGCCTCGGCCCCCGCGCTGCGGAAATACGCCTGGTGGCTCCCCCACAGCACCGCGCCCTCCTTATCCACCGCCTGGCTGTCGCAGGCCACCGCCACGATGTCCGGCGCCGCCCCGATCCGGGCCGCCAGCGTGGCCAGCAGCGCCGGCTCCGCGCCATCGTCGGACTCCGCGATCCACACCCAGTCGCCGCGCGCCCGCTCCACCCCGCGCCGCCATTGCGCGAACACGGCGCCGCCATTGCGCCGGTTCGCCACGATATCGATCGCCCGCCCCCAGCCCTGCGCCACCCGGCGCGCCACCGCCAGGCTGTCATCGGTCGAGGCATCGTCCAGCAGGATCACCTCGGCCACCGGATGCGTCTGCCCGAACACGCTCGCCAGCCGCTCTTCCAGGTGGCGCGCATGGTTGTAGTTCGGCACCACGGCGCTGATCCGCGCCACCCCCGGCATCGCCTCGCCCAGCAGCCGCGCCGCATAGCGCCCGAAATCGAACGCCTCCCCCGCCCGCACCGCCGCCGCCACCCGCACCGCCGCGCTGGGCGCGCCCTCCAGCAGCCGCGCCACCGCCTCCCCCATCGCCGGCGCATCGCCCATCGCCACGGCCACACCGCGCCCGTCTTCCAACAAATCCGGAATGCCGCCGGAGCCCGCGAATGCCACCACACGCAAACCCGCCGCCATCGCTTCCAGCGCCACGGTGGGGAACGGGTCCTCGCGTGAGGGCAGGCAGAACAGATCCGCCGCGCTGAACCAATCGGCCGCATCCTCGCGGAAGCCTGGCCGCAGGAAGCTCCCGGTCGCCGCTGCCGCCGCCAGTTCCGGCCCCAGCCACGCCTCCACCGCCGGGTCCATCGCGCCGATCCAGGCGAACACCACCCCGGGCCGCAGCCGCGTGGCCA
This sequence comes from Rhodospirillales bacterium, assembly GCA_947460455.1. GTDB lineage: Bacteria > Pseudomonadota > Alphaproteobacteria > Acetobacterales > Acetobacteraceae > CAMDGX01. Next base: position 5,560 of record CANHKG010000059.1, on the reverse strand, counting down.
TGCGCCAGGCCTGCAGGAACAGGTCGATCCCCTTGCGCAGGTCGCCATAGCCGGCGCCCAGCACCAGCGCCGTATCGTCGGCCAGCCCCAGCGCCCTGCGCAGCCGCCCTCGCGCCCCGGGGTTGAAGCGCACGCCACGGTAATTGCCCTGCGGCAACACCAGCGCCGCCTCGCCCGGCACCGCCGCCACCGCAGCGAACGCCTCCGCCACCGCCACGCACGGGAACACCACCCGCGCCGCCCCGACCCCGGCCCGCGCCGCCGCCTCCGCGCCCTTCTCCGCCAGCAGGCGCGGCAACTCGTGCACCAGCAGCGTGGCGCGAATCCCCGCCGCCGCCAGCGCCGGCACCACCGCGCCAGAGACCGCGCTGTTCACCACAGCCGCCCGCAGCCCACGCGCCGCGCAGCCCGCCAGATGCGCCGGCCAGCGCGCGGCATCCTCCAGCACCGTCACCGGCGCCACCGCGGCATACGCATCGCGCAAGGCCCCGCCGCCCAGCAGCAGCACTTCCAGCCGCACCCCATGCGCGCGCCGCAATTGCCGCGCGAGGTGCAGCAGCAGCATCTGCGCCCCGGCCGGGAAGGCATCATGCCCCACCAGCAACAGCCCCGGCGCATCCTCCCCCGACAGCCCCGTGATCGCCCGCGCGGTGGCGTTCAGCCAGGCGCCGCCGAAATGCACATCCGGCTCCAGCACCGCCGCCTCGGCCCATTCGTTCCAGGCGTTCACGCACACCAGCGCCTCGCCGCCCACCGGGGCCGCCTGCGCCCGCGCCACCAGGGCGGCCAGCCACGCCTCGTATTTCGCCGGCGCGGCGCCATGCAGCACCAGCCCGGCCCCCTGCCGCCGCGCATCATTGTCCCAGGAGGGCACCGCCGTCTTGATCAGCGGAAACCCCGGCGGCGCCTCCGCCAGCGAGGCGGCGGCCACGTCCTCATAGGCGAACACCTGCGCCGTTGCCCGCGGGTCGTACCAGGTCAGCTCCGCGTTGCGTTGCGGCAGCCCGTTCACCAGCTTGTGCGGCGGGAACTCCACTGCGGCATCGAAGCCCAGCGGGCGCGGGTCCGTCGCATCGAAGCTCTGCGCCATCACCAGCAGAGGGTCCTCGCCGTGCAACGCGCGGAACATCTGCCGCCAGCGCGCCACGGTGGCCGCCGTGTCCGGGATCAGCGCCGGGCGATACAGCATCAGCAGCGGTCGCCCCTGCAGCCGGATGTAGCGAGGGTCGCGGAAATGCCGGGCCAGGCACGCCACCAGCACCGCGTCGTCCTGCGGGCGATAGTCCTGCGCGATCAGCACATCGGATTCACCGCCATCCCAGCGCCGGGTCCAGTTCTCGTTGGCCCACATCAGGCAGAACGGGAAATCCACCGCCTTGTCGGCCAGCATCGCCTCCACCGGCCCCTCCAGCAGCCGGCGGCCGTTGAACCAGTAGAAATAGTGCACGAACCCCGCCAGCCCGGCCCCGCGCGCCAGCTCCACCTGCCGGCGCAGCGTCTCCGTTCCTTCCAGCCGGTAATGGCCGAGGTCGCGCGGCACCCGCGGCTGCATATGCCCCTCGAAACGCGGCATGCCGCGCTGCACGGAGGTCCATTCGGTGAAGCCCTTGCCCCACCAGCCATCGTTCTCCGCGATGGCGTGGAATTGCGGCAGGTAGAACGCCAGCACGCGGGCCCGCCGCCGCGCCCCCGGCGGCAGGGGTTGCACCTCCTCGAAATCAGGCCCCGGCCGCGTGTTGTGCCGCACCGCCTCGAACACCCCGCCTTCGCTTTGCGGCGGCACCGGGTGCACGCGCAGCAGCCGGCGGATGCGCCGGTAGTGCAGCAGGGGATTCTCGGAAAGGTCGCCATCCAGATAGCGCCGCACATACCACCGCGTATCGAACCCGGCCGACGGGTTGCGCCCTTCCTTGTAGCCCCAGTGCAGGAAGTGCTCGAACGGATCCACCCCGGCCGCCGCGATGTCTGGGTAGGTTTCCAGGTAGAAGCGCGGGTCGAATTCCGGCAGCGGGCTCACCTCGCCGGACAGGCGCCGGTCGAGGAAATGGCGCAGCAGCGTTTGCCCCGGCATGGCGGCGTGGCGGGTGCGGTACCAGGCCAGGTCGAAGTAGGGCGCCGGCGCCCGGCACTCCGCCTCCCCGCTGCGCAGGTAGTGCAACAGCGGGTTCTGCCCCTTCATCCCCACATCTGGGTTCTGGCGCAGGTACCATTCCGTGGCGAAATAGGGGTTCGGCAGCCGCCCCTCGCGCGCGCCGAATTCCAGGTAGTGCGCCACGGGGTCGATCCCCGCGGGGTCGACATAGGCGCGTGCATACCAGTCGGCATCGACCAGCCCGCTCGCCCGCACGTCCTCGCGGTCGCGCTCCGGCAGCCCTCCGTGCGACTGCCCCGCGCCGTCTGCGCGCGCAAGGCGGACTGGCTGGTCGTTCACCTGGCGCCAACGAGGCTGGCCCGATTGATGGGCCAGCTGCGCCTGTCTGAACTCAGTGCGATTTTGCACATAGAACGCACCATGCGTGGTGCTGCGGCGGTCGGCAATTCAGTAAAAAGCGTTAACGAAATTTTACCGCCTGTCCAACGCGGGTACTGATGCCGTCTGGCGACCCGCCGGGGCATCGGCGCTATGCTGCCCCCAACCGGAGGATCGCAGCATGAGCCAGACCCGAATCGCCTATCGCAACCTCGGCCGCAGTGGCCTCAAGGTCTCGCCGCTGTGCCTCGGCGCCATGATGTTCGGCGGCCCCACCGACGAGGCCGACTCATGCCGCATCACCGATGCCGCGCGCGACCAGGGCATCAACTTCATCGACACCGCTGATGCCTATAACGGCGGCAAGAGCGAGGAAGTCGTCGGCCGCGCCATCCGCGCGCACCGCGACTGGTGGGTGCTCGCCACCAAGCTCGCCAACCCCACCGGCATCGGCCCGAACGGCGTTGGCACCTCGCGCGGGCACATCCAGCGCGCCACGGAAGCCAGCCTCAAGCGCCTCGGTGTCGAGACCATCGACATCATGTACCTCCACAAGGAAGACCACTCCACGCCGCTGGAGGAGACGGTGCGCGCGCTGGCGGACCTCATCCGCGCCGGCAAGCTCCGCCACTTCGGCGTTTCCAACTATCGCGCCTGGCGCCTCGCCGAGATCTGCCGGCTGTGCGACGCGGCCGGCATCGACCGGCCGATCGCCTCCCAGCCGCTCTACAACGCGCTCAACCGGATGATCGAGGTGGAGCACCTGCCGGCCTGCGCGCATTTCGGCGTGGGCGTGTTCCCCTATTCCCCGCTCGCCCGCGGCGTGCTGACCGGCAAATACACGCCCGACGTGCCGCCCCCCGCCGGCACGCGCGCCGGGCGGCAGGACAAGCGGATGATGGAAACCGAATGGCGCCCCGAGAGCCTGCATCTCGCCCGCGCCATTGCCGAGCACGCGCAGAAGAAGGGCACCACCGCCAGCCGCTTCGCGCTCGCCTGGGTGCTGAACAACCAGCTCGTCACCGGTGCCATCGTCGGCCCGCGGACGATGGAACAGTGGGATGACTACATGGCCGCCCTGTCGGTGACGCTCGACGCCTCGGACGAGGCGTTCATCGACCACCTGGTGCCGCCCGGCCACCCCTCCACCCCCGGCTACAACGACCCCGCCTACCCGATCGAGGGCCGGCCGGTGCGCGGCTAGGCATCGGGCGCGGAGCGGCTACAATGGACGGCAAGACGGAGGGAAGAAGCATGTTCACAGTCACACCCAACAAGGACATCCTCGGCGCGACCATCGGCAATTTCGATGCGCGCCAGCCGATGAGCGAGGAAACCTTCGGGCGCCTGCTCAACGTGCTCGGCCGCTACGGCGTGCTGCGCTTCCCGAACCAGGAGCTGGATGCCACCGGGCTGAAGAACTTCTCCGAGCGCTTCGGGGACATCCAGACGGGCATCGGTGAGAAGCGCAATTCCGGCGTGCCGGAAGTCGGCATCCTGTCGAACGTGAAGGAAGGCGGCGAATACATCGGCCTGCCGGATGCCGGGCAGGACTGGCACACCGACATGTCGTACCGCGACGTGATGGGCTTCGTGAACGTGCTCTACGGCGTGAAGGTGCCGGTGCGCGACGGGCTGGCGCGCGGCGCCACCGAGTTCTCCAACATGCATGCCGCGTATGACGGCCTGCCGGAGGACATCAAGGCGAAGCTGGCCAACGCCACCTGCACGCACGATTTCGACAAGTTCTGGTCGATGATGGTCGCCCGCCCCGGCAGCACCCGCAAGCCGATGACGGCGGAACAGCGCGCCAAGCGGCCGGCGGTGGTGCATCCGCTGTTCATGACCCACCCGATCACCGGCCGGAAGGTGCTCTACTGCAACCCCGGCTACGCCATGCGGATCAATGAGCTGCCGGAAGACGAATCCGCCAAGATGCTCGATTTCCTGTTCCAGCATCAGCTGAAGCAGGAATTCCGCTACATGCACCGCTGGCAGGTGAAGGACCTGCTGCTGTGGGACAATCTCGGCTCCATCCACCAGGCCATCGCCGACTACCGCCCCGAGGAGGAGCGGATGATGCTGCGCTGCCAGGTGATGGCGACCAAGGTGTTCCAGGACGACTTCCTGGCACCCGCCCGCAAGTTCCCGATGGCGGCGGGCTGAGGCGATGCGCTTCGTTCGCTACACCGCCGGGGGCACTACCTCCCTCGGCATCATCGAGGGCGAAAAGATCGCCGAGATCTCCGGCGACCTCTTCGGCCAGTGGCAGCGGACGGGGCGGCATCACACGCTGTCCGCCGTGACGCTTGAGGTCCCGCTGATCCCGCCGACCTTCTATGCCGCCGGGCTCAACTACGTGAAGCACGTGAAGGAAGCTGCCGAGAAGCGTGGGGAGGAGCCGAAGTTCCCGCCCCAGGCGGATATCGGCTACCGCGCCGTGAACGCCCTTTCCGCCCATGACACCGACGTGGTGATCCCGGCCGATGCGCCCGATCAGGTGCAGTACGAGGGCGAACTCGTCGTCATCATCGGCAAGACGGCCAGGAACGTCTCCGAGGCCGACGCGCTGAACTACGTGTTCGGCTACACCATCGGCAACGATGTTTCCGAACGCACCTGGCAGCGCGGTGACCGGACCTTCTTCCGCGCCAAGAACACCGATACCTGGAAGCCGATGGGACCGTGGATCGAAACCGATCTCGACCTCGATGCCGCCATGACGGTGGTGCGGGTGAACGGCAAGGAAACCATCCGCTTCCCGACCAACGAGATGCTCTACTCCATCCAGACCTTCATCGCCCGCACCAGCCAATACTGCACCCTGGTGCCCGGCGACGTGCTGTGGATGGGAACCGATGGCACCTCGCCCAACCTCCAGCACAACGACGTGGTCGAAATCGACATCACCGGCCTCGGCACCCTGCGCAACCGGTTCGTCCGCGCTGGGATGTGATGCCTGAAGCAAGACCAGGGGCTTTGCCCCTGGACCCCACCAGGGACCTGAGGTCCCTGGACCCACATTAGCTTCCGCCTTCGGCGGGGAGGGGCCATCCGGGTCTCTCCACCACCCAGACGGCCCCTCCCCGC
>CANHKG010000058.1 GCA_947460455.1 Rhodospirillales bacterium | reverse complement strand
CTTGGCGATTTCGGGAAAGAGGAATTCCGGGGCATGGGTAGGGCCGGTGTATTCCAGCACGCTGGTGACCTTGGCATCGCCGATCATGCGCGAACGGATCATGGCGCTTATCCTTCCTGCGGCATGTTGGCGGCGACCGAGGGGCGCGCGTTGAAGCTGGCGTGCCAGGCGGCGAGCTTGGCGTGGCCCGCCTGCCAGGCCTCGGCGGCGAAGCGGAAATCGAGGTAGCCGAGCGCCACACCGATGGCGATGTGCCCGATGTTGAAGGGGGTGGCGGCGAGGGTCTCCGCCTCGGCTTCCAGGGCGTCGATGCAGCAATCGATCTTGCCCTTCCACAGCGCCTCGTGCGGCGCGCTGCGCATCGCCTCGGGCTTGTTGCGCTCGGTGAGGCGCAGCAGCGAGATATCGAGCATGCCGCTGCCGAGGGCTTGCCAGCGCAGGGCGGTGAGGCGGGCGGACCAGTCGGCGGGGAAGAGCGATCCGCCGGCCATGCGGTCCAGCGCCTCGCACACCACGGGGCTGTCGTAGATGATCGTGCCGTCGGCCAGCACCAGGGTGGGGATCTTGCCGAGCGGGTTCTCGCGCATCAGCTCGGGGTGAGGGTCGGTGCCGCCGACGACGGTGCGCACCTGGTCGATGCGGTGGTGCAGGCCGAGCTCGTGGGCGGCGATCACCACCTTGCGCACATAGGGCGAGCGCGGCGACCAGTGCAGCACCATGCGATCCGTTGTCATGCGGTGTTTCCTTCCCCGGGGCGCCATGTTGGCATTGGCCCGGTGCGTCGCCTAGACTCGCCCAATCCGCAAGGGGGAAACGGGCGTGGCGATCGAGAAGCGAAGGGCGACGGCCGCGGAGGCCGTGGCGGGCATCGGGGATGGGGCAACCGTGATGCTGTCCGGCTTTGCCGGGGCGGGGTTCGCGAACCAGCTGGTGGCGGCGTTGCTCGACCTGGGGCCCCGGAACCTGACGCTGGTGGTGAATTCGGCGACGCATCGGCTTTCGAACACGCATGAGCTGATCGCGGCCGGGATGGTGCGCAAGGTGATCTGCTCGGCGGCGCGCGGGCACGACAAGGCGGCGCTGTCGGCGTTCGAGGTGCTCTACAAGGAAGGCAAGATCGAGCTGGAGGTGCTGCCGCAGGGCACGTTCGTGGAGAGCATCCGCGCGGCCGGTGCCGGCATTCCGGCCTACTTCACGCCAACGGGTTTCGGCACCGACCTCGCGGCGGGCAAGGAGGTGCGGAACTTCGATGGGCGGGACTACGTGTTGGAGCAATCCATCCCAGGCGATGCCGCGCTGATCCGTGCCGACCTGGCGGACCGGTGGGGGAACCTCACCTTCCGCCATGCACAGATGAATTTCGGCCCGGCGATGGCCACCGCATCGAAGCTGGTGGTGGCCGAGGTGCGCGCCTTCAGTGACACGCCGATCCCGCCGGAGCAGGTGATGCTGTCTGGCGTGTTCGTCGATCGTATTTTCGTAGCGGGAGCCTGAGCCATGAAGCCGCTCAACCGGTTGCAGATGGCCTGGCGCGTGGGGCAGGACATCGAGGACGGCACGGTGGTGAACCTCGGGCTCGGCATGCCCGTGGGTGTTTCGGACTACGTGCCGCATGACTACGACGTGGTGGTGCAGTCCGAGAACGGGATCATCGGCGTGGGGCCGCTGGCCTCGGCCAATGCGGCGGATTCGGATCTGGTGGATGCCGGCAGCCGGAAGGTGACGCTGCGGGCGGGGGCGACGATCATCGATTCCGCGGCCAGCTTCGCGATGATCCGCGGCGGGCATATCGACGTGACGATCCTGGGGGCCTTCGAGGTGGCCAGCAATGGCGACCTGGCCAACTGGGACAATCGCATCCCGGACAAGGGGCCGCTGGTGGGCGGCGCGATGGACCTGGCGGCGAGCGCGCGCGCGGTGTGGGTGATGATGGAGCACAACACCCGCAAGGGCGGGCCGCGACTGCTGGAGGCATGCACCCTGCCGCTGACGGCGGTGCGTTGCGTGAAGCGGGTGTACACCGACATCGCGGTGCTGTCGGTGATGCCGCAGGGCTTCCTGGTGCATGAGATCCTGCCTGGGATTTCGCGCGAGGAGTTGCAGCGCCGTACCGGCGCGACCCTGGCTTTCGCGCCGGACTGCAAGGACCTGATCACGCCTGACATCGAACTGCCGGAGGCGTGACCCTCCTGGCAGGCGCAGCCGCGAAGGAGCAAAAGATATGAAGCGCTGGATCGAGGTGAACGGCACTGCATTGCGCTATGAGGTGACGGGCAGCGGGCCGACCACGCTGGTGCTGGTGCATGAGATGGGCGGCACGCTGGATAGCTGGGACCATGTGCTGCCGGCGCTGTCGGCCACGCGCCGCGTGCTGCGCTTCGACACGCGCGGGGCAGGGCAGAGCGAGAAGCTGTCGGCCACGCCGAGCATGGCGCTGATGGCCGACGACATCGCGGCATTGCTGGATGCCACGGGCATTGCGGGCAAGGTGGCGATCGCCGGCTGCGCGGTGGGCGGCGGCATCGCCATGACCTTCGCCCTGCGCCACGCCGCCCGCACGGCGGCGCTGATTGCGATGGGGCCGGCCACCGGCGTGGCGCCGGAGCGGCGCGCGGCGACGCTGGCGCGGGCGGAGGATACGGAGCGGCGCGGCATGGCGGCGGTGGTGGAGGAGAGCTTCGCTGCCTCCTACCCGCCGGAGGTGCGCCACGATGCCGAGCATTTCCGCGAGTTCCGCGCGCGCTGGATCGCCAACGACCCGCACAGTTACGGCTGCATCTACCGGATGCTGGTGGAGACCAACCTCGCGCCGGAATACGGCAAGATCTGCTGCCCCACGCTGCTGCTGGCCGGCATCCACGACAGGCTTCGCCCGCCGGCACTGGTGGAGCCGATCGCGCAGGCCATTCCGGGCGCGCGGTTCCAGGCGTTGGACAGCGGCCACTTCATGGCGGTGCAGACGCCTTCGCTGGTGGCTGGTGCGATCAATGGGTTTCTGGCGCCGCTGAACCTCTGAGAGCCCGCATGATAACTCTACTCTGGCGGTCATCAGACGGCGATTTGCTGCGCTCCGGTGCTCACGGCCACCAGGCCGCTCCGCTCCGGTGCTCGCAAATCACCGCCGGGCGGGGCCCAAGCGGGCCCCTCTGACTCGCCAGAGCGAGTTCTCATACGGGCTCTGAGGCGCGGTGCCTGCGATTTCGGTGACGAGTTTGCGCAGCACGGCCGGCGCGAATTCCTCGAAGCTCGCCACGGGGATCATGAAGGCGCCGGGCCCGCCGATCACCTCCTCCCGGTAATGGTCGTCCAGGTGCCATTCCATCGCCAGGATCGGCAGGCCGTTGATAGTGACGCCTTGTGCCACGGCCTCGTCGCGCGCCTGCCAGGCGGGGCGGCCGCGGTTGTTGGCGCCGTCGCCGGAGATGTCGATCACGCGGCGCGTGGCCTGGAAAGGAGCGGCAGCGAGCAGGCGCATGGAATGGTCGATCGCGCCGCTGATCGAGGTGCCGCCGCCGAACAACATGCGCGGCGCTGACTCGATCCGGCGGGCGAAGGCGGAGGCAGAGGCGGGATCAGACAGGCGGGACCATGGCACGGAGGGCACCTGCATCCCTGGGCCGGTCCATTGGAACATCGCCACGGCCACGCTGCCGGAGGGGCCGGACGCGATGGCGGCGTGCAACTTCCGGTCACGGAAGGCATCCGCGTAACCTTGGCGCTGAAGGCGGAAGCGTTCCTCGCTGATGCTGCCGGAGGCATCGACGGCGAGGACCAGCAGGAGATCCACCTCCTCGGCGGCCCGGGCGGGCGCGGCGAGCAGCCAGAACGCGGCGAAGCCCAGCAGGGCCCGCCGCGCTTGCATCTCAGGCGCCGGCTGCTTCGGCCTCGCGCAGGATCTCCAGCGCCAGGCGGTTGTATTCCTCGGCGGCCTCGTAGGCGACCCAGTGGCCGGCGCCCTCGATCACGCGCAGGCGGGCATCCGGGCGGGTGCTGCGCAGCGAGGCGATGCGGGCTTCGATGGAGGGGAAGGAGGTGATGTCCTGGTCGCCCCAGACGGCGGTGAGATACGCCGTGGCGCGCCCCGCGGCGTCGCGCAGGCTGGTGGAGCCGGCGAAGCCCTTGCTCTTGAAGCGGGCGTGCACGGTGTTCCAATCCTGGATGGCCACGGATTCCTCCGTGACCTTGCTCACATCGGCGAACATGAACATGCCGAGGTTCTTGCGATTGGCCTCGTAGCGTTCCTGGCCCTGCTTGTTGCGCACCTTCTCCAGCGGCACGGCCGGGCGGGTGAAGCCGAGGGCTGCGGGGCCGACGACGGTGAGGGAGCGGGCGCGCTTGCCATGCATGGCGGCCACATGGGTGGCAACCATGGCGCCGAAGGAGAAGCCCATGATGTGGAAACGCGCGCCTTCCGGCAGGATATGGGTGAGGCCCTCGGCCACGATGGCGCTGACGCTTTCGGGCGTGATCTCCGGGTCTTCGTGCATCATGTCGGAATCGCCCAGGCCGGGCGCGTCGGCGGCATAGACCTGGTAGTGCTGGGCCAGCGCGGCGATGTTGCCGGCCCAATGGCGCCAGGAGCCGGTGCCGCCATGCAGCAGCACCAGCGGCGTGCCTTGGCCCCAGCGGCGCCACACCATGCTGCCATCGCCGCAGGGCGTGCGCAGCACCTCCGCCGTATTCGCCAGCGCCGGCACCGGCTCGGCCACCACCGGCGCGTGCGCGATCCTTGTTCCGTGTCCCACGGCTCCGTTCACGCCCGACCTCGTTTTCGCTGCAACTGTCCCGACACTCAAAGCCATTCTATCCTCGTCGGCAAGATCACACGCCGGAGGAAGACCCATGGCTCGTCTGCCCTATCTCACCCAAGCCGACCTTCAGCCGGAGGACCAGAAGCTGCTGGCGCGCGACATCGCGCTGATGCGGCTGATGGTGCATTCGCCCGGCGCCACGCGCGCCTTCCAGGGGCTGGGCGGCTATATCCGCAACAAGTCCACGCTGGATGGGCGGCTGCGCGAGCTGGCGATCCTGCAGGTGGGGTGGCTGGCGCGCTCGCCCTATGAATGGTCGCACCATGTGAAGATCGGCCATGATTTCGGCGTGTCGGATGCCGACATCCAGGCGCTGATCGACGACACCGCCGGCAAGGCGACCGCGCTCGGCGCGGTAGAGCGCTGCGTGCTGCGCGCGGCGCGGGAGATGACGGTGGAGGGGGCTGCGAGCGATGCCACCTTCAAGGAGCTGCAGGGGTATTTCAGCACCGAGCACCTGACCGACCTGGTGGTGACGATCGCGTTCTACTGCGCGGTGGTGCGCTTCCTGGCGACCATGCAGATCGACGTGGAGCCGGAGTACCAGACCTATCTCGATCGCTGGCCGCTGCCGCGCGATTGATCTAGACAGGCGCACACTCAAAGCCCGGAGGCCCCATGCAGAACTCGGACATCATCTGGCAGCTTGTTGACGCCAAGCGTGAGGCCTTCGAGGCGTTGAGCGACCGCGTGTTCGACATGCCGGAGATCGCCTACACCGAGTTCCGCTCGGTGGCCGAGCACAAGGCGGAGCTGGAGCGGCAGGGCTTCCGGATCACCGAGAACCTCGCCGGCATCCCCACCGCCATCATGGGCGAGGCGGGCGAGGACGGGCCGGTGATCGCCATCCTCGGCGAATACGACGCCCTCCCGGGCCTGTCGCAGGAAGCCGGCGCCACCGAGGCGACGCCGCTGCCTGGCGACGGAATGGGGCATGGCTGCGGGCACAACCTGCTCGGCTCCGGCGCGCTGCTGGCGGCCACCGCGGTGAAGGACTGGCTGGCCGCGCAGGGCATCAAGGGGCGCGTGCGCTACTATGGTTGCCCGGCCGAGGAAGGCGGGGCGGCCAAGGGGTTCATGGTGCGCGAGGGCTGCTTCGACGACGTGGACATCGCCATCACCTGGCATTCCATGCCGTTCGCCGGGGTGAACGATGCGCTGAGCCTGGCCAACACGCGGATCGACTTCACCTTCACCGGCCGGCCGAGCCATGCCGCGGCCAGCCCGCATCTCGGGCGTTCCGCGCTGGATGCGGTGGAGCTGATGAACGTGGGCGTGAACTACATGCGCGAGCACATGCCGAGCGATGCGCGCATCCACTACGCCTACCTGGACGTGGGCGGCATCGCGCCGAACGTTGTGCAGGGCACGGCGAAGATCCGCTACGCGGTTCGCGCCCGCGATCTGGTGGAGATGCAGCAGCTCAACGACCGCGTGCGCAAGATCGCCCAGGGCGCGGCGCTGATGACGGAAACCACGGTGGAGGAAAAGGTGATCTCCGCCGTTTCCAACCTGATGGGCAACTCGCCGCTGGAAAAGGCGATGCATGCGGAGTTCGAGCGGCTGGGCCCGCCGGCGTTCGACGATGAGGACCGGGCGTTCGCCGAGAAGATCCGCGCCACGCTGTCGCCGGATGACATCGCTTACCCCTATCGCCGCCATGGCGTGCCGTTCCAGGCCGACCAGCCGCTGGCTGATTTCATCACCAAGCTGGGCCAGACCGGCGCGCCGATGCTGGGTTCCACCGATGTGGGCGATGTTTCCTGGAAGGTACCGCTGGTGCAGGCCGACGGCGCCACGGTGGCGGTCGGCACGCCATTCCATTCCTGGCAGATGACGGCGCAGGGCAAGTCCGCGCTGGCCAAGAAGGGCATGGTGCATGTGGCCAAGGTGATGGCCGCGACGGCGGCTGAGGCGATCCGCAACCCGGAACTGCTGGCCTCCGCCAAGGCGGATCATGCGGCGCGCACGGCGGCGACGCCCTATGTCTGCCCGATCCCGCCGGATGTGAAGCCGAACCTGCAGCCGCGCCCGAAGGGCGTTTGATGGGTGGCCGGCCGCGGGATCAGCCCGCGGCCGGCATGCCGATCCTACCGAGGCCCGGCAGTTTCAGCGCCGGGCGGCGGATGTCGATGCCGGAGACGGCGCCGAGCACGCCGAGCTCGATTCCCTCCACCCAGCCCAGCGTGACCACGAAGATGCCGCCCAGCGTGAGGCTGAAGCCGGTGCGCGAGGGCGTGGGGCGTAGCCAGCGCCCGTCATGCGGGAAATCCTTGCCGATGGCGGTGGGCGGCAGCACGGCATGCGCCTCCGGCACCGATGACAGGATGGCGGCGACGAAGGTGTTGGAGTTGGGGCCTGGCCAGACGCGGTAGTCCCCAAGCTGCCGCCATTGGTAGGAGGCGACGGCTTCCTGCATGCGCGGGATGAGGGCTGCCGCTGCTTCTCCGTCTGCGGCGAACACCACCTCTGGCGCGCGGCCGAACCAGCGGCCATCGGGTGTGAAGCCGTTCACGCGGATCGGCTCGCCCCAGGCGGTGTAGTCGTAGCGGGTGTAGTGGTCCGCGCCCTCTGGCTTCACCACGATCCAGGTGTGGACGGCGAAGATGCCGCGCCAGCGCACCGTGGGGGCGGCGAAGATCCGCACCACGGCCGGGGCGTGCGTGGCCGCCGGCGGCAGGTGGCCGATGCTGCCGCGGTCGGCCTGCCACCAATCGGCACCGATGCCCACGAACTGGTGGCGCAGTGCGGCCACGCCCAGTGGCGCTAGGTAGAACAGCACGAACAGCATCAGGCCCAACCGCAATCCCCTCATTCCGCCTCCGCTTGCACCGCTGCCCCATTGCGCGGACGATGTGCCTTAAAACCAGGGAGCACGCCCGGATGCCCTTCTGCCAGACCGCGACCACCCGCATTCACTACCGCGATGAGGGCAGCGGCTTTCCCTTGCTGATGCTGCCGGGCGGGGGGCTGAACGCCACCATGCCCTATGTGGCGGAGAAGGGGCCCTTCCATTCCATCAACGAGTTCAGTGGCGAATATCGCTGCATCTCCATGGATCTGCGCAACGCCAATGGCGGCCAGACGGAAGGGCCGCTGGAGCCGGAGCGGCCGTGGGATTCCTACACCGATGACCACCTGGCGCTGATGGATCATCTGGGATTGGAGCGCTTCTTTGTCATGGGGTTCTGCATCGGCGGGCCCTTCATCTGGAACCTGCTGCGCCGCGCGCCGCATCGCGTGGTGGCCGCGGTGATCGTGCAGCCCAGCGGGCACCGCCCGGAGATGCCGGATCAGTTCTATAACAACAACATGGCCAACTGGGGCCCCGCCCTGTGCGAACGCCGGCCGGAGATCGGCATGGAGCAGGTGCAGGCGTTCCTGAAGTGCATGTATCTGGATACTGGGGATTTCGTGTTCACCGTGTCGCGCGATTTCGTGCGCCAGTGCCACACGCCGATCCTGGTGCTGCCAGACGACATTCCGCCGCACCCCTATGCCACCGCCATGGAATCGGCCCGGCTGGCGCCCAATGCACAGGTGAGCCTGTATCCCTGGAAAGACCCGCCGGAGCACATCCCGATGGCGGTGCGGCATATCCGCACCTTCCTGAAGGCGAACCGCCCGGCGTAGCAGCGGTTCAGCCTTCGATATCCTCCACCGCCGTGCTGGCCAGCCGGCGGTCGTAGCCCAGGCTCGCGGCGAGCAGCTGGCGCGTGTAGGGGTGCGTGGGGCTGTCATCCTCCAGGGCAGTGACCGGCAGTTCCTCCAGCATCTTGCCCGCATTCATCACGCCGAGCCGGTCGCACATATGCGCCACCACGGCGAGGTCGTGGCTGACCAGGATGCAGGTGAGGCCGAGCCGTTCGCGCAGGTCCACCAGCAGGTTGAGGATTTCGGCCTGCACGGAGACATCGAGCGCGCTGGTGGGCTCGTCCAGCAGCAGCACCTGCGGCTCCAGGATCAGGGCGCGCGCGATCGCCAGGCGCTGGCGCTGGCCGCCAGAGAGCTGGTGCGGGTAGCGGTAGCGGAAGGCGGGGCCCAGGCCGACCTGCACCAGCACGCGGGTGATGCGCTCATCCGCGTCGCCGATGCCGTGGATCTTGAGCGGCTCCGTGAGGGTGGTGTTGACGGTGTGGCGCGGGTGCAGCGAGCCGTAGGGGTCCTGGAAGACCATCTGCACGCGGCGGTAGAAGCTGCGCGTGCGCACCGGCGTCATCGCCTCGCCGCCGATGGTGACATCGCCGGACCAGTTGGGATTGAGGCCGCACAGGGCGCGCAGAATGGTGGACTTGCCGCAGCCGCTTTCGCCAACGAGGCCATAGGTCTCGCCGGGCTGCACGTTGAACGATACGCCGTCCACCGCATGCACCAAGCCGGCGCCGCTGCCGAAGGAAACGCGCAGATCGCGCACGGAGATCATGGCGTTCTCGGGGGTGCTGTCAGTCATTGAGCCATGCCGGATCACGGTTGAGCACGGCGAGCTTCTGGTGGCGCGAGCCGATGCGGGGCAGGGAGGCGAGCAGGCCGCGGGTATAGGGGTGCTTGGCGTTCTGCAGGTCGGCGGCGGCACATTCCTCCACGATCCGGCCGGCATACATGATCAGCACCCGGTCGCAGAAGGTGGCGACGAGGTTGAGGTCGTGGCTGATGAAGATGAGGCCGAGGCCGCGGCGGGTGACGAGATCGTCCAGGATCGCCAGCACCTGCATGCGCACGGTGACATCGAGTGCGGAGGTGGGTTCGTCGGCGATCAGCAGGTCGGGGTCGGCCATCAGCATCATGGCGATCATGATGCGCTGGCCCATGCCGCCGGAAACCTCGTGCGGGTAGAGGTCGTGCACGCGGGCGGGGTTGCGGATATGCACCGCCTCCAGCATCGCCATCACCTTGTCGCGCTTTTCAGCGGCCGACGTTCTCGGGGATTCCGGGATCGCCTCGGCGATCTGGGCGCCGACGCGCATGACGGGATCCAGCGCGTATTTCGGATCCTGCATGATCATGCTGATGCGGCTGCCGCGCACCTTCAGCATCTCCCGCTCGCTGGCGCCGGCGATGTCCAGTTCCTGGAACTGCAGGCGCTTGGCGGAGACGGTGCCGTTGGGCGGCGTGAGCTTGAGGATGGCGCGGCCGGTCTGGGATTTGCCGGAGCCGGATTCGCCGACGATGCCCACCTTCTCGCGGCCGACACTGAAGGAGACGCCGCGCACGGCATGCACCATGCGCTGCGGCGTGCGGAAGCGGACGTGCAGGTCTTCGACCAGCAGCTGAGGACTTTCGCTCATTCCGACCTCGGGTCCAGCACGTCGCGCAGCCCGTCGCCGAACAGGTTGAAGGCAAGGGAAGTGGTCAGGATCGCCAGGCCCGGGATGGCGGCGAGCCACCAGGCCTGCAGCATGCTCTGCCTTCCGGTGGAGAGCATGGCGCCCCATTCCGGCAAAGGCGGCTGGGCACCGAGGCCGAGGAAGCCCAGCCCGGCGGCGGTGAGGATGATCCCGGCCATGTTCAGCGTGATGCGCACCACCACGGAGGGGATGCACATGGGCACGATGTGCTTGAGGATGATGCGCGCCGGCGAGGCGCCCTGGATGCGCACCGCGGCGATGTAGTCAGACGAGCGCACCGTGAGCGTTTCCGCCCGCGCCAGCCGCGCGATCGGCGGCCAGGCCGTGAGCGCGATGGCGATGACGGCGTTCTCGATGCCCGGGCCAAGGGCGGCCACGAAGGCCAGCGCCAGGATCAGGCCGGGGAAGGACAGGAAGATGTCGTTCACCCGCATCAGCACCGTATCCGTCCAGCCGCCGAAATAGCCGGCGGTGGTGCCAACCGCGAGGCCAACCGGGGCGGCGATGATGGCAACCAGGCAGGAGATGTAGAGCGTGATGCGCGAGCCCCAGACGATGCGGCTGAACACATCCCGCCCCAGCTCGTCGGTGCCGAACCAATGCTCGGCGGAGGGGGGCAGCAGCCGGCGCGTGAGGCTCTGGTCGTTGAAGCCGACCGGCGCGATCACGGGCGCCAGGATCGCCACCACGATCAGGAACAGCAGCACCGAGAGGCCGAACAACGCCAGCGGGTTGCCCTTGAGCCGCAGCCAGCCGAAGTAGAAGCGCTGCAGTGCCGCGTGCCGGGGCGAGGTGGTGACCTCCGCCCTCAGCCAGCCGCGCAGTGTTGAGGTGTTGTCGCTCATTTCGTGCGCGGGTCCAGCAAGCGGTACAGAAGATCGGACAGCAGGTTCAGCGCCACGAAGATCACCCCGATGATCAGCACGCAGGCGAGCACCGCGTTCATGTCCCCGGCCAGGATGCCGGAGGTGAGGTAGCGGCCGAAGCCGGGCCAGGCGAAGACGGTCTCGGTCAGCACGGCCCCTTCCAGCAGGAAGGCATAGGCCAGGGCGATCACGGTGATGAGCTGCACCAGTATGTTGCGGAAGGCGTGGCGCCAGACCACGCGCCACTTGGACTGGCCCTTCACGCGGGCGGCGGTGACGTATTCCTGGCCCAGCTGCTCCAGCATGAAGCTGCGCGTCATGCGGCTGATATAGGCCATGGAGGAATAGCCCAGGATCGTGCCGGGCAGGATCATGTGGCTCAGCGTGTTCCAGAACACGTCGTATTCACCCACCAGCAGCGCATCCACGGTGAGCAGGCCGGTGACCGGCTCCACCATGTCGATGTAGCTGACATCCAGGCGCCCGGGGCCGCCGACCAGGTCGAGCCAGGCGTAGAACACGATCAGGCCCATCAGGCCCAGCCAGAAGGTGGGGCTGGAATAGCCCAGCAGCCCGATGAACCGCACCGAGTGGTCCAGCGGGCTGTCGCGATAGACCGCCGCGAGCACGCCCACGGGCACGCCGATGCCGACGCCGATCAGGATGGCGAAGGTGGCCAGCTCGATCGTGGCCGGGAACACGCGCTTCAGGTCGTCGGCCACCCGGTTGCCGGTAAACAGGGCATTGCCGAAATCGCCGCTCAGCATGTCGCGGATGAAGAACAGGAATTGCTGCCAGAGCGGCCTGTCGAGGCCGAGCTGGCGGTAGACCATGTCGTAGGTCTCCTTCTCCGCCTGCTCGCCGACAATGGCGATCACGGGGTCCAGCGGCAGCATGCGGCCGATGAAGAACGCCAGCGCCATCAGCCCAAGCAGCGTGACCGCCACCGAGGCCAATTGGCGCAGCAGCGGGCGCACCCAGCGCGGCAGGGAGGAGGAAGGCGCCGCGGCGGGGGGCTGCCCCGCCGCGGCCTTGGGCTCTGCCATCGCGCGCTACTTGCCGGCGGTGGCGTAGTCGACGTCGAACGGCGTCATCGCGAAGCCCTTGATCTCCTTGCGCACGGCGATCGGCCGCACGGTCTGGTAGATGTAGGCCATCGGGCCGTTGTCCATCATGTACTTCTGGATCTCGTGGTACATCGCGATCCGCTTGGTGGTGTCGCGCTCCATCCGCGCGGCATCGGCCATCTCGTTGATCTTCACGTCCTGCCAGGACGAGCGCCAGGACGGGTACTGGGCCAGGCGTGCCTCCGGCCGGTTGTCCGGGTTCACGGCATGGCGGGAGATCATGCTGTCGGAGTCCGGATAGCCGGCGCCCCAGCCGATCAGCAGCACCTCGAACTCACGGGCGCGGGCGCGGGTGAACAGCTGGGCGTCGGCCATCTGCTCCAGCTCCAGCTTCACGCCGATCTTGGCCGCGTTGGCCTGCACGTGCTGCGCGATCTGGGGCGAGATGTTGTTGGCGGAGTGGATGAACTTCTTGGTGAAGCCGTTGGGGAAGCCGGCCTCGGCCAGCAGCGCCTTGGCCTTCTCAAGATCGAGCTTGAAGGGCTGGCCTTCCTTCTCGTCCAGCGCGCCAAAGGCGCCGATCGGCACCAGGCTGGCGCGCGGCGTGCCCTGGTATTCCAGCACGGTGGAGCCGAGGCCCTGGTAGTCGATCATCCAGCGGAAGGCCTGGCGCACCTTAGGGTTGGAGAAGATCGGGTCCTGCGCGTTGAAGGCGAGGTAGCTGAACCCGTGCATGGTGGTGGTGGTGACCTCCACGTCCTTGTTCTTCGAAAGGGCGCGCAGGTCGTCGGTGTTCAGCAGGCGGGCCACGTCGATGTCGCCCTTCTCCAGCAGCAGGCGCTGGGCGGCGCTTTCGGGCACGTGGCGAATGATCACGCGGCGCAGCTTGGCCTTCTCGCCGTAGTAGTTCTCGTTGCGCTCCAGGATCACCACCTCGTTGGTGTTCCAGCGCGTAACGCGGTAGTGGCCAACGCAAACCGGGTTGGTCTTGAAGAACGGGTTGGCCCAGTCGTAGCGGCCATCCACGGTCTTGGCCTCTTTCTTGCCGATCTCGCTGTCCATGATGCCGGTGGAGCCGGAGGCGAACATGGCCGACAGCATGAGGCCCACGGGGTACGGGCGGTCCATCTTCACCACGATGGTGCGGTCATCCGCGGCAGTGATCTGCTGCTCGATCTTGTCGCGGGTGAAGCCCCACTGGGTGAAGTTGGCGGAGTTGCCGTAGCCCAGCCCCACCACCCGGTGCATCGACCACACGGCATCGTGGGCCGTGGCGGTGCGGCCATTGGGGAATTTCAGGTTGTCGCGCAGCTTGAACGTGATGGTCATGCCGTCTTCGGAGGTGGTCCAGCTCTCGGCGGTGCCGGGCACCATCTTCGAGACGTCTTTCAGGTCGTAGTTGACCAGCGGCTCGCACACGTTGCGGATGATGTCGTTGCCGTTCACCTCGGCGATCTGGGCGGGATCGAAGGTGATCAGCGCATCCAGGTTCCACGCCATCACCAGCGCATCGCGCGGCGTCGCCGCCTGGGCCTGCGGGGAGAGGGCAGCGGCGCCGGCCAGCAACGTGGCGGCAAGCGCGG
This sequence comes from Rhodospirillales bacterium, assembly GCA_947460455.1. GTDB lineage: Bacteria > Pseudomonadota > Alphaproteobacteria > Acetobacterales > Acetobacteraceae > CAMDGX01. Next base: position 10,465 of record CANHKG010000058.1, on the reverse strand, counting down.
CTTTAACCGTCGGGGGCATGTGGTCCTCCAGTCTTGGGGGGGAATCGCCGAAGCGGCGTTCGCGGCAGTGCAGCAATCCTAGCGGAGGCTTTGTCCCGCCAACAAGCGCCGCGAATCCACTGGCCAGCCGCCGCGTTCGGCGCATAGTATTATATTAGCTGCCGGTGGAAGGGGCGTGGAACGCACCCCCCGGCAGGCGGTCCGACGCGTAAGGGGAAGGCCGCAGCAACAAGAAACGCCAAACGAGGAGACGCCCCCATGACCCAGGACCGCCGCCAGGCCCATGTGAGCCGGCGCAAGCTGCTCGCCGGCGCCGCCGCTGCCCCCGCCCTTTCGCTCGCCACGCCCGCCATCGCCCAGGGCACGTTGAAGGGCACAAAGCTCACCATCCTCGCCGGCCAGTGGTACGTGCCGCAGACCAACACCATGCTCGACCAGCTTGCGGCCGATCTCGCCCGCGATTCCGGCATGGAAATCCGCGTGGAGCGTTTCGCCGGCGACGAGCTGATGACCAAGACCGCGTCCGTGATCGGCACCGGGCGCGGCGCCGACCTGGCCGTGGGCGTGGAATTCGATACTTATGTGTACGCCGCCAAGCTGAACGACGTGACCGACCTCGCCGACGAGGTGGGCAAGAACTATGGCGGCTGGATGGATGCCGCCAAGGCGGCTTCCATGGTGGGGGGCCGTTGGAAGAGCCTGCCGATCGGCCAGGCGCCCGCCGCCTGGAACTGGCGGACCGACATGTTCCGCGCCGCCGGGGTGGACAAGTTCCCAGACACCTTCGCCGGGCTGCTCGATGCCGCCAAGAAGCTGCATGCCAAGGGCACCCCGATCGGCATGACGCTGGGCCATGCCTCCGGCGACGGGCGTTCCACCAACTATCCCGTGCTGTGGGCCTTCGGCGGCAAGGAATTCGAGGCGGACGGCCGCACGGTGGCGATCAACTCGCCCGGCACGCTGGCAGCGGTGGAGTGGTACAAGGAAATCTACCAGTACTTCATCCCCGGCACGACCGCCTGGCTGGACCCGGACAACAATCAGGCCTTCCTCGCCAGCAAGGTCTCGGCCACGGTGAACGTAAACACGATCTACCTCGCCTCGCGCGCGGCGGCGGCCACCGATGCGGCGCGCAAGAACATCGTGGACAATATGGACCACGCCAACTGGCCTTCCGGCCCCGCCGGGCGCTTCGCCAACTACAACATCAACGTGTGGCTGCCCTTCGCCTCCAGCCCGAATAAGGCCGGCCAGCGCGAGTTCCTGAAGGCGTGGTACAGCCGCACCTTCCTGCCGAAGTGGACCAAGGTGGGTCAGTCCTACTTCATCCCGCAGCTTGCCGGCTTCGACAGCGAGGACGTTTGGCCGGAGGATCCCAAGCTGAAGATCTTCCGCGACCTGAACAAGATCAACCGCCTGCCCGGCTATGGTGGCCCGCCGACGCCGGTGGCGGCAGAGGCGGTGAACAAGTACATCCTGGTGGACATGTTCGCGAAGGCCTGCACCGGCCAGCTCACCCCGCGCGACGCGGTGGCCTGGGCCGAGAAGGAATACCAGCAGATCGCCCGCCGCCGCAGCCGCACCTGATCGCAACCGCGCCGGGCGCGCTCTAGATGGGCTCCTCGACCACGACCGGCGCGCCGGACCGTTCCTCACGAACGGTTCGGCGCAGCCGCCTCTCCGACCTCGTCGACAGCGAACGCTCGCTTGGCTACCTGCTGGTGGCGCCGGTGGTTCTGCTGCTGCTGGCGCTGGTGGCCTATCCGTTCTTCGTGGCGATCGGCTACGCGCTGTCCGACCGCACGCTGGCGGACCCCGGCGTGTTCGTCGGCCTGGAGAACTTTGTGCTGCTCTGGGAGAGCAGCATCTATCGCCAGACGCTGCGCAACACCTTCATCTTCACCGCGGGCTCCGTGGCCATCCGCCTGGTGCTTGGGGTTGGCCTTGCGCTGCTTTTGAACGAGAGCTTCCGCTTCCGCCGTGCCGTGCGGGCCGCGATCCTGTTGCCCTGGATCGTGCCCACGGTGCTGGGCACCATGGCGTGGCTGTGGATGTTCAACCCGAATTTCTCGGTGCTGAACTACATCCTGGTGCAATCCGGGCTGATGGAGCACGGCTTCAACTGGCTGACCGACCCCGACCTCGCCCTGTTTTCCGTGCTGCTGGTGAATGCCTGGCGCGGCGTGCCCTTCATGGCGATCACGGTGCTGGCAGGCCTGCAGGCCATCCCGCATGACCTCTACGACGCCTCCGCGATCGATGGCGCGGGCAAGTTCCAGCGCTTCCGCTACGTAACGCTGCCGCTGGTGATGCCGGTGCTGCTGACGGCGCTGGTGCTCTCCATCATCTGGACCTTCTCGGATTTCGGCATCGTCTATGGCCTCACCAAGGGCGGGCCGATGAACGCCACCCACGTGCTCGCCACGCTCAGCTACCAGACCGGTCTGGCGAGCGGGAATATCGGCGAGGGGGCGGCCATCTCGCTGACAATGCTGCCCGTGCTGCTCGTGCTGATTGTCTGGCAGCTGCGCCGCATCCGCCGCAGCACGGTCGCCTGAGGAGCCGTTGATGAGCACACCCCTGGCCCCCGGCGAATATCGCTCCCACCACCCGCGGCTGGAGCGCGCCCTGTTTGTCTGGGCGCCTCTGGCGTTCTTCCTCGTTTTCCTGGTCGGCCCGTTCTACTGGATGCTGATCACGGCGCTGAAGCCGGATTCGGAGCTGTACGACGGGTCGAAAAGCCCACTCTACGTGGCCGCCCCCACCCTGGACCACTTCATCTACCTGTTCGAGAAGACCGACTTCGTCACCTGGGTCGCCAACACGATGATGGTGGCGACTCTTTCCACCGCCATCGCGCTGATCATGGGCGTGCCGGCCGGCTACGCCCTGGCACGGCTGCGCTTCCGGGGATCGGAATTCGTCGGTACCGCCATCTTCGTGACCTACCTGGTTCCCACCACCCTGCTGTTCATCCCCATGGTGGAGGTGATGGCCAGCATCGGCATGGACGACACGATCTGGGCGCTGGTGATCGTGTATCCCACCTTCCTGGTGCCCTTCGTCACCTGGCTGATGAGCGGGTATTTCCGCACCATTCCCTCTGACCTCGAGGATTGTGCCCGGATCGACGGGCTGACGCGCCTGGGCGCCATGTTGCGGATCGCGCTGCCCCTCGCCCGGCCCGGTATCCTGTCGGCGGGCATCTTCTCCTTCACGCTGTCCTGGAACGAATTCATCTACGCCCTGACGCTGGTGACCGCATCGGCGGAACGCACCATTCCGGTGGGTGTGATCGTGCAACTGACCCGGGCGGATTTCTATTTCTGGGGGCCGCTCATGGCCGGCGCGCTGCTGGGCTCCGTTCCCGTGGCGCTGGTGTATTCGTTCTTTGTCGACCAGTACGCCTCCGGCCTCACGGCTGGCGCGGTGAAGGGCTGAGGCGGGGCATACTGCCGTACGTCGGCATTGCAGGCGGCCAATCAGAAGGTTGTCATCGTCACGATTCGTGGTATGCGCTGCCCCGCGTTTCCGCTTTCCTCGCCCGGACCGCATCCGCGACGACGGAGCCAGGCGGCAGCGCTTGAGTTCTAGGGCCTCCCGGGCCAGCGCCCGGCGGCTGAGGCAGTGCAAGGCGTGACACGGCAGGGAGCCCGGGGCAGCGTTCCCGGGAGATGAGGCCCATGGTGGACCCGACAGTGGCTTCCGCGGCCGAGCGCCCGGGGACTTTCTGACGCGATGGAGCGTCCGGTCCGCGCCCTCCTGCGCCGCATTGGCGTGGGGCTCTTCCTAGCCTTGGTGGTGGTGTTCACGAGCTTCCTGCTTGTGAAGCTAGGCGCCGGGCCGACCGATCTCCTGCTGGGTGGCCCCAGCCCCGGGGTTGAGGAACGGGCCCAGCTGGTGCAGGACTATGGCCTCGACAGGCCGGCATTCGTGCAACTGGTGCGCTATGCCATTCGCGTCCTGGGCGGGGAGCTTGGCCGATCCTGGCTGACCGGCGAGAGCGTTCTCTCCGAGCTGCTCCACCGCCTTCCCGCCACCCTGGAACTGATGCTCTATGCCATTCTGCTGGGAACGCTGATGGCGGTGCCCACCGGCATGGCTGCCGCCTTCGCGCGGGATACCGCGGAAGACCGCACGGTGCGCGGCACGTCGGTGCTGGGGGAGGCGATGCCGCCCTTCTTCCTCGCCCTGCTGCTGCTGCTGGTCTTCTTCCGCTGGCTGGATATCGCGCCGGCGCCGTCGGGTCGCATCAGCATCGTTCTGTCGCCGCCGCCCACCATCACCGGCAGCTACTTCATCGACGCATTCCTGATGCAGGATTCGATTGCAGCGCGTTCGGCCCTGGCCCAGCTCGTGCTGCCCGTGTTCACCCTGGCGCTGATGCTGGGGGCCTCGCTGACCCTGCTGGTGCGTGGCGCCATGCTGGCCCAGATGGATGCGCCCCATTTCGTCTACGCCCGTGCCCAGGGCATGTCGCGTGAGATGCTGACCATCATCGCCCTGCGCGGCGCGCTGCCGGCGATCGGCGGGGGCCTCGCCGCCCAATCTGCCGCACTCCTCAGCATGACGGCGCTGGTGGAATACGTGTTCGCCTGGGGTGGCATTGGCCAGTATGGCCTGGAGGCCATGGCGAAGGCGGATTTCGCCGCAGTGCAGGGCTTCATTCTCGCAAGCGCCGCCATCGCGGCCACCGTCCACCTGCTGCATGCCGTCATCCGACGGCTGGCCCGCATTCGGATCAGACGGGCATGATCGGAGGCATGTTGCGGCTTCTGCGCGTCTTGGCCCGTCGCCGCATGGGCGCGGTATTGGCACTGGTTGTCCTGGTGGGGTTTGCGCTGGCCGTACTGGCGCGCCCTGTTGTCTGGCCGCATCCGCCCGGCGCACAGGAGGCAGGGCTTGTTCTGCAGGGGCCCTCGCTGGCGCATCCGCTGGGAACCGATGGCAATGGCCGGGATGTGCTGGCGCGTGTGATCGATGGCGCGCGCTATGCGTTTGCGGTGCCATTGGCCGCGCTGGCTCTGGCGATCCTGCTTGGCGCGCCGCTGGGGCTGGCGGCAGGGCTTGGCGGTGGCTGGTTCGATGCGCTGCTCCGCCGCGTCTTCCAGGGCATCAGCCTGGTGCCGCCGCTGTTGCTGGCGATGGCGTTGGTGGCTGCCATGGGGCCGTCCTTGCGGCACGTGGTTTTCGCCATCGGGCTGCTTGAGGCCATCGTCTTCGCCCGTGCGATGCGCGACGAGGTGCGGGCCCTGCACGAGCGCGGCTTTGTCGAAGCCGCAACCGCAGCCGGCAACCCCTTGCATCGGCTCGTTCTTGTGCATCTGCTGCCCAACACACTGGCACGGATCGCCGGCGAGATTCCGCGCCAGGCTGCCTGGGCGCTGGGCGTGCTGGCGGCCATGGGCTTTGTCGGCATTGCCACCGCGGCCGATACGACGGAATGGGGCTCGATGATCCGCGAGGGCGTGGAACATCTCTATGCCGGCCAATGGTGGGTTGTGGTGTTCCCGGGCTTCGCCCTGCTGGTGTTCGGCACCGCTTTGCGCGTGCTGGCCGAGAGCATCGATGAGCATGGCCCGCGCCGCGCGGCCTCCGGCGCCATGCTGGCTGGCGTTCCTGGCCGGCCGGCCGGGGCACTGACGCCCCGTGGAGCTGCGTGATGCTGCTTGATGTCCAGGGCCTGCGCGTCGATCGCATCGCCACCGGCCCTCAGGGAGAGCCGGTGCCCGAACCGGCCCTGGCCGGGGTCAATTTCTGCATCGTGAAGGGGCGGATCCTGGGCCTGGTCGGCGAGCATGGTGCCGGAAAGTCGCTGGCTGCCAGCGCCATACTGGGCCTGCTGCGCCCCAGTGCGCGCCTGGTCGGTGGGCGGGCGCTGTTCGAGGGCCAGGACCTCCTGCGCATGTCCGAAGCCGACCTGACCCGCGTGCGCGGTGCCCGCATCGGGTTTGTGGTGCAATCCGGCCATGCCACGCTCGATCCCAATTCGCGCGTTGGCGCCCAGCTTGTTCGTGCGCAGAGCATCCATCGGCCCATCGTCAAGGCCGAGGCGGCATGGCGCGCCGAGACGATCATGTCCTCCATGGGCATTCCCGAGCCCCGGCTGCGTGCCCAGGCTTGGCCGCACGAGCTCACCCCCGGCATCGTGCAGCGCGTGGTGCTCGGCTTGGCCCTGATCAATGAGCCGCAATTGCTGATCGCCGACGAACCCACGGCCGGGCTCGACATCACCACCCAGGTGCAGATTCTCGACCTGCTCCACCTGGAACTGCGCCGCCGGCGGATCGGCGGCATCATCATCACCCGCGACCTGGGGGTGGTGGCGCAGTACTGCGACGATATCGCGGTGATGTATGCCGGCCAGGTGGTGGAGCAGGGGCCCGTGATGCAGGTCTTCGCGCGCCCCGCCCACCCCTTCACGCGCAGCATGATTTCCGATGCACCGGAACGCCTTGGCATCGCCGGACGGCAGATCGTGCCCCCGCGGATGGAGCCGGAGCAGGGGTGTTCCTATCGTCCGCGCTGCGCCGATGCCACGGAACGGTGCCTCGTTGCCCCCCCCTTGGTCGGTGCGGGCGTGCATGCCGCGCGCTGCCACTTCGCCCGGATCGCCGCAGCATGAGCGACGCTGGTGAGACTGCCGCCGTGGTGGCCGAGCTACGCCGCGTGTCCGTGATGCTCGGCCGGGGCCAGGGCCGCGTGATGGCCCTGAACCGCATCGATCTCCAGGTGGCGGAAGGGCAGATCTTGGCGGTGGTGGGCGAATCCGGCGCCGGCAAGAGCATGCTGGCGCGGAGCTTCCTTCGCCTGGTGGCCTGCGAGGGTGGCTCCGTGCTATTGGATGGCGACGACATCACGGCACTGCCGGAACGTCGCCTGCGCCGCCTGCGTGGCCGCATGACAATGGCATTCAGCGATCCCGCGGATGTGCTCAATCCCCGCATGTCCGCCCGGGCGCTGATCGAGGAGCCGTTGCGGCTGCACGCCCCGCGCGGCACGGATCGTCGTGCGGCGGTGGATGCGTTGGCAACGCGGCTTGGCCTGACCCAGCCCGAACTGGCGCTGCGCCCCGGCGAACTGGCACCTGGGCGGCTGCAACTGGTTGGCCTCGGTCGTGCCATGGTCACCCGCCCGCGCCTGCTCGTGCTCGATGAACCGACGCGCGACCTGGATGCGGCCGCTGCGGCCGATTTCCTGGCGGTGCTCGCCGGGCTGCGCGAGGACGGCATGGCGATCGTGGTGACCAGCAACGACATCGCGGCCGTGCAATCCATCGCCGATCGAATCGCCGTGCTCTACCTCGGCGAGATCTCGGAGGAGGGGGCCACCGCGGACCTGCTGCGCGATCCGTTGCACCCCTATACCCAATCGCTGCTGTCGGCCCATTTGCCCGCCGACCCCAGCCGTCGTGGCCGCCGGATCCGTCTGCGGGGCGATCCGCCGCAGCCAGAAGATCGCACCCCCGGCTGCGGCTTCGCGCCGCGTTGCCCAATTGCCGAAAGCCGCTGCCGCAGCGGCGCGCCAACGCCGAACCAGGTCGGCGCCGACCGGCGCGTGGCCTGCCTTCGCGTGCTGGAGGGAACCAGCCGGATCCCCTTGTCGCGCTGAGCTATCCGGCCGGCGTCTGCCTCAGGCGTGGTGGCACGAAACCATCTGCCCGCCACCGAGGTCGCGCAAAGCGGGCTCGTCCACTCGGCACACATCGGTGGCGCGTGGGCAGCGCGTGTGGAACCGGCAGCCAGGCGGCGGGCGCAGGGCGCTGGGCACCTCGCCCGAAACCGCCACCTGCGGCCGCATGGCCTCGATCTCCGGGTCGGGGATCGGCACCGCGGCGAGCAGGGCCTGGGTGTAGGGGTGCTGCGGGCGCTTGTAGAGCGTCTCGCGATCGGCGATTTCCACAATCCGGCCCAGATACATCACCGCGATCCGGTCGCTGATATGGCGCACCACGGCGAGGTCATGCGCCACGAAAACATAGGTCAGGCCGAGGGTCTGCTGGAGGTCCTGGAACAGGTTCACGATCTGCGCCTGGATGGACACATCCAGCGCCGAGACCGGCTCGTCGCAGATCAGCAATTCCGGCGACATGGCCAGCGCGCGCGCCACCCCGATGCGCTGCCGTTGCCCGCCGGAGAATTCGTGGATGTAGCGATCCGCCATGTCCGGCCGGAGGCCCACCAGGGCGAGCAGTTCCCGCGCCCTGTCCGACCGGGCGGCGAAGTTGGGCAGGATGTCGTGCACGATCATCGGCTCGGCAATCAGGTCCACGACCTTCATGCGCGGATTGAGCGAGCCGAACGGGTCCTGATAGACCATCTGCATGCGCTTGCGGATCGGCCGCATCGCGGCCCGGTCGTGCCGGGTGATGTCCTGGCCATCGAACACCACGCGCCCGCCGGTGATATCCAGCATGCGCAGGATGGCAAGGCCGGTGGTGGACTTGCCGCAGCCGCTCTCACCGACCAGGCCCAGGGTTTCGCCACGCTTCAGCGTGAACGAAACGCCGTCCACCGCCTTCACCGAAGCCACCTGCTTCTGGAACAATGTCCCGGCCATCACGGGGAAGTGGACCTTCAGGTCCTCCACCACCAACAGGGGCGCATCGGCCACGTTTGCGTCAAGCATGCACGGGCACCCCGGAATCCACAGCCACGAAGCAGGCCTTGCGGTGCCCGCCCCCCACATCTTCCAAAACCGGCCGTGCGGTCAGGCAGCCCGGCTGGGCGACCGAACAGCGCGGCGCGAAAGCACAGCCCGGCGGCAGCCGCGTGAGATCGGGCGGCGAGCCCTCGATCGGCACCAGGCGGTCACCCAGCGCCCCATCCAGCCGCGGCACGCAGGCCATCAGCCCGCGGGTATAGGGGTGCTGCGGCTTCTTGTAGATTTCGCGTGCCGTGCCGGTTTCCACCACCCGGCCGGCATACATCACGCTCACCCGATCCGCGTAGCGCGCCACCACGCCAAGGTCGTGGGTAATCAGGATCAGCGCCGCCCCGGTTTCGCGCGTAAGCTCCTTGAGCAGCGACAGGATCTGGGACTGCACGGTCACGTCAAGCGCGGTGGTCGGCTCGTCGGCGATGATCAGCTTCGGCTGGCAGGCCAGCGCCATCGCGATCATCGCGCGCTGGCGCATGCCACCGGAAAACTGGTGCGGATAGGCTTCCACGCGTGCCTTCGCATCCGGAATGCGCACGCGCGACAGCAACTCGCCCGCCTTGGCGAAGGCCGCCTTCCAGGAGGCGCCGCGGTGCAGCTGCACCGGTTCGCCCACCTGGAGACCGACCGTCAGCGACGGGTTCAGCGAGGTCATCGGCTCCTGGAAGATCATGGCGATGCGGTCACCGCGCACCGCCTGCATCTCGGCATCGGACAGCTTCAGCAGGTCCTGCCCTTCGAACAGGATGCTACCTGCCACGATCTCGCCCGGCGGATTGGGGATAAGGCGCATGAGCGAGAGCGCGGTCACGCTCTTGCCCGATCCGCTCTCGCCCACGATGGCCAGCGTTTCGCCGGCATCGACCTCGAACGACACGTCGTCCACCGCCATCACCGCCCCGCGTTCCGTGCGGAAGCGGGTGGTGAGGTTGCGGACTTCCAGGAGCTTTGCCACTCAGTACCCCATCTTCTTCTTGAGTTCCTGGTCGACCCAGATCCGCGCATAGACCGGCGCCGGCTTCACCGCGCCCACGCGCAGCTCACCGTCGTAGTTCTTCACCCACGGCCACCAGGCACTGTACAGGTAGGGCACCGGCAGCCACAGGTAAGGCGCCTTGTCGACAATCTCGCGCGTCATTTCGCGGATCATCTTCTGCCGCTCTTCTTCGTCACGCGTGGCGAACACCTTGTCCATCTTCGCGGTGTACTCGTCCGAGTACAGCATCGACGGTCCCCAAAGCTGCCCGGGCGTGAAGTTCTTGTGCAGCGAACGCGTGGGGTTGGTGTGCCCGTTGGACATGAAGTAGCCGGCCGCGTGCTTCTGCGTCGTCATCGCCGACAGGAAGGCGCCATACTCCATCGGCTGTATCTCGATCTTCACGCCGATCTGCTCGAGATAGCCGGCCACCAGCGGCAGCAGGTCCATGTTGTCCGGCGAGCAGGAGCAGACCTGGGTCTTGAAGGTGAAGCCGTTGGGATAGCCGGCCTCCCGCAGCAACTGCTTCGCCTTGGCCGGGTTGTAGGTGAAAAGCTCCTTCACCGAATCCGGCATGCTCTCCAGCGGCTCATAGTAGCCGATGTAGTCGGGGTGCTGCGGATAGGCAAAGAGCTCGGCGTTGCCGCCGTAGTATTCCTTCACGATCTCCTGCTTGTTCACCGCCATGTTCAGCGCGCGGCGAACCCGGATGTCGTCGAACGGCTTGGTGTCCGTGCGCATCGAGAGATAGACGCCCGAATAGTTCAGCCACTTCGCCCATTGCAGCTGCGGCGCCGACTTCTTCAGGCTGTCGACGGCCTGCCAGCGGAT
>CANHKG010000057.1 GCA_947460455.1 Rhodospirillales bacterium | reverse complement strand
CGTCCACCGCAGCCAACACGCGCACCCGAAGATCGGTTGAAAGAGCATATCCCATGTTTGCCGGCCCCCTCCCCGGCAGACAGCTTGAATCAGATTTCCGCCGCGTTGGGTACCCCTCCCGATTCACCCGGGTGGGCTACTGCTCTAGCCTCCTGCTGCCGCCCGCGCGAGGTTGGCGATCTGCTCTTCCAGCCCCGACTGCGCGCCCAGGAATTCCACCAGCAATTGCTGCGCCCATTCGCGCTCACGCGTTCCGATCGGGCTGCGCGGGAATTGCACCGCGGCAGACACCAGCACCGGCGCCACCTCTGCGCCGGCCACGCTGTTGCGCGCCTGGCGAATCCGCTCGGCCAGCCCGCCGCGGCTCGGCGCGCCATCCAGCCACAGCCGGGTTGCTGCCATCGCCGCCGGGTTGGCGCTGGTCGCCAGCCGCCAGCTGCCCTGGCCCGGAACGTCGATCGCACCGAATTCCATCTCGTCGGCCAGGTCCTCGCGCGCCAGGCTGCGCCGGGCCTGCACGATGGCCGACGGGTTGGTGCGGGTGGAGAACACCTGCACCGTCATGGTCAGCCGCACCGGTCCGCACACGAACTCCGCCACGCTGCGGCTGCCCTGCGGGTCCATCACCCCCGGCGTGCCCGGCGGGGTGTACACCATGGGCCCGGCGGCGATGCAGCCAATCGCCGCCTGCAGCGACGGCGGCGTCACCTCGGCCACGGGCATCGCCCGGCGGTCCAGAAAGGCGGAGGCACTGGCCGCACTCGCCGCGAAGGCCGCCACCAGCACGGCCGCCGCCACGGCGCGCAGGCGGGCCCCCGGCAACCGCTCCGCCGGCGCCACTTCGCGCACGGTGGCCACCGTGTCCTCGCGGAAGGGCATGCCGGCCAGGATCAGCAGCAGGATCACGATGGAAAAGAAGATCCAGCCATACAGGATATGGTCCGCCGCCGCCGCCTCCGCGCTGCCCAGCGCCTCGCCCAGCAGCACGATCCCCAGCGCCCGGAACCCGTTGGCCACGATCGGGATCACGATGGAGGCCACCAGGAACAGCGCCCGCTTGTGGTAGCTGCGGTAGATCAGGCAGGCGTACAGCACGCCAAAGGCGATCGCCGCGATCAGGAAGCGCAGCCCGGCGCAGGCCTCGGCGACGAAATACCGGCCTGACGGCGTCTCGATCAGGAACGAGTCGGCATAGAACGGCACCCCCAGCACCGTCAGCCCCACCAGGCTGAACTGCAGGGTGAAATGCTGCAGGTACGGCGTCAGGAACGCCCCGAAGGGCACCAGGAAATAGAGGTACAGCAGCGGGGCGGACATCGCCCAGAATACCCGCCAGCCCAGCACGGTCAGGAACAGCAGCTGCACGAAGCTCATCGCCACCAGCTGGCGGCCTTCCATGATGCCCATGCGCTCGGCCGCCATCCAGGCCACCACGCCGGGGATCGCCAGCAGGCCGAGCCAGGGCAGCGGCTCCACCCGCAGCCCGGCCAGGTTCTGGCGGCGTTCCCAGGCGAGGTAGAGCGCGATCGGCAGCACGAACCAGCAATGCGAATAGGCGGTGGAATCGTTCCACACCTTCACCGCCGACATCGCCTCCTCGTGGAACAGCAGGCCGAGCACGGCCAGGCCCGCCACCAGTACGAGCCCGGCATCGGCCGCGATCCGGCCCGCATCGGGCGACAGGTCGGCGGGCAGGGAGCGGGCGCTCATGGGGTGGCCTCCTCGGGCATGGTCGGGCGGGCGGGGGGGGGGGCGGCCGGGTTTTCCCGCACCTGCGGCAGGCTGTCCATCAGATCGTCGAGCCGCGACAGCGTCGCTGCCCAGGCATAGGAGGCTTCCATGGCCGCGCGGGCGGCAGCCGGCAGGGCGGGATGGTCGCCGGAGATCACCGCGCCGACCGCTTGGGCCATCGCCTCCGCACCGTCGGCCACCAGCAGGTCACGGCCCGGGGTGGCCACAACGCCCTCGAAGGCCTGCGGCGAGGCGACCACGGGGCGGGCCATCGCCATCGCCTCCAGCACCTTGTTCTGGATGCCGCGGGCGATGCGCAGCGGGGCCACGGCCACGGCGGCATGGGCCACCCAGGGCCGCACATCCTCCACCCGGCCGGTCACCTGGATATCCGGCCCCGCCAGCGCCTGCACCGCGGGCAGCGGGTTGGCACCCACCACGGCAAAGCGCGGCGCGGGAGACAGCCGCCGCAGCAGCGGCATCACCTGGCCGGCGAACCAGATCGCCGCCTCGGCATTGGGCGGGTAGTCCATGTGGCCGGTGAACACCACGCGCGGGGCATCATCGGCCCAGGGGCGCGGGAAGGCGTGGCGCGGGTGGAAATAATCCAGGTCCACCCCGTTCTGCACCGCGAACACCCGCCCCGCCGTCTGCGGCGCCAGGGTGGCGAAACGCCGGCATTCCGCCTCGCTCACCAGCAGCGCCAGCTCGGCCTGCCGCACGGATTGCGCCTCATAGGCCAGCAGCGTGCGGGCCTCGCGCGCCCAGACATGGCGCATCGGCCAGCGCCCCTCGGCGCCATAGGCGGCGAATTTTTCCGAGTCCACGTCGACCATGTCGAGCACCCAGGGGATGCCCGCGCCGTCGAAATACTGCGCCATCGGCGTGGAATAGGCGAAGCCGAGCCCGACCGGCCGCTCCGCCAGCAGCTTCTTCACCCAGGCGGCGAGCCCGGCATCGCCGTAATAATCCACCATCAGCGGCCGCCCCGGCCGCAGCCGGGCCAGTGCCCGCAGCTTCTGCCCGCGCGGCGAGATCGGAAAGCTCGCCACCTCCCCGCACACCGCGCGCACGGCCTCCAGGTGGCGGGCATCCTCCCCATCCACCGACAGGCAGCCCAGATGCACGCGCCAGGTTTTCGCCAGGTGCCGGATCATGTTCCAGCTGCGGATCTTCTCACCCTTGTCCGGCGGGTACGGAAACCTGTGGGCGAGGAACAGCAGCTCGCGCATCACCCCAGCCCGCGCACGATCGGCGGCCCCAGCAGGTTCGCCACCGGCAGCGGCAGCCGCTTCCAGGCGGCGATGAACAGCCGGTATTTCGGATTGAGCGGGTTGATGTCCGGGATCGACGCCCCCGGCGCCAGCCGGAACCGGTAGGCCAGCGGCGCCGGCTCGAACCCCCAGTTCTTCTTGAAGGAATAGGCGCCGGTGCCGACCTTGCTGCGCCCGTAGTCGAACAGCCGGAAGCCGCGCCCCGCCGCACGGCGCATCACTTCCCAGTACATGAAGTCGTTGGCATAGCGGTCGCGCGCCGCCCGTGTGCCGCCGCCGTAATAGGGCAGCACCTCGTCGCGGAAATAGAAGTTCATCACGGAGGCGATCGGTGTCGCCCCGTCCAGGATGGTCACGATGTCGGCATCCTCGCCGAACGCCTCCATCAGGATGTCGAAGTAGCGCTGCGGGAACACCGGCGTGCCCAGGTTGCGCACGCTCTCGGCATAGATCGGGTGCAGGCGCCGCGTGTCGCGGTCGATCTCGGAGGTGAGGCCCGCCGTGATGCCCTTACGCACCATCGCCCGCTGCTTGCGCGGGATCGCTTTCATGTTGGCCTCGTCGTCGCCGCTGATGGCGCGGCGGAAGATCACATAGAGGTCCGATCTCACCGGCCAGTCCGCGGCGTCCAGCCAGCCTTCCGGCGGGGCATGCAGGAAGCGGAATTCCAGCACCGGGACGCCGGCGCCGCGCATCACGCTTTCGGCATGCGCCACCAGCGCCTGGAACGCCTCCTGGTCCGCCGCCAGCGGCCCGCCATTCACGCAGAACGGCACCGAGATCAGCGAATCCCCGAACAGCATGGTGCGCACGCGGGCCAGCGGCAGCACACCGACGATCGCCCCGTCGCGCTCGGCGGCGACATAGTGGGTGGCATGGCCGAAGGCGCGCGCGATCACCCGGCGCCAGGCGGCGCGGTGGAAGAACGTGCCTTCGGGATGCGCCAGCACGAAGGCATCCCAGGCCGCTTCCAGCCCGGCAGCATCGGCGGCATCCTCCAACGGGCGCAGGCGCAGGGTCATGCTTGGGGTCCGGCGTTCAGGCAGCGGATGCCATGGGGGCCGGGGGCGCGGCCAGTTCGGGGAACACCTCGTCCATCCGCCCCCAGGCGAAGTCGCGCAGCAGCCGCTCCAGCCGTGGCGCGGTGCGGGCGAGGTTCAGGTAGTGCCGGAAACGCGAAAGCCGGCCGGCCCCGCCGATGCGCGGCTGGCCGGGATCGATCTCCCACGGATGGGTATAGAACATGCCGCCCCGCCCTTCGGCCCGGTTGAACGCCGCCAGCCCGCGGCGGAACACGGCATAGGGCAGCAGCCGGAAATACCCCCCGCCGGAGATCGGCAGGTTCTGGCCGCGCATGCGAATGGTGGTCATCGGCACCTCCCACAGCGCGCCCTCGGCCACCGCATGCGGAAAGCGCGGCGCATCCGGCGCGCCATACAGATCGTGCCGCACCGGATAAATGGAGGAGCTGTAGCGATGCCCGGTCTCGGCCAGCACGGGATAGGCAAACGGCGTCGCCGGCGAGATCGAGAAGGTCGGCGCGCGATACCCCGCCACCGCCACGCCGCCGATATCCTCCAGCAGCGCCTTGGCGCGCACCACATCCTGGCGGAACTGCTCCGCCGACAGCGTTGCCACCCTGGCGTGGCCATGGCCGTGGCTGGCCAGCTCATGCCCCGCCGCCACGATGCGCCGCACCAGCGCGGGATGCCGCTCGGCCACCCAGCCCAGGGTGAAGAACGTGGCCCGCACCCCGGCCGCGGCGAACAGCGCCAGGATGCGGTCGGTATTGGCTTCCACCCGGCGCGGAAACCCCTCCCACGCGTCGCGCGCCACGGTGCGGGCGAAGGCTTCCACCTGGAAGTAGTCCTCCACATCCACCGTCATGGCATTCACCAGCCTGGCGCCGGGCACGGCCATCAGGACAATCCGCTGCGCTGCTGGCTGAAGCCGCCGAACACATCCATCAGCCGCTGGAACACACGCTCGCGCCGCGCCACCGTTTCCTCCAGCACCTCGATGCGCCGGACCAAGTCTTGATAGCTGCGCTCGGGCAGCCGCTCGCCGCCGCCGGCCGCCGGGCGCAGCGGGATCACCTCCGCCCCCAACTCGGTGTCGCCCACGCCCTCGCCGCCGCCTTCGAGATCGGCGTGCAGTTCCTCCGCGGTGGCATCCACCATCCGCGCCTCGATCCGGTGCGCCTCCTCCAGCGCCGCGTACAGCAGCACGCGCGCGGCCAGCCGGTTGATCCGGCGCGGCATGCCGCCGGTGTGGCGATGGATCGCGGCATGGGCTTCGGGCGTCCATTCCGGGTCGCCCTCCCAGCCCACCTCGGCCAGGCGATGCTCGATATAGCCCTGCGTCTCCTCTTCGGAGAGCGGGCCCAGATGGTAGCTGGCCAGCACGCGCTGGCGGAGCTGGTCGAGGTCGGGGGAGGCGAGCTTGCGCCGGAACTGCGGCTGGCCCAGCAGGATGGTCTGCAGGCTGGCCTGCCCGTCCTCGGTGATGTTGGAGAGCATGCGCAGCTCCTCCAGCGCGGCCAGCGTCAGGTTCTGCACCTCGTCCACCACCAGCAGGCAGCGCCGCCCGGCGGCGCGGTGCTCGGCCAGCATGTCGGCGAACAGGCGGATCAGGGTCGCCTTGTCGGTGGCGTCGGTCTCGATGCCGAACGCGCCCATGGTCAGGCGGAACAGGTCGTCGTTGTTCACCTGCGTGGTGTTGATCCGCGCCAGCGTATAGGTCTCGCGATCCAGCTCCGACCACAGCCGCTCCACCAGCGTGGTCTTGCCGGCACCGACCTCGCCGGTGACGATGATGAACCCCTCGCCCTGCGACAGCCCGTAGATCAGGTGCGCGATCGCCCGGCCATGCCCGCGGCTGGCAAAGAAGAACCGGCTGTCCGGCGTCAGCTGGAAGGGCATCCCAGTGAAGTTATAGAACCGCTCGTACATGGCTCGGGGCGACCTGTCGGTAAAAGGGGGCCGGCGCTCAGAAGGTCTTGCGCACCCCCAGGCTGATCAGGCTTCCATCATAGCCGAACCCAGGCTGCGGAGAGGCGACGCGCGTATACGTATAGGTTGCACGTGTCGACAAGGTTTCCGACAGCTCCCAGTTCAGCCCGGTGGAGAAGGTCATGATGTCCTGGCTGGCCACGCCCTTGGCGCTGCGCGCGCCATAGGTCCCCTGCGCATTGCCGCGCAGCCCCGGCAGGATCTCGCGCTGCCAGGCCAGGCTGGTGCTGTAGTAGGTGATCGCCGGCGCGCCACCCGCAACATCCGCGCTCAGCGTGGTTCGCTCGTCGCGGTTGAACGACAGCGTGAAGCTGTCGATATCCTGCAACAGCGCGCCGCTCACCGAGGCACGCTTCACGCGCGAGATGCCGCCCTGGGTGCCAGAGAAGTTGTTGTTCACCAGCACCGGCATGCCGGTTGCCGGATCCACCACCAGCGATGGCCCGGCCACGCGGGAGCGGCTGAGCGTGGACTGCAACTCGTCGGCCTGGCTCACCATCGCCTCGGAGTAGCTGGCCGACACGCGGGTACGCCCGGTTGGCGCCGTGTTGCCCTCGAAGAAGAAGTTGGTGCCGCCGTCGCGGTGGCCGAAGCGCGCCGTCATGGTGGTGTCGGGGTCGGGGTTCCAGCGCAGCCCGAGCGACCACAGCATCTCGTTGATCCGGATCGGCCGCACCCCGCCATAGCGGATGTCCTGGTGCCCCACCTGGCCCAGCAGTGTCACCGTGCGGGTATAGGCATAGCCGAGATCCAGCGTCTCGGTCTGGCGCGCCGCGCCGCGCAGGGCGCCGGGGCCGTCGTAATCCACCCGCAGCACGCTCAGCCCGAAATTGATCCGCCCGAACTCCTGGCCGCTGGTGAACGAGGCCTGGGTGGTGTTCGTGGTGGTATCCCCAGGCGTCAGCGCCGTCGCGAACGGCGTATTCGTCCGCAGGGTCTGCCCCGTGCGGGTCAGGAAGGTGTAGGTGTAGCCAAGCTCCGCCACGCCGTAATCGCCGAAGGCATGCCGCAACTGCGGGCCGAGCGTGAAGCTGGTGGTCTGCACCCGGTCCTGGCGCGCAAGGTTGCCGCCCGTGCCCTGCCCCAGCCCGCCGGCGCGCGAGAACTCGCTGGCATAGGCGGAGGCATTGAAAAACAGCAGGTCCTCGAAGATCGTGGCGCGTCCCGAAGCGTTCAGATTCTGGCCGACTGAATTCTGCTTCGAATCATTCTGGAACGAACGGAACTGCGGCGCATAGTAGAAGGAGCCAGACAGCCGCTGCGAGGCACCCTGCACCAGCAGGCTGGGTGTCACGCTGGTCACAAGCTCGCCTCGCCGCCCCTTGCCCGTGGTTGCATAGCCAAGGGCCCGGGCATTGTCCGTACCCGTGATCTCTACGTCGATGCCCGGGGTCACGGTCCAGTTCGGCGAGCCTGGCGCCACGCCGACCGGCCCGTAGGCCCGTTCGAAGGCGCGCCGGAGATCGCCGAGTTCCACCGTGGTGCCCATCTGCGGCAGCAACTGGGCCTCCGCGCCCCCACCCGGCACCAGGGCCGGCAGGGTGGCCGCCAGCCCCGCCATGGCCCACCGCCCGGCGCGTCGGCGTCCGCCGGGCCGGCGGAACAGGTCAGCCCTCAACATGGCAGTGCTGCATGGTGCCGGCTCCATCCGTCAGGAAACTCCGTGGGCACCATACCCTGGAATGCCAGGGATATCGCACCGAATCCTTATATCCGGACTCAGGAGTACGAGCCAAAATAATGATATGCGCCGAAGGTGTAGCTGGTCGTCACACGGATCTTGTTAAGCATCAGCGTGATCGTCGGGCACGCCTTGATCAGGTCCAGCGCCGCCAGCACCTCGGAACGCTGTGTGCGTTCCGCCTCCACCACCATCACAATCTGGCCCACCAGGGGCGCCATCGTGCTGGGATCGGAGGTGGAAAGGCAGGGCGGCGCGTCCAGGATCACGATGTGGTTGGCAAAGCGCCGCCCCAGCCGCTCGATCAGCGCCGTGATCGGCCGTGCCACCGTGCCCTCGGCACCGCCTTCCAGCGAATCCACCCGGCGCACGCCCACCGGCATGAAGGACAAGTTCGGAATGACGGTGCGGACCACCGTGTCCTCGATCCGCAGGCTCGGCGTCAGCGCCAGGTCGATCAGCCCGGGCCGGTCGCCCACCCCCAACTGGTCTGACAGCGCGTTCTGCTTGGCGTCCACGTCCACCAGCAGCACTTCGCGCTGCGTGTGCTGCGCGATGCTGCCGGCCAGGTTCAGCGAGCTGAAGCTCTTGCCCTCGCCCGGCCGGGCGGAGGTCACCATCACCAGGTTGCCCGCGCCTCGCCCAGGCGTGTAGCTGCCACGCACCGCGCGCAGCACCTGCCCCACGGACACGCGGAACTCCTCGGAGATGCGGGTGCGCGCCTTGCGCCCCACCACCATCCCCGCCCGCTCCAGCGACACCAGATCGAGCGTCAGCGGCGCCGGCACCATCGTGTCGAGGTTGACACCCAGGGCAGGGGCAAGCTCGTCCCGGCCGCCCTCGCGGCGCGGGCGCTCCAGCACCATCGTGCCGGCCACCTCCTCCGTCCGCTCGGCAGCCTCGACCACCACCGGCGGCGGCGGCAGGTCGGCGTCGTCGCCATCGGGGCGCACTGCGTCCACCGCATCGGCCTGCTCCGGCGGCACATCAGCCATCACCGGCGGGGGCTGCGGCAGCGCCTCCCCGGTCGTCGGGGCAGCCCGGCGTGGCTCCCCCCCCTCGGCGGCAGCGCCAAGCCCGCCCACGCCACCCAGGCGCGCGGCCAGCCGTTCAGCGAGATGATCGGGTCCCTTTGCCATGGTCAGAGCGGCCCCCCCGACCGGGCTATGCGGAACAGCAACCCGCCATACACCCCCAGCAGCAGCACGATCGCCATGGTGAACGACACCACGGAGATGATGCGGGCACTCGGAGAGGTCACCGCCACCATGGAGATGCTGCCGGCCACCGGCAGCCCAAGATCGCGCAGCTCGTCCAGCGTATGGAAGGATTGATCAAACTGCGCCAGCAACAGCGCCAGCCCCACGCCCAGCGCCAGCGCCGCCACCAGCACGCCGCTCGTCAGCAGGGCCCGCTTCGGCTCCACCGCATTCTGCGGCACCTGCGGCGGATCGATGATCTGGATCTTGATCTTGTCGGCATCCGCCTCCGCCGCCGAGCCAATGCGCATCGCTTCACGCCGCGACAGCAGCTCCTCGTAGTTCTTGCGCAGCACGTCGTAGTCGCGGTTGAGGTTCATGAACTCGGCCTGCAGCCCGGGCGCGCCGCGGGCGATCTCCTCCAGACGGTTGCGCTCGCGCGTGGCATCCGAAAGCTGGCGCTGCAGCGACGACAGCGCCGATTCCGCCTCCACCAGCCGCACCTTCAGCTGCTCGTACACCGGGTTCGGCTGCGAACGGCTGCGCGATCCCGCAGCCGGGGCCGTCGCGTCGCCCGCCGCGGCGGCACTGGCGCCGGCCGCCTCGCGCGCCAGCTGCTCGGACTCGCGCAGCGCATTGGCGCGGTGCGTCTCGATCTCGCGCCGCGTGAACACCACGTCCGGGTGGTTCGGGGTGTAGCGCAGCAGCAGCTGCTCCAGCCGCGCCTGCGCCTCGTCCATCTTCTGCTTGGAAGGACCGGTCAGGCTGCGCAGCAGCGCCTGCGGACTTCCGGGGCCGGTGCCCTGCGTGTCGGTCTCGGTCACCAGCAGCGGCGGCACCGCGGCCACCTCGCTGCGCAACATGTCGCGCTTGGTGTTTTCGTCCTGCAGCGCGCCCTGCAGCGCCCGCACCATCTGCGTTGCGGTCTCAAGCCGGGTCACGCCGTTCATGTCGTTCGGCAGCAGGTCCATGTATTTGGCGCGGAAATCCGCCCGCCGCCGCTCCGCGTCGCGCAGCTGCCGCTCATAGGCGGCGATCTGCTGCTCCAGGAACAGGGTGGCATTCTGCATTTCGGAGCGGTTGGCGCCGGTCTTGCTCTCGATGAACGTCGTCAGCACCGTCTGCACCACGTCGAAGGCCAGCTTCGGGCTGGCATGGCGATAGGTGATGGTGAACAGGTTGCGCGTGTGCGGCGTGATCTTGATCGCGCCAGCCAGGCCCTGGACCATCGCCTCAAGATCCGAGGAGCCAGAGATCTGCAGGTCGAGATCGGTGTTGGCGATCAGCTTCTCCAGGTTCGGCCGGCTCAGCAGCGTACGCTGCAGCATGTCCACCTGGCCGCCCACCTGGTTCTCCACCGCCAACCCGCGCAGCAGCGGGGTCAGCACCGCGTCGGCCTCCACGTACAGGCGCGCGCTGGCTTCGTAGCGGTTGGGGATCATCGTCACCGCAACCCAGCCGATGGCGCACACGATCCACGTGCACGCCACCATCGCCCAACGAAACCGCCAGGCCGCAGATGCCTGGCGCCGTACCAAGACGCGGAGATGTTCCATGCTTCAATGTCCCCGGTTCAGAACCAGCTCTGTGGAATGATCAATGTGTCGCCCGGCTTCATCTCTATGTTCTGGCAGATGTCGCCGCTCTTAATCAGGTCGTTCAGGCGAACGGGAATTTCCTCGTTCCGGCCGTCCACGCGCCGCACAATCTTGGCGCTGTTGCCGGAAGCATAGCGTGTCAGGCCGCGCGTGGCGATCATCACGTCAAGCACGGTCATGCTGTCGCGATACGGAATAGCCGTCGGCTCCGTCGCCTCGCCCACCACCTTCACCTGGCGCTCGAACGGGCCGATGAACCCGGTCACCATCACCGTCACGATCGGGTCCTGCACGTATTCCTTCAGCCGGTCCTCCAGCTCCTTGCCCAGCTGGGTCGGAGTCTTGCCGGCGGCCACGATGTCGGGGATCAACGGCATGGAGATCCGCCCATCCGGCCGCACCGGAATACCCGGCATGCTCAGCTCCGGCGCACGATAGACGGAGATGCTCAGCGCATCGCCGGCCCCGATCACATAGGAAGACGTCGTCACCACCCGCCCGGCCGCGGCACTCTGGGCCGCCGCGGCCTCGCTGCCCGGGGCCGGGCAGGCGGGGCCCACTCCCGGCGTTCCACTGGAACAGGCGGCCAGAAGCATCAGCGCGGGCAGGGCCAGCACGGCGGGCAGCCAGGCGGTGCGATGGGCGGGGCGCTTGAATGTCATGTCGCTCTCTCGCTGCAAAGGGTGCGGCCGGCCGGCCGAAGGAAGCGGCCCCAGGGGCCCCACGGTCGCACAATCAGCGCGCGGCGGGCCCGCCATGCACCCCGCCGTGCGGAACTGGTAGGCGCGGAAGGAATCGAACCCCCAACCTCTGCCATGTGATAGCAGCGCTCTGCCTTTGAGCTACACGCCTGAAAACCCTTACCCTCGAACGCGGGCACCCTCATCCGAACCGCCGCCTGCACGGCGCCGCCGCAGCAGGCCGCATAGAAGTCTCGCGAGTGTTGCGACCTACCATGCAGCCCAGGCTCCGGTAAAGAATGGCTCATACGCACCGCGACGCTCCGCTCACGGCATGGTGACGAAGACGAAAAAAGAACCGCCCGGCTTGCATCGCCATCCCGCTCCTCCCGCACCGGCTCCCCAACGGCCACGCCGCATGGGCGCCTCTCACTCCATTTCCGCCCATATCTGGCCTGGGCCTGAGGGGTGTAGCAGCGAGATGCAGTACAATTCCTTACAAAACTCCCTCTCGAAATGAGACGGAGCCACCGCCCACGGGCATGATCCCGCAACGGGTCCGGGGCGGTCCCAACGTCCCTGCTACTGCACGTTGCGCCATCGCCGCGCAAGTCAACGCGATGTGAATGGAACATGAAGATCCTTTCAGGCACGTTCGTGCTGCGGCAGAGGCACCCCGCCGGGAGCCTGTTGCATCCATGCCTAGCGGCGCGGTAACACCCGCAGTGTTTATGAAACGTCAGCGGCCGCCATTTGGCCGCCCGGCGATCGGAATTTTTCAGGAGCGGGTCATGGCACGTCTATTTGACGGATTCGTTGCCCTGGAGATGGTCGTTCTCGGCATTCTCGAGATCAGCCTCTGTTTTCTCGTTTTCTATATCATCCTCCTTCCCGGAGACGTCGTCGCGGCCGCGGCGCCACAAGGCTTCCTCGGCCTGCACCACGACACCGCCAACCACGCCGCCATCCTGTCCCTCACGATCGGCGTGATCTCCATGACCATCGGCATGTACCGCCCGGAGATCTGCCTGCAGACCCGGCGCCTGCTGGTCAATTCCGTCGTCGCCGGCGTGCTCGCCTTCCCCGCCATCCTGGCGCTGAGCGTCGTCACCGACCTCGACCCCAGCTTCATCCTCGGGCAGGACGCGCTCTGGCCGATGAAGATCCTGCTGTCCTGGATCCTGCTGCTGTTCATCACCCGCCTCTGCTTCCGCGTCGTGCTGCGCAGCGGCATGCTCAGCCGCCGCGTGCTGATCGTCGGCAGCAAGCCAGAGGCCGCGGCAACCGAGGCCGCGCTCCGCTCCATGCGTCGCGGCTTCTTCAGCCTCGTCGGCGTGATCGAACCGGCAGAGGCCGCCACGCTCACCCCGCCCGCCCTGCGCCTGCGCCGCATCTGGGGCGTCATCGTCACGCATGATGCCCTGCCCGCCCGCGCCACGCTGGCCGCCGCCCTCGGCGCCAACAGCCGCCCTCGCCTGTTCGACGACGTGAGCTTCCGCGAACAGCAGCTCCGCCGGCTCGACCTCGCCCAGCTCGCCTCCGGCTGGCTCGATGGGCTGGAACGCTCCGGCCGCGCCGCCGAAGCCCTGCGCCGCACGGCAGACATCGCCATCAGCCTCGCCATCCTGGCCGCCACCCTGCCCGTCATCGCGGTTGCCTCCCTGTTGGTCTGGTGCACCAGCCCGGGCCCGATCCTCTACCGCCAGGTCCGCGTCGGGCTGCACGGCCGCACCTTCACGCTGTTCAAGTTCCGCTCGATGCAGGTGAACGCAGAGGCGATGGGCCCGGCCTGGGCCTCCCGCCACGACCCGCGCGTCACCGCCTGGGGCCGCATCATGCGCCGCACCCGCATCGACGAGCTGCCCCAGCTGTTCAACGTGCTGCGCGGCGAGATGAGCATGGTCGGCCCCCGGCCGGAACGCCCGCACTTCGTCGAGCAGCTCGACAGCGCGATCCCCTTCCATTGCGACCGCACCCACGTGAAGCCTGGCATCACCGGCTGGGCCCAGGTGAACTACCCCTACGGCGCCTCGGTGGAGGATGCCCGCCAGAAGCTGTCCTACGACCTCTACTACGTGAAGCACCGCAACCTGCTGCTGGACATCACCATCCTGCTCGCCACGGTGCGCGTGATCCTGTTCCAGGAAGGCGCGCGCTGATCCACACGCACGGCCCCGCCATCCCCAGGCCAACCGCAACCGGCTATGCTGCGCCCCGCCCATGGCCCGCGGCGGCAGGCCTTGGTCCGCGGGGCACGGAGGAACGGCAGAAGATGGCGGCACAGCGGATGATCGCAGCCACATGATCGCGGCCGTCATGCTGGCCCATGCCGGCTGCGCGGCGATCTACGCCGCCCTCTCGGCGCTGATCCTGGTGCGCGCCCGCACCAGCCGCACCGGCGGGCTGCTGGCCCTGGCCGCCGCCATCACCGCCGCCTGGGCCGCCAGCGTGGCGCTGGCGCCGCAGGCGCCGTTCTCCGGCCTCTCCGGCGCGCTCGACCTGCTGCGCCTGGTGGCCTGGTACCTCTTCATCCTGCATCTCTACCGCCGCACCGTGCGCGCCCGCGGCCAGCTCACGCAGGCCTTCGCCATGATGGGCTTCGTGCTGCTGCTGGTCATCGCGGTCACCGTGCTGGTCGATCCCGCCGGCGCCGCCGGCCCCTCCCTGCTCTCGGCCGGCGTCGCCGTCCGTCTGGGCCTGGCCGTCTGCACCATCCTGCTGATCGAGAACCTGTACCAGAACGTCGCCGAGGACGCGAAATGGTACATCAACCTGCCCTCGATCGGCCTCGGCGCGCTGTGCGTGTTCGACATCGTGCTGGCGGCGGATGCGGTGCTGTTCCGCCAGGCCTCGCCCAGCCTTGTCGGCGGCCGCGCCGTGGCCACCGCCATGGTCGCCCCCCTGCTGGCCATCGCCGCCGCCCGCAACCGGGACTGGAAGATCGACATCCACGTCTCGCGCAGCGCCGCCTTCCACAGCGCCACGCTGGTCGTCGCCGGCATCTTCCTGCTCGGCCTCTCCGCCGCGGGCGAACTGTTCCGCCACCTCGGCGCCGGCTGGAGCGGCTTGGCCGAGACCAGCCTGGTCTTCGCCGGCCTGCTCGCCACCGTCGTGCTGCTCACCTCCACCAGCGCCCGCTCCCGCCTGCGCAGCATGGTGGTGGACAACTTCTTCTCCAGCCGGTTCGACTACCGCCGCGAATGGCTGCGCTGCATTGCCAAGCTCTCCGCCGGCGACGCGGAGGGCACGCTGCCGGTGCGCGTCATCCGCGCCGTGGCCGATGTGGTGGATAGCCCCGGCGGCATCCTCTACCTGCGCCACAGCGAAGGCGCCGCCGCGTCCTACCATTGGGCCGCGGCCTGGAACCTGCCCTCCGGCGGCATGCCCGTGGCCGCCGACGCCCGGCTGCTCGCCTCCCTGCACAGTCCCAACTCCAGCGGGATCGTGGAGCTCAACCCAGCCAACCGCCCGCCGGAACTGCCCCAGGCCACCTGGCTCGCCGTCCCGCTGCCGCTCGGGCCCGCACACCTTGCCGGCGCGGCCGAAACGCCGGGGGCGGAGCACGCCATCCTCGGCTTCATCCTGCTCGCCCCGCCGCGCGCCCCCTTCCGGCTGGACCGCGAGGTGTTCGAGCTGCTGCGCATCCTGGCGCGCGAGGTCGCCACCTACCTCACCGAGCAGCGTGCCACGGAAGTGCTCACCCAAAGCCGCCAGCTCGCCGAATACGGCAAGCGCTTCGCCTTCGTCGCGCACGACATCAAGAACGTCTCCTCCCAGCTCTCCCTGCTGCTCTCCAACGCCGAGCGCCACCTCGCCAACCCCGAGTTCCAGCGCGACATGCTGGCTACCGTGCGCGCCTCGGTGCAGAAGATCTCCGCCCTGCTGCGCCGCCTGGAAGCGCCGGAGCCGGCACCGCGCGCCGCCACGCTGCACCCGGTGGAACGCCTCGGCACCCTGCTCCCCGGCCTGCGCGGCGGCCACGGCACCGAACTCCTGCTGGACTACGACCGCACCGGCGTCGGCGTCGCCATGCCGGAAGCCGCGTTCGACGCCGTCATCACCCACCTCGTCACCAACGCGGCCGATGCCACCCTGGCCCGCCACGCCGGCACCGTGCCCCCGCCGCCGGTGCGCGTCAGCGTCAGCCATGTCGGCAACCGCGTGCTGGTGGACATCGCCGACCAGGGCACGGGCATGAGCGAGGCCTTCGTGCGCGACACGCTGTTCCGCCCCTTCGGCACCGCCAAGCACGGTGGCACCGGCATCGGCGCCTTCCAGGCACGCGAGCTGGTGCGCGAGGCCGGTGGCGACCTCGTCGTCACCAGCCGTCCGGGCCAGGGCACCACCATGCGCCTCGTGCTCCCGGCCGCGGCCACCCGGCCGCAGCCGGCGCTGGCCAGCGAACAGGCCCAGGCCTGATGCCGGCCGCCGCCCGCGCCACCGAGATACCGCTTCCCGACGCTTTCGTGTATGCGGAACGGCCGTTCACGCTTCGGTAGGAAGCGCCGGCAGGATAATGTGGAACCATGGCACCGGGATCGAACAAACCGAAACTCCTGATCGTCGAAGACGACGAAGGCCTCTGCAGCCAGTACCGCTGGGCCTTTCCGGATTACAGCCTGCTGATCGCGCATGCGCGCGCCCAGGCGCTCACGCTCGCCCAGAAGGAACAGCCCGCCGTCGCGATCATGGATCTCGGCCTGCCACCGGATCCCGACGGCGTGAGCGAAGGCTTCGCCACGCTGGAGGCTCTGGCCCGCCAGAACCCCGATATGAAGGTGATCGTCGCCACCTCCCACGGCGACCGCGTGCACGCCCTGCGCGCCATCGGCAACGGCGCCTACGATTTCTGCGAAAAACCGGCCGATATCGATTTGCTGCAAACCATCGTCGCCCGCGCCCTGCGCCTGCGCGACCTGGAGGATGAGAACCGGCGCCTGGCCACCAATGGCGGCTCCGCCTCGCCCATCAAGCGCATCGTCACCGCCAATGAGTCGATGCTGAAGGTCTGCCGCACGGTCGAAAAGCTCGCCACCGCCAACGTGCCCGTGCTGCTGCTGGGCGAAAGCGGCACCGGCAAGGAAGCGCTGGCCCGCGCCCTGCATGAACTCGGCCCACGCGCCCGCGGCCCCTTCGTGGCCATCAACTGCGGCGCCATCCCGGAAAACCTGCTGGAATCTGAACTGTTCGGCTATGAGCGCGGCGCGTTCACCGGCGCGGTCAAGCAGACCATCGGCAAGATCGAGGCCGCCAACAAGGGCACCCTGTTCCTGGACGAGATCGGCGACCTGCCCTTCCCGCTCCAGGTCAAGCTGCTGCGCTTCCTGCAGGAACAGGTGATCGAGCGCGTTGGCGGCCGCCAGCCCATTCCCACCGATGTGCGCGTGGTCTCCGCCACCAACATGATGCTGGAGGAACAGGTCGCCGGCGGCCGCTTCCGCAACGACCTCTACTACCGCCTCAACTCCGTCACCGTGCGCATCCCGCCGCTGCGCGAGCGCCCAGGCGATGCCGGCCTGCTGGCCCGCTTCTTCCTCGCCCGTTTCAACCAGGAATTCAGCCGCTCCCTGCGCGGCTTCGCCGACACCGCCATGGCCGCCATCGCCGCCCACCCCTGGCCCGGCAACGTGCGCGAGCTTGAAAACCGCATGAAGCGCGCCGTCGTCATGGCCGAAGGCCGCCTGATCGAGGCCGCCGACCTGGAGCTCGCCCCGGTCGAGCCAGAGGAAGACGACCTCGACCTGCGCGCCGCACGCAACCGCGCGGAGCTGGAAGTGCTGCACAAGGCCATCGCCCGCAGCCGCGGCCGGCTGGCCCATGCCGCCAAGATGCTTGGGGTCAGCCGCCCCACGCTCTACACGCTCCTCGAAGCCCACGGGCTCAGCGTCGAGGCCGTCACCAGCACCCTTCCCGACGCAGAGGCCCCGCCACCCGGCGACGGCGTGCCCCTGCACAACATGGACTGAATTTCCATGCTCAAGAAAATGATCCTCGCCCTCGTGGTCCTGGGCGTGCTGGCCGGTGGCGGCGGTGTCGCCTGGTTCAAGTTCATGCGCCCGGTCGACCCCTTCGGCGCCGCCAAGGCCGCCATGGACAAAGGCGACCTGCGCACCGCCCAGATCGAGCTGCGCAACACCGTGCGCACCGATCCCAACAATGCGGAGGCGCATTTCCGCCTCGGCGCCGTGCAGCTGCGCATGGGCGACCCGGTCTCCGCCGAGCGCAGCCTGCGCCAGGCCCGCGACAACGGCTTCGATCCGCGCCCGATCGTCCCGCTCCTGGCCCAGACCTACATGGCCCAGGGCAAGTTCCGCGAGCTGCTGAAGGATTTCCCCCTCGCCCAGACCCCGCAGGACACGCAAGGCGCCATGCTCGTCATGCGCGGCACCTCGCACCTCCAGCTCGGCGAGATCGACGAAGCCCAGGCCGCCTTCCTCGAAGCCGAGAAGGCCGCCCCCGCCGCGGTGGAACCGCCGCTCTCCATGGCCCGCGTGCTGCTCGCCAAGCGCGACTTCCAGGGCGCGGAAGCCCGCGTGGACCGCGCCCTCACGCTGAACGCCCGCTCGCCAGAGGCGCTGGTGCTGAAGGCCCAGCTGCTCAACCTGCGCGGCGACCGCCGCAACAGCCTCTCGGCCCTCGATTCCGCCATCCAGCAGGCCCCCGGCATGCTCGCCGCGCGGCTGGAGCGCGCCAACCTCCTCGTTGCCCTGGGCGACGACGCCAAGGCGAAGGAGGATGTCGCCACCGTCCTGCGCATGGAGCCGCGCAGCGCCGGCGGCATCTACCTGCAGGCCGTCCTCGCCGCCCGCGCGCGCGATTTCCAGACCGCGGATGCCTCCCTCACCCAGATCGCCAACCTGCTGCCCCGCTTCCCGCGCGGCTACTATTTCCTTGGCGTGGTGAAGTTCAACCTCGGCCAGGGCGAACAGGCCCTCGATGCCGCGCAGCGCTTCGTCCAGCGCAACCCCACCGACCTCGACGGCCTCAAGCTGCTCGCCCGCGTCAACATCGCCGCCCAGCGCGCCACGGAAGGCGTGCAGGTGCTGCGCAAGGCCATCGCCGACGGCACCCAGGCCGATGCCGAGGTGTACGACATCATGGGCCGCGCCCTCGCCCAGGAAGGCAAGCCGCGCGAGGCACTGGAAGCCTTCGAACAGGCCGCCAAGCTCGCCCCCGAAAATGCCGACATCGTCACCCGCCTCGCCGCCATGCGCCTCGGCATGGGCGATGCCACCGGCGCCGCCCGCGACCTCGATACCTCGCTCGAACTCTCCCCGCGCCAGGTCGATGCCAACGAGGCCCTGATCGTCGCCGCCCTGGCAGCCGGCGACATCGAGCGCGCCAGCACCGCCCTCGAACGCGCCAAGCAATCCGGCCTCAAGTCAGAGAACCTCGCCGTGCTGGATGGCCTCGTGCTCTCCGGCCAGCTCAAGTTCGATGCCGCGCGCGCCGCCTACGTCAACGCCCTGCGCGACTATCCCGGCTCGCTGCGCGCCCGCTTCAACCTCGCCCGCCTCGCCAACATGCAGGGCCGCAACGGCGAGGTGGAACAATATCTCGGCGACATCCTGCGCCAGGAGCCGGCCAACGAGCAGGCGCTCACCATGATGGCCGGCGTGTTCGCCAGCGATGGCCGCCTCACCCGCGCCATCAGCCTGGCCGAGGCCGCCCGCACCGCCGCCCCCGCCAACCCCGGCGTCGCCGCCCTGCTCGCCGATCTCTATGTCCGCAACAACGAGGCCCGCCGCGCGC
The DNA here is from genome assembly GCA_947460455.1 of Rhodospirillales bacterium. GTDB lineage: Bacteria > Pseudomonadota > Alphaproteobacteria > Acetobacterales > Acetobacteraceae > CAMDGX01. Next base: position 5,279 of record CANHKG010000057.1, on the reverse strand, counting down.
TGGAGGTCACGGATGCGGCCATGAAAGACCTCCAAACCCCGCCGTCCAACCTCATCCTGGCCCGCGCCCGCGCCCAGGTCACCCTCGGCCTGCTGAAGGAGGCCCAGGAAGGCTTCCGCCTCATCCTCGCCGCCGACCCCTCCGACATCGGCGCCCGCCGCGCCCTGGTCGAGATCATGCTGCGCGACAACAGCCCGGATTCCGCCCGCGCCCTGCTGCGCGACGGCCTCGCCGCCCAGCCCGGCCACCCCGCCCTCATCCAAACGCTCATCGGCATCGACCTGCGCGAAGGCCAGCCCGCCCGTGCGCTCACCACCCTGGCCGAACTTCAGAAAGACCCGCGCAACCTGCCCGCCTCGCGCGGCCTGCGCGGCGACATCTACATGAACGGCAACAACTTCGTCGCCGCCGCCCAGGCCTATATCGAAGACTTCAACGAAGCCCCGCGCCCAGACCTCGTGCTGCGCGCCGCCAACGCCCTCGGCTCCGCCAACCGCCCCGCCGAGGCCAGCCGCCTGCTCACCGATTGGGTGGCAAAGGCGCCAGACGACATGAACGCCCGCCTCGCCCTCATCTCCTACGACATCGCCGCCCGCCGCCACAGCGAGGCCGAGGCGCAGCTGGCCCAGGTGCTGGAGAAGCAGCCGCTCAACCCGATCGCGCTCAACAACCTTGCCTGGCTCTACCACCTCAAGAACGACCCCCGCGCCCGCGCCCTGGCCCAAAGGGCCTGGCTGCTCGCGCCCAGCCCCCAGGTTGCCGACACGCTGGGCTGGATCCTCACCAGCCAGGGCGAGGCCGTCGCTGCCCTGCCGTTGCTGCGCCAGGCCGCCCGCGAACTGCCCAACGAGCCCACCATCCAGTACCACCTCGCCGTCGCCCTGTCGGAAGCCGGCATCCGCGACGAGGCCATCACCATCCTGCGCCCCCTCGCCGCCGGCACCGCCACCTTCGACGAAAAGGACGAAGCCGCCCGCCTGCTGGAGCGCCTCAACCGCCGCTGATCTCTCCCATGGCCCCGCAGCTGCGCCTTCTCACCTTCACCACGCTGTTCCCCAACGCAGCGCAGCCCAACCACGGCATCTTCGTCGAGAACCGGCTGCGCCACCTGGTGGCGGAAACCGGCACCGAAGCCACGGTGCTGGCCCCCACCTGGTGGTTCCCCTCCACCAACCCGCGCTTCGGCGCCTGGGCGTCCTTCGCCGCCGTGCCCCGCCACGAACAGCGCCACGGCCTCGCCATCCACCACCCCCGCGCCCTCACCATGCCCAAGCTCGGCATGTACACCGCCCCCTACGCCCTCTACCGTGCCGCTCGCCGCGAACTCCACCGCCTCATCGCCCAGGGCCAGCGCTTCGACGCGATCGACGCCCACTACCTCTACCCCGATGGCGTCGCCGCCCTCTTTCTCGCCCGCGAATTCCGCCTGCCACTGGCCATCACCGCCCGCGGCTCCGATGTCACGGAACTGCCAGACTACGCCCTCCCCCGCGCCCAGATCCGCCGTGCCATCGCCGGCGCCGATGCCCTCATCGCCGTCAGCGCCGGCCTCAAGCGCCGCCTGGTCGAACTCGGCGCCCCCGACGAAAAAGTCACCGTCCTGCGCAACGGTATCGACACCACGCTCTTCCACCCCGGCCCCTGGCCCGAGATCACCGGCCGCGATGCCATGCGCGCCCGCCTCGGCCTCACCGGCCCCACCCTCATCTCCGTCGGCGGCCTCATCCCGCGCAAGCGCCACCACCTCGCCATCGACGCCATGGCCCTGCTCCCCGGCGCCACCCTGCTGATCCTCGGCGCCGGCCCGGAACACGCGGCCCTCGAAGCCCGTGCCACCCAGCGCGGCGTGTCAGACCGCGTCCGCCTCCTCGGCCCCCGCCCACACGCCGAACTGCCCGCCTACTACGCCGCCGCCGACCTCTCCATCCTCGCCTCCTCGCGCGAAGGCTGGGCCAACGTGCTGCTGGAATCCATGGCCTGCGGCACCCCCGTCGTGGCCAGCGACATCCCCGGCAACCCCGAAGTCGTCCAGCGCCGCGAAGCCGGCGTCATCGTTCAGCACAACACCGCCGAAGGCATCGCCGCCGCCGTGCAAGACCTCCTGGCCACCCCGCCCGACCGTGCCGCCACGCGCCGCTACGCCGAAGGCTTCGGCTGGGCAGAGACCAGCGCCGGGCAGCTCGCCCTGTTCCAGCGGATCACTGGGGGGTGAAGAAAGTAAGCAAGACTCTTCTTTTTCTGAAGAAAAAGAAGCAAAAAGACTTTTCTGACCTGGCCTCGATCTATCCGTCTGGCGCGCGTGCCAAAACGAATAAAAGTTTTTTGGTTCTTTTTTTCAAAAAAGAACGCGCTTCCTTATGGCCCTGAAGCAGATCTTCTCCGCCACCCTCTGGGTCGTCGCCGCCCGCTGGGGCCTGCGCGCCATTGGCCTGGTCAGCACCGTCATCCTGGCCCGCCTGCTCACCCCCGCCGATTTCGGCGTCGTCGCCCTGGCCATGCTCGTCGTCGGCCTGATCGAGATCGTCAACGAAACCGGCCTGGCCATCTACATCATCCGCCACCCCAACCCGCAGCGCAGCCATTTCGACACCGTCTTCACCCTGCAGTTGATCGTCGGCGCCGCCCTCACGCTCACCATCTTCGCCATCGCCCCGCTCGGCGCCGCCTTCTTCCGCACGCCGGAGATCGAGCCCGTCATCCAGCTTCTCTCCCTGCGTTCCCTGCTCTGGGGGCTGGAGAACCCGGGGATCATCTGGTTCCGCAAGAACATGGTGTTCCAGAAGGAATTCCAGCTCCTGGTCGGCGCCAAGCTCGGCTCCTTCGCCATCACCCTGGTCGCCGCCATCCTGCTGCGCAGCTACTGGGCCCTGGCCATCGGCATCATTTCCGGCGGCGTCATCACCGTGATCCTCTCCTACGTCCTCCACCCCTACCGCCCGCGCCTCAGCCTCGCGGAAGGGCGCGACGCCTGGAGCTTCTCCACCTGGATGCTGCTGGTCCACGTCCTTGAATTCGCCAACATGCGCATCGACGAAGTCATCGTCGGCCGCACCCGCACCACAACGGAGATGGGCTACTACAACGTCGCCTCCGACATCGCCGCCACCCCGGTGCAGGAACTGGTCTATCCCATGACCCGCGTCTGGCTCCCGGCCTTCGCCCAACTGGCAGACGACCCCGCCGCCCTGGAACGCACCTACCGCTGGATCATCGCCGCCGTCGGCATCCTGGCACTCTCGATCGGCGTCGGCCTCGCCCTCGTGGCACACGATGCCGCCCTGCTCGTGCTCGGTGCCCAATGGCTTCCCGCCGTGCCCGTCATGCAGATCCTTGCCGTCACCGCGGCACTCTCCGCCATCACCCTGCCGCTCGGCTCCGTCCTCGGCGCCACCGGGGACCCGCGCGTCGTGCTCTTCCTGCACGCCACGCGCAGCGCGCTGCTGCTCGCCGCCCTGATCCCCGCCGCGCTCTGGTACGGCCTGGCCGAAATCGCCCTCGGCCGCGCCATCGCCACCGCCCTCTCCGTCGCCATCGCCTTCACGGTGTTCGAACGCGCCACCGGCCTGCCCATCTTCACCCTGGCGCGCGGCCTGGCCCGCCCCGCCGGCGCCGCCCTTGCCATGGCCGCCGCCGTGCTCACCCTCCAGGCCGCGCTGCCAGACCTGCCGCTGCTGCGCCTCCCCCTCTCCATCGCCACCGGCGCCCTCACCTTCGCCGCCGTTCAGCTGGCCCTCTGGGCACTCGCCGGCAGGCCGGAAGGGGTGGAGCGCGATGCCTTCGCGTGGATCAGGGCGAAGGCAAAGGCGTTTCCTACCGCCCCTTGAACGCCGGCTTCCGCTTCTCCAAAAACGCCTTCCGCGCTTCCTTCGAATCCTCGCTCGCAAACGCCTTGTGGATATTCGCCACCTCGTACCGCAGCTGCGTGGTCATGTCCGCCGAATACATCGAAGCATTCATCACCCGCTTCAGCAGCCGCAGCGTCACCGGCGACCAGGCGCACAGCATCTCGCAATACTCCGCCAGCCGCGCCGCCAGCTTGTCGTCATCCACCGTCTCGCCCGCCATGCCCCAGGCCACCGCCTCATCGCCCTGCAGCGTGCGGTTCTCCATCATGAAGCGCATGGCCTTTTCGTAGCCCATCGCCTGCGGCAACGTGATCGATAGCCCGGCATCCGGCGAAGCCCCGATGCGCGTGTACCCCGCCATCAGCCGTGCCCCGCGCGCCAGAATGCGCGCATCCGCCGCCATCGCCAGGCCCAGCCCCGCGCCCACCGCGGCCCCGTTCACCCCGGCCACCACCGGCTTCTCGCAGCGCTGCCGCGCGGCCAGCAGGAAGTTCCCCACCCAGCCCACATCATCCAGCTGCGCCGTCAGCGGCGAATGCGGCGAATAGGGCGTGCTGCCAGTCAGATCGAGCCCGGCACAGAACGTATCCCCCGCCCCGGTCAGCGCGATCACCCACACATTGTCGTCCTTCGCCGCCGCGTCGATCGCCTCCACCACGCCCCAGGCCAGCTGCTGGCTCAGCGCGTTCTTCTTCTCCGGCCGGTTCAGCGTGATCGTGCGCACATGCCCGCGATCCACGGACGTAACGAGGTCGGACATTGTTTCCTCCACTTGGCTTCGGTCTGCCCCGCATCATGGCGCCCTCTGCCCGCCTTGTCGCCCCGCCCGCAAGATGGAACGCTGCGCCCATGTCCGACCCAGCCCCCACCCAATCCCCCTACGACCGCATCGGCGGCGAACCCACCATCCGCCGCTTGGTGGAACGCTTCTACGACCTGATGGAAACCACGCGGGAAGGCCACGCCGCCCGCGCCATCCACGGCCCGGATCTCGGCCCCAGCCGCGAAAAACTGTTCATGTACTTCACCGGCTGGCTCGGCGGCCCACCCCTGTTCACCGACCGCTACGGCCCCCCCATGCTCCGCCGCCGCCATCTCCACGCCCCCATCGCCACCCCCGAAATCGAAGCCTGGCTCACCTGCTTCCGCCAGGCCTGGTCCGAAACCGTCAACGACCCGCCACTGACAGCAGTCCTCATGCCCCAGATCGAAAACCTCGCCCGCCACATGCGCACCCGGGAAGATCAGGCATAAGAAAGAACGTTCTTTTTCTGAAGAAAAAGAACCAAAAAGACGGCGGTTTCCAACTCCGGGTGCAACGCCTTTGATGTTTGCGTTTGCTCGGAGGATGGGATGGCTGGCTATCACGAGTTGAACCTTGCCGAGCGTCTGTCGCTTCAGCGTTGGCACGAGCATGGCGAGGGTGTTCGGGCG
>CANHKG010000056.1 GCA_947460455.1 Rhodospirillales bacterium | reverse complement strand
GCCAGCCTTGCTGCACCGCAAACACGAAGGAGGCACTCCATGCAGAGACTCACCAAAATGATGCGCCGTGGCGTTGTTGCCGCCATGGCCGGCGGCCTTGCCGCGGTCTTCGCAGGCGGTGTCGCCATGGCCCAGCTCGCCCCGCCCCCGGGGCCCACGGTCGAGGCGATCAAGAAGCGCGGCATGCTGAATTGCGGCATCGACACCGGCGTACCCGGCTTCGCCGCCCAGGATGCCAGCGGCACCTGGAAGGGCATCGACATCGATTACTGCCGCGCCCTCGCCGCCGCCGTGCTCGGCGATCCCGCCAAGATCAAGTACACCCCCACCACCGCCGCCGCCCGCTTCACCGTGCTGCAGTCCGGCGAGATCGACGTGCTGATCCGCGACAGCACCCTCACCTTCACCCGCTCCACCGCCCTCGGGCTGGACCAGGTTGCCGTGAACTTCTACGCCGGCCAGGGCTTCCTGGTCCGCAAGGCGCTCGGCGTCTCCAAGGCCGCCGACCTCCAGGGTGCGACCATCTGCACCGTCACCGGCGCCACGCTGGAGCTGAACATCGCCGACTTCGCCCGCTCCACCGGCGCCAAGATCGGCACGCTGCTGTTCGACAAGGCCGAGGAAGCCATCGCCGCCATGGAAGCCGGCCGTTGCGACGGCTACACCGATGACAGCGGCTCGCTCGCCGGCATGCGCTCCACCCTCAAGGTCCCCGCCGACTGGATGGTGCTGCCCGACCTGATCTCCAAGGAGCCGCTGGGCATCCACATCCGCTCCGGCGACGCCCGCTGGCAGAAGATCGTCTTCTGGCTCGACACCGCGCTGAAGTCCGCCGAGGAATTCGGCGTCACCAAGGCCAATGCCGACCAGATGAAGTCCTCCAAAGACCCCTTCATCCTGCGCCTCGTCGGCGTGGAAGGCGATTTCGGCAAGATGCTGGGCCTGGACAACGAATGGGCCCTGCGCGCCATCAAGGTCGCCGGCAACTACGGCGAAATGTACGACACGCATTTCGGCCCGAAGGCGCTCGACCTGCCGCGCGGCATGAACAACCTCTACAACAAGGGCGGCATGCACTACACGCTGCCGCTGCGCTGATCCGCACGCAACGGAGCCCAGGGCCTTGAACCCACGCATCAAGTCCTGGGCCTGGCAGGGGGCGGCGGTCATCGCCGTCGTCCTCCTCGCCACCTGGTTCTCCCACAACCTCTCCACCAACCTCGCCGTCCGCGGCATGCAGGTGGATTTCGGCTTCCTCGCCAGCCGCGCCGGGTTCGACATCCCGTTCCGCCTGGTGGAGTGGGACAGCTCCTACCCCTATGGCTGGGCGCTCTACGTCTCCGGCGTCAACACGCTGCTCGCTTCCGCCCTCATCGTCGTGCTTGCCTCGGTGTTGGGCCTCGCCCTCGCCCTCATGCGCCTCTCCGGCAACCCGCTCGCCGCCGGCACCTCGCGCGCCATCATCGAACTGGTGCGCAACACGCCGCAGCTGGTGCAGATCGTATTCGTCTATGTCGCCGTGCTGCAGGTCCTGCCGCCGATGCGCCAGAGCATCACCTGGTTCGGCAGCATCTTCCTCAATGTCCGCGGCCTCTACCTCCCATCGCCCTCCGGCACCGCGTATGACTGGATCATCACCGCAACGGTCGTGATCACCATTGCCGCCGCGATCCTCTGGCGCCGCCTCGGCCTCATCGCCGTGCCGCGCCTCGTCGTGCTGCCGCCCGTCCTCATCCTCGGCGCCGTCATCGCCGGCTTCACCGCCAGCTGGGACTACCCAGTCCTGCGCGGCTTCAACTTCGTCGGCGGCACCCGCATCCCCCCTGAACTGCTCGCCCTCGTGCTCGGCCTCGGCATCTACACCAGCGTCTTCATCGCCGAGATCATCCGCGCCGCGATCGAGGGCATCCACCGCGGCCAATCCGAAGCCGCCCGCTCGCTCGGCCTCACGGCGAACCAGTCGATGTTCCTGGTCATCCTGCCTCAGGCCCTGCGCATCCTGATCCCGCCGCTCACCAGCCAGTATCTCAACGTCATCAAGTCCACCACGCTGGGGGCCGCCATCGCCTATCCCGAAGTGCTGCAGATCTTCGCCCGCACCGTGCTGAACCAATCCGGCCGCGCGGTGGAGGTGATGACCCTGGTGCTCGGCGTCTTCCTGGTGGTGAACCTCCTCACCTCGGCGGCGATGAACGCCTGGAACCGCCGCCTCACGCTTCAGGGCCGCTGACCCATGCGCCCTCTCGTCCGCGCCCTGTTCGGCACCAAGCTCAACGCCGCCCTCACCCTGCTGATGCTGGCCGCCTTCGCCTGGGCCCTGCCGCCGCTGTTCCGCTGGCTGCTGTCCGATGCCGTCTGGCAGGCCGAGAACCGTGCCGCCTGCACCGCCGCCGGCACCGGCGCCTGCTGGGCCTTCATCCGCGCCCGCTTCGCCCTGTTCTTCTACGGCCTCTATCCGGAACCGGAACGCTGGCGCGCCGATCTAGGACTGCTGCTGCTCGCCGCCATCGGCGCCGGCGCCCTGTTCGCCCGGCGCGGCCGCGGCTGGTGGCTCGCCGCCCTGGTCACCATTGTCCCCGTCGCCGGCGGCATCCTGCTGGCTGGCGGCGTCTTCGGCCTCAAGCCCGTCCCCACCCCGAACTGGGGCGGCCTGCTGCTGAACGTCGTCATTTCCTTCGTCGCCATGGCCGGCGCCATGCCGCTCGGCATCCTGCTCGCCTTCGGCCGCCGCTCCACCTACCCGATCATTCGCTGGATCAGCGTGGCCATGATCGAGTTCTGGCGCGGCGTGCCGCTGCTCACCATCCTCTTCATGGGCCTCGTCCTGCTGCCGCTCTTCCTCCCCCAGGGCGTCACGGTAGACAACCTCGTCCGCGCCCTCATCGTCATGACCCTGTTCAACGCCGCCTACATGGCCGAGACCATCCGCGGCGGGCTGCAGGGCGTGCCGCGCGGCCAGGCCGAAGCCGCGTCCGCCCTGGGCCTGCACCCCGCCCAGGTGCAGCTCCTGATCGTGCTGCCGCAGGCCCTGCGCCTGTCCATCCCAGGGATCGTCAACATCGCCGTCGACCTCTTCAAGGACACCACCCTGGTCTCCATCGTCGGCCTGTTCGACCTGATGGGCGTGGTGAACCAGTCGATGAAAGACCCCGCTTGGCTCGGCCTCGCTGCCGAGGGCTACACCTTCGCCGCCATCGTTTTCTTCTTCGCCTGCCTCGTCATATCCCTCGGCGGCTCGCTGCTGGAGCGCCGGTTCGGCGTCGCCCACCACCGCTGATGCGGCTGTCGCGCCTGTCATCAAACTGCAACCCGCTTGTCATCAGGCCGTCTTTGAGCGTGTGATACCCGCCGGGGCGGAAGCGAGGACTCGTATGAACAAGCGCAATGTGCTTCTGATCGTCGTCGATCAGTGGCGAGCCGACCACGTCCCCCATCTCGGGGCCACCCATCTCCGCACCCCGAACCTGGACAGGCTGTGCCGCCAGGGCGTGACGTTCCGCAACCACGTCACCACCTGCGTGCCCTGTGGCCCCGCCCGCGCCAGCCTGCACACCGGGCTGTACCTGATGAACCACCGCCAGGTGCAGAACTGGATTCCGCTGGATGCCCGCCACACCACCCTGCCGCGCGCCATCCGCAGCTGTGGCCTCGATCCCGCGCTGATCGGCTACACCACCACCGTGCCGGACCCCCGCACCACCCACCCCAACGACCCACGCTTCCAGAATCTCGGCGACATGATGGAAGGCTGGCGCCCCGTCGGCGCCTTCGGCCCGGGCCATGAATTCTACTTCGGCTGGCTCGCCCAGAAGGGCTTCCCCCTGCCCAAGAACCGCGAGGAAATCTGGCTGCCGGAAGGCGAGGATGCCATCCCCGGCGCCACCAACCGCCCCGCCCGCATCCCCAAGGAACTGTCCGACAGCACCTTCTTCACCGAGAAGGCGCTGGAATACCTCAAGGGCCGCAACGGCAACCCCTTCTTCCTGCATCTCGGCTACTACCGCCCGCACCCGCCCTTCGTGGTCAGCGCGCCGTATCACGACATGTACCGCCCGGAAGACATGCCCAAGCCCATCGCCGCCCCCACGCCAGAGGCAGAGGCCGGCACCCACCCGTTGCTCGCCCACTATTTGCGCCACACCCGCCAGGCCAGCTTCTTCACCGGCGGCCAGGGCATGATCGCAGAGATGGATGCCGCCACCATCGCCCAGATGCGCGCCACCTATTGCGGCATGATCGCCGAGGTGGACGACAATATCGGCCGCGTCCTCGACCTGCTCGAACAGACCGGGCAGATGAAGGACACGCTGATCATCTTCACCTCCGACCACGGCGAGCAGCTTGGCGACCACCACCTCGCCGGCAAGCTCGGCTACCACGACGAAAGCTTCCGCATCCCGCTCGTCATCGTCGACCCCGACGCGCCGGACCAGGCCGGCCGCATCGAGGACGCTCCCACCGAATCCATCGACCTGATGCCCACCATCATCGACTGGCTCGGCGGCGAGGTTCCCCGCGCCTGCGACGGCCGCTCGCTGCGCCCCCTGGTGCTGGACATGAAGCCGGCCGACTGGCGCACCGAGCTGCACTACGAATACGACTTCCGCGACACCTTCCATTCCCGCGCCGAAACCGAGCTGGGCCTGCACATGGACGAGTGCACCCTGCTGGTGATCCAGGACGCGAAGTGGAAATACGTCCACTTCACCACCCTGCCCCCGCTGCTGTTCGACCTGGAGCGCGACCCCGGCCAGTTCACCAACCTCGCCGAGGATCCCGCCCACGCCGCCATCGCCAAGGACTACGCCCAGAAGGCGCTGTCCTGGCGCATGGTCCACGCCGACCGCACCCTCACCCACTACCGCGCTTCACCGAACGGCCTCGAACGCCGCCCGACCCAGAAGGGAGAGCAAGCATGACCCGCCTCACCCGCCGCGCCGCACTGGCCGCCGGCATCGCCGCCACCGGCACCGCCGCCCTGCCGCGCTTTGCCATCGGTCAGGCCGACAACCGGCCCACCATCACCATCGCGGTACAGAAGATCAGCAACACCAACACGCTGTCTGCCCTGCGCGAGCAGTCCAACGTCGGCACCCGCCTGGCCCCACTCACCACGGAGCGGCTGATCGACCTCAACTACCAGTCCAAGCTGGAACCCGTTCCGGGCCTTGCCACGGAATGGAAGCGCATCGACGACAGCACGGTGGAATTCAAGCTGCGCCAGGGCGTGAAGTTCCACGACGGCAGCGAGTTCACCGCCGAAGACGTCGCCGGCAGCTTCTCGCCGCAGCACATGTTCGGCGAAACCCGCCCCACCGTACGCGGCGTCACCCTGCCGATGGCAGGCGGCAATCCCGCCGTCTTCACCAAGGAACTCACCCGCGACGTGCCCCCCGTCGCCCGCCGCCTCTGGCCGGCGCTGGAGCGCGTGGAAATCGTCGACAAGCACACGGTCCGCTTCGTCAACGCCGCACCCGATGTTACCATCGAAGGCCGCGCCAGCGTGCGCGGCAGCGATATCGTGAGCTTCAAGGCGTTCAACGATTCGCCGTCCTGGCTCGAATACGCCCGCAAGCCGGTCGGCACCGGCCCCTACAAGGTGCGCGAGTTCAAGCCCGACAACGCCCTGGTGCTCGACGCCCACGACGAATACTGGGGCGGCCGCCCGCCCATCAAGACCCTGCGCTTCCTTGAGGTTCCCGAAGCCTCCTCGCGCATCAACGGCCTGCTCTCCGGCGAATACCATTTCGCCTCCGATGTCTCGCCCGACCAGATCCCGCAGATCGAGCGCAACCGCGCCTTCGAGGTGCAGCAGAGCCTGGTGCCCAACCATCGCCTGATCGTGTTCGACAAGAACCACGCCCCGATCGCCGACCCGCGCATCCGCCGGGCGATGACGCACGCGATCGACCGGCAGGCGATCGTCGATGCCCTGTGGGGCGGGCGCACCACCGTGCCGCGCGGCCTGCAATGGGACTTCTACGCCGACATGCTGATCCAGGACTGGACGGTGCCGAAATACGACCCCACCCTGGCCCGCCAGCTGATCCGCGAGGCCGGCTACAAGGGCGACCCGATCACCTTCCGCGTTGCCGCCGGCTACTACATCAACCAGGCCCCGACCGCGCAGGTGCTGGTGGAGATGTGGAAGCAGGTCGGCCTCAACGTGCAGATCAAGATGGTCGAGAACTGGACCCAGATCTTCGAGCGTGGGCCGGAGCGCGGCATCCGCGACTGGTCCAACTCCGCCACCTTCAGCGACCCCGTCTCCTCCATCGTCGCCCAGCACGGCCCGAACGGCCAGCAGCAGCAGATGGGCGAATGGACCAACGACGAGATGAACAAGCTGACAGTGGAGCTGGAAAGCAGCACCGACCGCGCCCGCCGCAAGGCCGTCTTCGCCCGCATGCTGGAAATCTGCGAACGCGAGGATCCCGCTTACACCGTGCTGCACCAGAACGCCGTCTTCACCGCCAAGCGCCGCGAGTTCAAGTGGAAGGCCGCACCGTCCTTCGCCATGGACTTCCGTGCGCTTAACTGGGGGTAAGGAAGGACCTTCTTTTTTTTGAAGAAAAAAGAAGCAAAAAAGACTTCATTCGTTTGATGCGGAAAGACCTGCTCTCTCCGCATCAAACGAACAAAAGTTTTTTGGTTCTTTTTTTCAAAAAAGAACCCCTTCCTTGGAGCCACCGAGATGCTGACCCGCCGCGCCGCCACCCTGCTCGCCGCCTCCACCGCCCTGCCCCGCTTCGCCATCGCCCAGGCAGACCAGCGCCCCAGCATCACCATTGCCGTCCAGCGCATCGCCAACAGCAACACCTTCGACAACCTGCGCGAGGCCTCGAATGTCGGCGAGCGCACCGCGCAGATGTTCAACGAGCGCCTGATCGAGGTCGATTGGCGCGGCGACCTCAGCCAGAAGCCCGGCCTGGCCACCGCCTGGCGCCGCACCGATGAGAAAACCGTCGAGGTCACGCTGCGCGAGGGCGTGCGCTTCCACAACGGCGACACCCTCACCGCCGAGGATGTCGCCGCCCGCTTCAGCCCCGAAGGCATGTTCGGCGACAGCCGCCCCACGGTGGACGGCAAGACCTTGCCGGTCGCCTTCTCCGCCATCGTCGGCCAGGGCAGCAAGGAACTGCCAAAGGAGATCCCGCCCGTCGCCCGCCGTCTCTGGCCTGGGCTGGACCGTGTGGAGATCGTCGACGCCCGCACCGTCCGTTTCCACAACGCAACACCCGATGTCACGCTGGAAGGCCGCATGGCCGCGCTGGGCAGCGAGATCGTCTCCCGCCGCGCGTATTCCGAAGCGTCCACCTGGCTCGAATACGCCCGCAAGCCGATCGGCACCGGCCCCTACGCCATCCGCGAATTCAAGCCGGACACCTACCTGCAGCTGGACGCGCACGACAGCTACTGGGCCGGTCGCCCGCCGGTGAAATCCATCCGCCTCGTGGAGGTGCCGGAGGCGTCTTCACGCATCAACGGCCTGCTCTCCGGCGAATACCATTTCGCCTGCGATATCCCGCCGGACCAGATCGCCGGCATCGAGCGCAACCGCAACTTCGAAGTGCTGGGCGGCGTGATCCAGAACCACCGCCTGACCAGCTTCGACAAGTTCCACCCCCAGCTCGCCGATCCCCGTGTCCGCCTCGCCATGGCGCATGCGGTGGACCGGCAGGTGATCGTGGATGCGCTCTGGGCCGGCCGCACCCGCGTGCCGAAGGGCCTGCAATGGGAATTCTTCGGCGACATGTTCATCGCCGACTGGAACACGCCGGAATACAACCCGGGCCGGGCCCGCGAACTGCTGAAGGCAGCCGGCTACAAGGGCGACCCGATCCCCTATCGCCTGCTGAACAACTACTACGTCAATCAGGTCCCCACCTCGCAGGTGCTGGTGGAGATGTGGAAGCAGGTCGGCATCAACGTCGCCATCGAGATGAAGGAAAGCTTCGTCCAGCTGCGCGACCGCACCCTGCCGCGCGGCGTGCGCGATTGGTCGTCCGGCGCCACGCTGAACGATCCCGTGGGCTCGCTGGTCTCCAATTTCGGCCCCAACGGCGCCGCCCAGCAGGCGCGTGAATATGCGAACGACGAGTTCAGCAAGCTCTGTGTGCTGCTGGAAACCAGCGCCGACCGGGCGCTGCGGAAGAAGGCCTTCGCCCGCATGCTGCAAATCGCCGAACGCGAGGATCCCGCCTACATCATGCTGCACCAGGCCGCGACCTTCACCGCCAAGCGGCGGGACATCAAATGGAAGGCGATGCCGGCCTATCAGATGGACTTCGGGCCGGGTAACTTCGCCCTGTGATGACCGAACCGCTCGTATCCATCCGCGACCTCCGCGTCGCCTTCCACGGCCTGCCCGCCCTGCGCGGCATCGATCTCGATGTCGCCCCCGGGGAGGCCGTGGGCCTCGTCGGCGAATCCGGCTGCGGCAAGTCCGTCACCTGGCTCGCCGCCCTCGGCTTGCTGCCCGGCACTGCCACCGTCACCGGCAGCGTGAAGCTGCAGGGCCAGGAACTGCTCCATGCCGCGCCCAGCGTGCTCGATCGCGTCCGCGGCGGGCGCATCGCCATGATCTTCCAGGACCCCGCCAGCGCGCTCAATCCGGTGAAGAAGGTTGGCGTCCAGGTCGCCGAGGCGCTGCGGCTGCATCGCGGGCTCGAAGGTAGCGCGGCGGAGGCGGAGGTGCTGCGCCTGTTCGACCAGGTCGGCATCCCCGATGCCAAGCGGCGCATCCACATCTACCCGCACGAAATGTCCGGCGGGCAGAACCAGCGCGTGATGATCGCGATGGCGCTCGCCGGCCAGCCGGAGCTGCTGGTGGCCGATGAGCCCACCACCGCGCTCGATGCCACCATCCAGGCCCAGATCCTCGATCTGCTGCGCCGGCTGCAGCAGGAAACCGGAATGGCGCTGGTGCTGATCAGCCACGATCTCGGCGTGGTGGCGGAAATGTGCCGGCGGGTTTGCGTGATGTATGCCGGCCGTGTCGTGGAAGAATCCCCCAGCGACGAGTTGTTCTCCCATCCGCGCCACCCCTACACAAAGGGCCTGCTCGCCGCCCTGCCCGACATGGTCGGCCCGCGCCGGCGGCTGGAGGCAATTCCCGGCGGCGTGCCGGAACCGTGGAACATGCCCCCGGGCTGCGCCTTCGCGCCACGATGCGATCGGGCGACGCCGGAGTGCGGCGCCGGCCTGCCCGGCTTCGTGCCGGTAGGGCCCGCCCACCAGGCCGCCTGCATCCACGTTCAGCCCGCCACGGTGCCCGCATGAGCCTGCTGTCGCTGGAAGGCGTCTCGCGCGTCTATGCCACCCGCCGCGGCCTGTTCGGCAAGCCGGTGCCGGTGCGGGCGGTGGATCATGTGTCCTTCTCCGTCGCTCCCGGCCGCACGCTGGGCATCGTGGGCGAGAGCGGCTGCGGCAAGTCCACCACCGGGCGCGTGGCACTCGGCATCGAGCGGCCGAGCGAAGGCACGGTCACCTTCGAGGGTGCGACCATGCCGATGCCGGGCACGCCGGAGTGGCGCCGCATGCGGGCACGGCTGCAACTGGTGCACCAGGACCCGCTGGGGGCGATGGATCGCCGCCTGACCGTGGCCGCCCAGGTGGCCGAGCCGCTGGAGATCCATGGCATCGGCGACGAGACGGAGCGCCGGGATCGCGTGGCCGCCCTGCTGCGCGATGTCGGACTGCGGGCCGATCTCGCCCAGCGCCATCCGCACGAGCTCTCCGGCGGGCAGCGCCAGCGCGCCGTGCTGGCCCGCGCACTGGCCACCGATCCCGCATTGCTGGTGGCCGATGAGCCCGTCTCGGCACTGGATGTCTCGATCCAGGCGCAGGTGATCAACATGCTGACCGACCTGCAGGCGGCGCGCGGCATCGCCATGCTGTTCATCAGCCACGACCTGAAGGTGGTGCGCCAGGTGAGCCATGAGGTCGCCGTGATGTATCTCGGCCGCATCGTGGAACAGGGCGACCCCGAAGCGATCTTCGCCGACCCGCTGCACCCGTATTCCCGCGCCCTGGTCTCCGCCATTCCCGTGCCCGGCCCGCGGCGGATCGAGCGCATCGTGCTTTCCGGCGACCCGCCGAACCCGGCCGACCGGCCCTCCGGCTGCGCCTTCCATCCGCGCTGCCCGCTGGCTGTTTCGGCGTGCCGGGCGGAGGTGCCGCAGCTGAAGATGGCGGCGGACGGACGGCAGGTCGCCTGCCACCTGGTGGAGGCCGCCTGATGCTGCGCTTTGTGGCCCTGCGCGTGGGGCGTGCCCTGCTGACCATCGCGCTGGTGGTGACCTTCGCCTTCGTGGTGCTGCGGCTTTCCGGCGATCCCGCGTTGATGATCATGTCCCCCGATGCGCCGCCGGAGGCGCTGGCGGCGTTCCGCAAGGCATGGGGGTTGGATGAGCCGATCTGGCTACAGTACCTGCGCTACTTCACCGCCATCCTGCAGGGCGAGCTGGGCCAATCCTTCCGCGACGGGCGGCCGGCACTGCAGCTGGTGGCGGAGCGGATTCCGGCCACGCTGCAGCTGACCATTCCGGCGCTGATGCTGAAGGTCGGCTTGGGCATTCCGGCCGGGATCTATGCGGCGCTGCATCGCAACTCCGCGATCGACCGGGCGGTGATGACGTTTGCGGTGGCGGGGTTCACCGTGCCGAGCTTCGTGCTGGGGCTGTTGCTGGTGCTGGTGTTCGCGGTGCAGCTGGGCTGGCTGCCGAGTGGCGGGCAGGAGAGCTGGCGCAGCGTGATCCTGCCGGTGATCTCCATGGGGTTGGGCGGGGCGGGCATCCTGGCGCGGTTCACGCGCTCGGCCATGCTGGAGGTGTTGGGGCAGCCCTATATTCGCACGGCGAGTGCCAAGGGCGTGCCGTGGCACCAGGTGGTGCGCAAGCATGCGCTGCCGAACGCGGCCATTCCGACCGTGACGATCGTGGGGTTCATGGTCGGCACGCTGATGGCGGGGGCTGTGGTGGTGGAGAGCGTGTTCTCCTGGCCCGGGGTGGGGCGGCTGATGGTGGTGGCGGTTTCCAATCGTGACCTCGCGGTGGTGCAGTGCATCCTGCTGCTGGTGTCGGCCACCATGGTGACATCGAACCTGATCGTGGATCTGCTGTACGGCGTGCTCGACCCGCGGTTGCGCGGCACGGCGCCGGCGGGGGGCGGGCACTGATGTCGGAGCAGGTTCTTCCCGCCGTGGCCGCGCCGCCGAAGCGGCGGGTGGCGATTCCGCCCGGGGTGGCGCTGGCGATGCTGTGGTTGCTGGCGATGGTGACGATCGCGCTGCTGGCCGATGTGATCCGGCCGTACGGGATCACGGCGATGGATCTGCGGTCGCGGCTGCAGCCGCCGGTGGGGTTCGGCGGTGGCTGGCTGCATCCGCTGGGGACGGACGAGCTGGGGCGGGACGTGTTCAGCCGGCTGATCGAATCCATCCGCATGTCCTTGATGATCGCCTTCGGGGCCACGATCATCGCCGCCGTGTTCGGCACCACGATGGGCTTCCTGGCGGCGCATTTCCGCGGCTGGGTGGAGCAGGCGGTGCTGATGCTGATCGACTTTCAGGCCAGCATGCCGTTCCTGATCCTCGCACTTTCGGTGCTGGCCTTCTTTGGCAATTCGCTGCCCTTGTTCATCTGCCTGATGGGGCTGTACGGGTGGGAGCGGCATGCCCGCATCTCCCGCGGGTTGGCGATTGCGGCGAATGCGCAGGGCTATGCGGCGGCGGTGCGGCAGTTGGGGGCCAAGCCGTTGCGGATCTATCTGAAGCATGTGCTGCCCAACATCGCCTCCACCCTGATCGTGGCGGCGACTCTTTCGTTTCCCGAGGTGGTGCTGCTGGAGAGCGGGTTGTCGTTCCTGGGGCTGGGGGTGCAGCCGCCGATGACCTCCTTGGGCAACATGGTGGGGTATGGGCGCGAGTACATCACGCGGGCGCCGTGGATCATGCTGTCTCCTTGCGTGGTGATCGTGTTGACAACGCTGTCGGTAAGCATCCTGGGCGATTGGCTGCGCGACCGGCTTGATCCGACTTTGACCTGAGGATTTGCACGTGACCCTGATTGCATCCCATCGCGGTGGCTCGCTTGAGGCGCCGGAGAATTCGCCGACGTCGTTCCGGCATACCGCGGGGTTGGCGGTGGAGCAGGTGGAGTTCGATATCCATCCGACGGCTGATGGGCAGATCGTGGTGATCCATGATGCGACGCTGGATCGGACGACGAACGGGACGGGGCCGGTGGCGGCGAAGACGTTGGCGGAGCTGAAGGCGCTGGTGATTTCGGGGACCGCCGATGACCGGATCATGACGTTGGCGGAGGTGATCGAGCTGTTCCGGCCGACGGGGATCACGTTGCGGATGGAGGTGAAATCCGATGTGGAGCACCAGCCCTATCCCGGGTTGCTGGAGCATGCGCTGCGGTTGATTGATGCGGCGGGGATGCGGGCGCGGACGGTGGTGACGAGCTTCCTGGCGCCGATCGTGGGCGAGGCGGTGCAGGCGCCGGGGTTACAGGGGCGGATCTGGCTGGTTTCGCCGGTGATCATGGATGATTGCGGGCTGCCAGGCGTGGTGGCGGCGGCGGAGGCGCATGCGATTTCGCATGTGGGGATCCGGGCGAGCCGGCTGGATGCCGGGGTGGCCGACTATCTGCGGTCGGCCGGGCTGGGCGTGGGGGCCTGGGCGGTGAACGATGCGGCGAGCGTGGCCAAGGTGCTGGATCTCGGGATGGAGGTTTTCACCACCGATATCCCGACGACGGCGCTGGCGATGCGCGCAGAACGGAACAAGCCGTAGCCGGAACGGGTTGGACACGCTGAGGCAGGGTCAGTCGCGGCCGTATTTTTTCCAGGAGGCTCGGATCCAGCTTCGTTCCCAGGGACGGAGCTTGACGGTGGGATCGTTGAGGCTGGGTCTTGCCCTGCTTTGGCGCGGACGGGGCGGGGGCGGCGTGCGGGGGCGCGGGGGTAGGCGCAGCGGCGGGGTGAGGTCGACGCCGAGGGCGTGGCAGAGCGGGCGCAGCAGGCGGCCGGCGCGGGGGACCTCGGCGACGAAGCGGTCGAATTCCGGCAGGTAGAGCAGTGCCTGGAGATTGCCGCCGCAGGGGGCGGCTTCCGGGATGCGCTTGTTGATCCAGCCGCGTTCGCGCGGCAGGCGCAGCGCGGGCGGGCGCGGCGTGGTGGGGGCCCCTGCCCCGGCCTTGGGCGCATCTTGGATATGGCGGGGGCGCGACGGCGCGAGGCGGCCGGCGGACCAGCGCGCGTGCAGGCTGAGGAACCGCGCGCCGAGGCGCTGGGCGCGGCGGACCAGAAGCTGCCAGAGTTCGACCGGGATGGGCTTGTGGGGGCTGGGGGCCTCGACCTGCGAGAAGTACCGGCTGCCCAGGAGCACGACCATGGGCCCGCGAGCCTGCCGCGCCAGATGGGCGCCGACGGCGGTGCAGAGCAGATTCGTGATCTGGATGAAGAGGCCAACGATATTGGGCATTGATATTTTTTCTAACTGACTTTCAAGCCCGCTGCAAGCGCAACGCGCCGAGGGCCGGCATTTTCTTGCAGGGGTGCCGTGCGGGGCGGAACGGTGTTGCTGAAAGGCGGGCATGGGCCCATCGTTTGGCCGGCAAGGGGTGGATGGCCGGCTCGTCCAGGGAAAACCGGGCGGGATCCGGCACCGGGAACAAGACGGAGGGCGCGCATGGACATCACCGGGCAGGCGACACGGCCGGAGCTGCTGGCGGCGGACGACGCGGTGATCGACGATGCGATCGGGTACGCCGAGCCCATGGTGCTGCGCGGCCTGCTGTATCAGTTGACCGGCGATCCCGAGGTGGCAGCGACCGGGGTGAAGACGGTTCATGCCGGCTATGTGGACCTTGCCGCGCCGGCGACCGACGAGGACGTGGCGCTGCTGCGGCGCAAGGCGGCGGCGTTCCTGAAGAGCTATCGGGACAGCGGCGCCGGGGCCATCGATATCGGCCCGCGCGCGCGGCTGGCGGACAGTTTGAGCCTGTTGCTGGGGCGGCGGATGGAGGGCGAGAGCCTGCAGCACCATCTGGAGGAGCTGGCGCTGGACCCGAAGGCGCGCGCGCTGCGCTGGCAGGAGGCGCCCGATCCGGCGCGACTGGGCGATTTCACCGTGACGGTGATCGGGGCGGGGATGGGCGGGCTGAACGCGGCCCTGCAGCTGCGCGAGGCCGGGTTCAAATTCACCGTGCTGGAGAAGAACACCGGGGTGGGCGGGACCTGGTGGGAGAACCGCTATCCCGGTGCGCGGGTGGATACGGTGAGCCGCAGCTACACCCATATCTTCGGCGTGGATTTCCCCTACCCCAATCCGTATTGCGACTGGCGGGAGAACGCCCGCTATTTCGACTGGGTGGCCGACCATTTCGACCTGCGCCGGCACATAAGCTTCGAGACCGAGGTGAAGGCGCTGACCTGGGACGAGGCGGCCGGCGAGTGGGTGATCGACATCGTGGGCTCGGAGGGGGCTTCGACGCTGCGTTCGCGCGCGGTGATCACCTCCGTGGGGTTCCTCAGCCGGCCGAATATCCCGGAGATCGCGGGGGCGGAGAGCTTCGCGGGCGGGGCCTGGCACACGGCGCGGTGGCCGGAAGGGGCCGATATGAAGGGCAAGCGGGTGGCGGTGATCGGCACCGGCGCCACCGGCTACCAGATGATCCCCGAGCTGGCGCTGGAGGCGGCGCAGGTGACCGTGTTCCAGCGCACGCCGCAGTGGCTTTCGCCGGCACCGGGCTATCGCTCGCCGTTTCCGCCGCAGGTGAACTGGCTGGACCGCAACCTGCCGTTCCATACCAACTTCATGCGCGCGCGCAGCTGCACGCTGGACCGGGTGGCGCATGTGGCGCAGATCGATCCGGAGTTCCAGGACCCGCATGCCATCAGCCCGTTGAACAAGCGGGCGCGCGACGTGAGCATCGCCTTCCTGGAGCGCAAGCTGGGCGACCCAGCATTGGTGGCGGCGATGACGCCGAAGCACCCGGTGTGGTCTGCCCGCGCGGTTGTGGTGGACACGGAATACTGCGTGCTGGACGCGCTGCTGCGCGACAACGTGACGCTGGTGACGGACGGGATCGAGCGCATCGTGCCGAAGGGCGTGGTGGGAACGGACGGGGTTCTGCACGCGGCCGATGTGATCGTGTATGCCACCGGCTTCCATGCCACCGAATACCTCTACCCCATGACCATCACCGGCCGTGGTGGGAAGACGCTGGCGGAGCTGTGGGCCAAGGACGGGGCGCGCGCCTATCTGGGCTGCATGATGCCGGGCTTTCCCAATCTGTGGTCGATCTACGGGCCCAATACCAACGGGGCGCTCACCGTGGCCTCCTTCCATGAGAAGGTGGCGCTGTATGCGCTGCAGTGCCTGGAGGCGCTGGTGCTGGGCCAGGGCGGGGCGATGGAGGTTCGGGCGGAGGCGTTCTGGCGCTACAACCGGCTGGTGGATGAGCGGAACCTGACCAAGGCGTGGAGCGATCCGCGGGCACGCAACTACTATTGGACCGAGCATGGGCGCTCGGCGACGATGAACCCGTTCTATAGCGACGAGATGTCGGGGTTTTTGCGCAAGCCGGAGCTGGCGGATATGGAGATTGGCTGAGCGCTTTTTGGAGACTGGGAAGGCAAGGCCAGGGCTCTGCCCTGGACCCGCTGGGGCCTGAGGCCCCAGACCCACTATCGAATAAGGTTGCCATCGAATCGCCTTTTGGATCGATCTGGCGATGAACTTGCGAACGTCTTGTTCCCGAAAGAGGGCTTATAGCAGTCCGTGACACAATTGACCGTTGCTGCGACGGAGCGGAAGAACTGGATTGCTTCGCTTCGCTCGCAATGACGGAGGAAGGATGGGTCAGGGCTTGCGTTGGTTGGTATTAGTTCACTAACTTCCTATGCCTCAGGCAAAGAAGATCGGAGCGGGATAACGGTTGATAGAGTCCGCGACATGACACTCCGATTTGGTGATCCCGAACGTCAAGCCAAACTGGCATCGGAGCTGGTTGACTGGACTCTGTATCAAGTGGCGGTCGAAAGGCATTTGATGGTGATCGGATATTGCGCAAGCGGATTGCCAAAATCGAGTTCCCCGACCAGTGGGAGCTACACTTGGTTTTCGAGAACGGCGATACACTGATCATCTTTGATACGCCGCATCTGCGCTCGTGTTGGTTCTACCGCTGGCCGGCGACTGTCGGCCCGGATGGTGGGTCCAAAGGGCCATTCGCATGGGCGGTCGATGACGCAGAGCCGGACGACGTTGGTCGGGTGGGACATATGGAGCATCGAATCCCGCCCCGGCCTTAGGGGTACTCCAGGATGGGCGTCCAAGTGGGGGCTGCTTCAGAGGAAGGCATGGTCCCGCCATGCGGTGCCTTTTGCTGAATGAGGTCCAGGGGTCGGCCCCTGGCGGGGCGCGGGGCGGAGCCCCGCATCCTTCGCCGGCCAGCATCCGCGTCCGCGATCGGCATCACAAGCCTAGCTGCCAAGCAGCGCCCGGGCCGCGTCGGCCATCACGGCGCCGCCGAGCATGATGTCTTCGTCTGAGGTGTTCTCGCTCCAGTGGTGGCTGATGCCGCCGATGCTGGGGACGAAGAGCATGGCGGACGGCATGACCTTGGCCAGCATCTGGGCGTCGTGCCCTGCCCCGCTGGGCATGTGCTGGTGCAGGCCGGGGGCGTGGACCTCGGCGGCGGCTTCGAGGGCGGCCTGGAAGCTGGGGTCCATGACCTTCGGGACCGAGCGGGAGTTGTTGGTGAGGACGGCGGTGCAGGGGCCCTGGTTGGCTTCGGCGACCAGGCGTTCCAGCGTGGCTTCGAGGCGGAGCAGGACCTCCGGATCGGCATCGCGGAACTGGAAGATGAGTTCGGCGCCGCCGGGGATGATGCTGCCGGCGCCGGGATCGAGCGTGATGCGGCCGACGGTCCAGACGGTGCGGGGGGCGCAGATTTTGGGGAATTCCTGGTCGATGGCGACGGCCAGTTTTGCCGCGGCGAGGCCGGCATCCTTGCGGATGGCCATGCGGGTGGTGCCGGCGTGGTTCTGCACGCCGGTGAACTGCACGCGGTAGGACCAGATGCCGACGATGGAGGTGACGACGCCGATCTTGAGGTTGCGGGCTTCGAGGTCGTCGCCTTGTTCGATGTGGGCTTCGAGGTAGCCCTTGTAGCGGCCGGGTTCGAAGGCGATGCGCGGCGTGTTGGCGAGGCCGGCTTCGGCGAGGGCTTCGCGCAGGGTTTTGGCGGAGTAGCGGTTGGAGCAGGCGTCGATCTCGGCTTCGGTGACTTCGCCGATATAGGAGCGGCTGCCGAGGAAGCTGCCGTAGTGGCCTTCCTCGTCGGCCCAGGACACGACGTCGATGCCGCCGCCCAGGGCGCGGGCCGTTTCGAGCGCGTAGAGGACGCCGAGGGCGCCATCGAGCCAGCCGGCTTCGGGCTGGGTTTCGGTGTGGCTGCCGAGGAGGAGCTTGGGGCCTGGGGACGGGTCCCGCCCTATGACGTTGCCGATGCCGTCGATCTCGGGAACCAGGCCGGCTTCGCGCATGCGTTCGCAGAGCCAGTGGCGGGATTCCATATCGACCTTGGAGTAGGTCGGGCGGTGGACGCCGGTCTTGAAGGTGCCGAACTGGCGCAGCTTGTAGAGGTCGGCCAGGAGGCGCTTGCCATCGTAGCCGGTGTTGGAGCGGGTCATCGGGGATTCCTTCGGGCCGTCGGCTTCGTTCGTGGCGACATTGTCCGCTTGCCGGGAGGGCATGCAAGCGGGGGGTGTGCGGAGGAAGGAAGATTCACCGCGGAGGCACGGAGGTGAGGTTTCGACTCCGTGCCTTTCTCCGTGGTCTCCGTGCCTCCGTGGTGAGGCCTTGCTGGTGGTGGCGGCGGCGGCGAATGGGGGCATACTGGGGGCATGACCGAGATATACGTGGATGCGGATGCCTGTCCGGTGCGGGACGAGGTTTACAAGGTGGCGGGCCGGCTGGGGCTGGTGGTGCACCTGGTGAGCAACGGGTCGCGGCCGATCCGGCCTTCCGGGCTGCCGAATGTGCGCAGCGTGATCGTGGCGGAAGGGGCGGATGCGGCGGATGACTGGATCGCCGAGCGGATCGAGGCGGCGGATGTGTGCGTGACGAACGATATTCCGCTGGCGTCGCGGTGCCTGGCGCGGGGGGCGCGGGCGTTGGCGAGCAATGGGAAGATCTGGAGCGGGGACAATATCGGCAATGCGCTGGCCGGGCGGGCGGTGGCGCAGCACATGCGGGAGAGCGGGTTCATGACCGGGGGGCCGGCGCCGATGAGCAAGGGCGACAAGTCGAAGTTCCTGTCGGCCCTGGATACGCTGGTGCAGGCGGCGTTGCGGGGGCGTTAGGCCGGGGGAGAAAAAAGGAAGGAAGCAAAGGGGTCACAGAGAGCACAGAGGGGCACAGAGAAGAGGAGAAGGACGAATGGTACCTGCTGGCGCCGGTGGTTCCATTCCCTTCCTCCTCTGTGCCCCTCTGTGGCCCTCGGTGTTCTCTGTGACTCTTTCTTGTCTTCCCTACATCCCCGCGAACAGGGCGGTGGAGAGGTAGCGTTCGGCGAAGCTGGGGGCGATGGCGACGATGAGCTTGCCGGTGTTGGCGGGGTCGCGGGCGATGTCCAGGGCGGCGTGCAGGGTGGCGCCGGAGGAGATGCCGATGGGGATGCCCTCGGCCTGGGCGCAGAGGCGGGCGGCAGCGATGGCGTCGCGTTCGGAGACGCGGATCACCTGGTCCATGAGGGCGAGGTCGAGGACGGAGGGCTGGAAGCCGGGGCCGATGCCTTGCAGGCCGTGCGGGCCGGGCTCGTCGCCGGAGAGGACGGCGGATTCGGCGGGTTCGATGGCGATGACCTGGAGCGTGGCGCGGCGGGGCTTCAGGGCGCGGGCGATGCCGGTGAGCGTGCCGCCGGTGCCGGCGCCGCCGATGACGATGTCGACCAGGCCCGCGGTGTCGGCCCAGATTTCCTCCGCCGTGGTGGCTTCGTGGATGGCGGGGTTGGCCGGGTTGTCGAACTGGCGGGGCATCCAGGCGCCCGGGGTGGCGGCGAGGATGGCCTCCGCCCGGTTGATGGCGCCGGCCATGCCCTGGCGGGCGGGGGTGAGTTCGACCTCGGCGCCCATGAGGCGGAGCATCTTGCGGCGTTCGACGGAAGCGCCTTCGGGCATGCAGACGATGAGGCGGTAGCCGCGGGCGGCGGCGACGAAGGCGAGCGCGATGCCGGTGTTGCCGCTGGTGGGTTCCACCAGGGTGGAGCGGCCGGGGGCGATGATGCCTTCGGCTTCCGCGGCATCGACCATGGCCAGGCCGATGCGGTCTTTCACCGAGGCGAGCGGGTTGAAGAATTCCAGCTTCATCGTGAGGTCGGCGGACAGCGACTGGGCGGCGGTGAGGCGCGGCAGGCGCACCAGGGGGGTGGCGCCGATCGTATCGAGCACGCTGGCATGGATCCGGCCGCGGAAGGAGGCGCTGGCGGAGCGGGGCGTGGATGGCGGCTTGGGTCGGGTCATGCGGTGTTCTAGCATGGCTGATGGTGGCTTTACACGCCTGCTGGGCGTGGTTTAGTGGCTTCGCAGCCGGCGGGACGACCGGCGGATACGACGCGGAGGGACAACCATGCTGATCCGCAAGGACCGGGCGATGCTCGCCATCACCATCCTGCTTGACGTGGCATTTCATGGCGGCCGGCAATCGACGGTGAGTGCGGCGGATCTGGCGGAGCGGCTGGGGCTGGCGCGGCGGGGGATGGAGCCTTTGCTGCAGGCGCTGTCGCGGGCGGGGCTGCTGGAGAGTGTGCGCGGGCCGCGCGGAGGCTACCGGCTGGGGCGGCCGCGGCGGGACATCAAGCTTTCGGAGATCGTGGTGGTGGCCGGGGGCGAGGAGCCGGATGCGGTGGATGGGCCGCGCGGGGCGCTGCTGGAGAAGGTGGTGGAGCCGCTGTGGCTGCGGCTGGAGATGTCCACCCAGGGGGTGCTGGCGGGGATGACGCTGGATGACCTGCTGCGCCAGGCCGGGGCGGCGGGGCTGCAGCGACCGGATGCGGAGCCGATTACGTTTGCCATTTGAGTGGGTCTCATTTGATCTTTGCGGTGGGCGCCGGTAAGGCCAGCGGGTAGGCCCCTGGGCCAAGACGCTGGAGAGCCTGATGTCCGACTACCGCATGGCGATCATTCCCGTGACCGTGTTCCAGCAGAATTGCACCGTGATGTGGCACACGGGCACCAAGCGCGCGGTGGTGGTGGATCCCGGCGGCGAGGTGGGGCGGATCCTGGACCTGCTGGAGACGCAGGAGCTTCAGGTGGAGACGATCCTGCTGACGCACGGGCATCTGGACCATGCCGGCGGGGCGGAGGCGACGCGCGGGGTGATCAACGAGGCCTATGAGCGGCTGGGCTGGGCGAAGGTGCCGGTGCTGGGGCCGGATGAGCGCGACGCGCCGCTGCTGGCGGCGATTGAGTCGCAATCGGCGCGGATGGGGTTGCAGGGGCTGGTGAACGTGGTGCCGGACCGGTACCTGACCGAAGGCGAGGTGATCGAGACGATCGGGCTTTCGTTCGAGGTTTTTCACTGCCCCGGGCATTCGCCGGGCCATGTGGTGTTCGTGGAGAAGACGGCGCGGATGGCCTTTGTGGGCGACGTGCTGTTCAAGGGCTCCGTGGGGCGGACGGATTTCGACTATGGCGACCATGCCGCGCTGATCTCCTCCATAAAGGACAAGCTGCTGCCGCTGGGGGACGATATCCGTTTCATCTGCGGGCATGGCGACGGGTCGAGCTTCGGGGCGGAGCGGCAGGGCAATCCGTTCCTGCAGGGCTGACAGGGGGACATTGCCGATGAACCGCGAGCCGCTGATCATGGTCTGCACCTGCGAGATGGCCGGCAGGGTGCGGGGCAAGGGGTTTCCGGCGCGGGAATTGCCGGGGCGGATGGCCAAGGGCGTGGGCTGGGTGCCGACGAATGCGATGATCAACGCGTTCTCGGTGATCGCGGGCACGCCGTTCGGGACCGGGGGCGACCTGATCCTGGTGCCGGACCCGACGGCGGAGGTGGAGGTGGATTTCGCCGACGGGTCGGCCAAGGAGCACTTTTTCCTGGGTGATCTGCGCTGGCTGGACGGGCGAGCGTGGGAGTTGTGCCCGCGGGATTTCCTGCGCCGGGCGCTGGCGGCGCTGAAGGAGGCGGCCGGGGTGAGCCTGGTGGCCGCGTTCGAGCACGAGTTCACCTATACCGGGGTGCAGGACGGGCCGGGCAATCCGTATTCGCTGGATGCGTTCCGGCGGCAGGGGGTGTTCGCGGAAGTGTTCACGGCGGCGCTGCGCGCGGCGGGCTGCGAGCCGGACAGCTTCATGGCCGAGTATGGCGGGCGGCAGTACGAGTTCACCGTGGACGTGGCCGAGGGGATGCGCGCGGCGGACCGGGCGGTGGTGGCGCGGGAGATGGCGCGGGCTTCGGCGAGCCGGCTGGGGCATCGGGCGACCTTCTCGCCGGTGCTGGACCCCGCCGGGGTGGGCAACGGGGTGCATATCCATTTCAGCTTCAAGGACGCCGCCGGCGTGCCGGTGATGCATGATCCCAGCGACAAGCTGGGGCTTTCGCCGGTGGCGCGGGCCTTCGCGGCGGGGATCCTGCACCACCAGCCGGCGCTGTGCGCGCTGACCGCGCCTTCGACGATTTCGTATATCCGGCTGCGGCCGAACCGCTGGGCGCCGACGCATGCCACGCTGGAGCAGCAGGATCGCGGGGCGGCGCTGCGCATCTGCCCGGTGCTGCCGGGACCGAACGTGGCCAAGCAGTTCAACGTGGAATATCGCGTGGCCGATGGCGCGGCCTCGCCCTACCTCGCGCTGGCCGCGGTGGTGTGGGCGGGGGTGGATGGCATTCGGCGCGGGCTTGCGATTCCGGAAGAGGGCCCTGCCCTGCCCGCTTCGCTGGAGCAGGCGCTGGATGCGCTGGAGGCCAGCGAGGCCGCGCGCGGCTGGATGGGCGAGAGCTTCCACGGCGCCTACCTGATGCACAAGCGCGGCGAGGCGGCCCTGATGGCGGGGCTGACCGAGGCGGAGCAGTGCGCGCGCTACGCTGAGACCTATTAGAGGAACGACCGATGGCCAACCTGCCGCATCCCGACACGCGCGACCTGAACGTGGAGATTCCGCACACCACGCTGCTGTTCATCGATGTGCAGAACTACTGCGCGCGGCGGGACGGCAGCGAGTTCGCGCATATGTCGAAGGAAGAGTTCGACCGCGAGCTGGGCTGGTTCTTCGACAAGTTCGAGCGCGAAACGCTGCCGAACATGCAGAAGCTGCAGGAAGGCTGCCGCAAGGCGGGGATCGAGGTGATGTACACCGTGATCCGCAACCTGACCGACGATGGGCGGGACCGGTCTCTGGACTACAAGATCACCGGGTTCAACGTGCCCAGGGACAGCTTCGACGGGCAGGTGCTGGATGCGATCAAGCCGGTGGGCGACGAGATCGTGTTGCCGAAGACATCCTCCAACGTGTTCGTTTCCACCAACATCGACTACGTGCTGCGCAATCTCTCCACCAAATACCTGGTGATTTCGGGGATCGTGACCGACCAGTGCGTGGCTTCGGCCACCATGACGGCGTGCGACCTCGGCTACCTGGTGACGCTGGTGACGGATGCCTGCGCGACCTACACGCAGGAACGGCACGACGCGACGCTGCGCGCGATCAAGGGGTATTGCCGGCAGCGCACGACCGAGGCGTTTCTGGCCGAGATCGGCGCCGCCTGAGGGCGTTCCTCACTGGGCCGGGAAGATATCCTGGCCCAGGGTCATCTCGTCCATGCGCGGTTCCATCCTGAGGCCCTTTCGGCCGGCCCAGAGGTTGAGCTGGTAGTGGGTGGGGAACACGGCGGCGTCGGCGATGGCCAGGCGCTGGGCTTCGGCGATGGCGTTGCCGCGGCGTGTGGGGTTGGTATCGGTGCGGGCCTGGTCCAGCAGGGTATCGACGCGCGGGTTGGTGTAGCCGCCGTAATTCTCCAGCCCCTTGCTGTGCAGCGTCTCGCGCATCAGCACGTAGGTGTCGCCGGTGGCGAAGCCCCAGCTGACGATGTTGAAGGTGAAGGCGCGCTTGCGGGCGTTCTGGAAGAACATGCCCACGGGCTGGGTTTCCACGCTGGTCTGGATGCCGACGCGGGACAGCATCTGGGCGATGGCCTCGGCCTGCTGCTGGTCGTTGGCGTAGCGGCCGGCGGTGCTGTGCAGCGTGAGCTTGAAGCCCTGGGGGTAGCCGGCTTCGGCCAGCAGGGCGCGGGCCTTTGCGGGGTCGAAGGCGGGTAGCGCGATGGCGGGGTCGTAGCCGGCCATGCCGATGGGCACGAGCTGGGTGGCCGGGACGGCGACGCCTTCCATGATGCGTTCCAGCAGGGCCGGGCGGTTGATGGCGAGCATGACCGCCTGGCGCACCCGGATGTCCCGGAACGGGTTGGGGATGGCGGTGCCGTCCTTGGCGGTGACGTGGGGGGTGGTTTCGCGGCTGGAATCGATGGTCCAGAACACATCGCGGTTGGAGACGCTTTCCCAGGCATTCAGCTTGGGATCGGATTTCAGGCGCGGCAGGTCGGCGGTGGGGACGGCGGCGATCAGGTCCACATCGCCGGCGAGGAGCGCGGCGACGCGGGCGCCGTTGTTGACCACCGGGCGCATGCGCATGGTCTGCCAGTTCGGCGCCCCGCCCCACCAGGCGGCGTTGCCGGCGAAGGCGATCTCGGCCCCCGGGGTCCAGCGCACGAAGCGGTAGGGGCCGGTGCCGATGGCGTGCTGGCCGTTGTTGAAGTCCTTCGGCTCCGCCGCGGCACCGATCTTCGCCGGCACGATGGGCACGTTGGTGAGGTTGTTGGGCAGGATGGCCGAAGGCTCGGCGGTGCGGATGAGCAGGGTTGAGGCATCCACCACCTGCACCTCCCGAATGTCGCGCACGAAGCGGCCCATGGTGGAGGGGGCGTTGGGGACGGCGACGATGCGCTTGAGGGAGAAGGCGGCGTCTTCAGCGGTGAAGGGGGTGCCGTCGTGGAAGGAGACGCCCTGGCGCAGGGTGAGGCGCCATTGGGTGGGGTCTTCGGTGAGGGTCCAGGTGAGGGCGAGTCCGGGCTTCAGCTCCGCCTTGGCGCCGGCAGTGACCAGGGAATCGAAGATCTGGCGGGCGACGTTGGCGTTGGGGCCGATGTCCTGGAAATGCGGGTCGATCGAGGTGGCGTCTGACGGGATGGCGACCGTGAGGGTTTGGGCGTTGGCGTGGGCGCCGGCCAGCAGCAGCGTGGCGGCGAGAAG
>CANHKG010000055.1 GCA_947460455.1 Rhodospirillales bacterium | reverse complement strand
GATGCGGCGGGCGGTGGCCTCGCGGTCCAGGATCGGCACCGTGGCGGTGTGGCCGGCGGCGAGGGTGACGGGGGTGGGGAGGGTGAAGACTGTCTCCTGCGCGCCTTCGCTGGCGGTGGCGGCTTCGGAGGGGGCGGCCATGATCGGTGCCGGGGCGGCGGCGCGATCCATGGTGGCGCGGGCGGGGGCCATGGCCAGCGCCGCGGGGGCGGGCGGAGGTGGGGGCGGTGGGCTGGGCACCGGTGCCATCGCGCGGGTATCCACGCCGGGCAGGATACGGCCGAGCACCTCCACCGGGACTTCCGGCCGAGGCACGAAATAGGTGCGGTAGAGCGCCTGGCGGAAGGTGACGGGGTTGCCGTATTGCAGGGCGACCTCGACGCCGGACCAGTCGGCCCCGGTGGCGTTTTCCAGCACTGCCCAGCCTTGCAGGCGGGCCTTGTCTCCGTCTTTCGCGGGTAGCACGAGGCGGTAGCTGATCTTCCACAGCGGCGCGCCGACGACGTAGCCCACGCGGATTTCGCGCTCGCCTTGGCCCGGAGCACGCAGGCTCAGCACGCGGGCGGATTGGCCGGCATCGCGGCGCAGGGCCTCCAGCGCACGGCCGATGCGGGCGCGCAGGGCGGGGTCTGCCACCTGCACGGCTTCGGCGTCCTCCAGCACGAACTGGCGCAGGCCTTCGGCGGTGAGGAGCGTGACGCGGGTGCGTTCCACGGCGCCATCCCGGATGGTCAGTTCGGGCACGCGTTCAGCGCGCAGGAGCTTTCCGGCCATCGGGCGGGCGCCGCGCACTTCCAGTTCCACGCCGCGCAGGGCGTTAAGGAAGGCGAGCGGGTCCTCCAGCGCTTCGGGGCCGAACGGCACGTCGCCGAAGGCGGCCTGTGTCCCGTCCCGACCGGGCAGTGTCGCGCCGCCCACGCCGCCCCGGCTGTCGAACACGACCAGGGATTTCAGCACGTCGTCCACCTGGTCCAGCGGCACCGGCAAGCGCAGCAGGGCCTCGCCGGTGACGCGGGCGGCGTATTCGACATAGCCGACGCCGCCGGAGGAAAGCATGACGCGCTTGAGCACCGGCTCGCCCTGTTGGGCCCACGCGGCGGCGGGCGCCAGCACCATCGCCGCGGCGAATATCAGTCGGCTCATGCGCATCGAAGCAACCCTCGTATCCAGCCCCCAGCATGCCACGCCACCCACCCGCCCCGCCACCGCCCGTGGCGGGGCCGGAACGAGAAAGGGCGGCGCCGAAGCACCGCCCTTTCCTTCATTCATCCCGGCTGGCCGCGTCAGGCGTAGTGGAACGCCTTGTCGGTCAGGTCCAGCTTCGGGAACTCTTCCTTCTCGTTCCAGTAGTCCTGGGTGTGGGCCCAGTCCTTCTTGTCACCGCGCTTCGGCAGCAGGTGGATGGAACGCTTCAGGTAGTTCGGGTTGAAGTTGTCCTCGTCGATCCAGGGCAGGATTTTCATGTCCTGGTCTTCGTCGCGCAGGCCCACTTCCACCTGCTGGGTGCCGGTGGTCTTCATGTGGTTCAGCAGGCGGCAGACGAAATCGCCCACCATGTCGGCCCGCAGCGTCCAGCTGGCGCGGAAGTAGCCGAAGACCCACACCAGGTTGGGGACGCCGGTGAACATCATGCCGCGATAGGTGATCGTTTCCGACCAATCGACCGGCTTGCCGTCCACCTCGAAGGTGATGCCGCCCATCACGCTCATGTGGAAGCCCGTCGCGGTGACGACGATGTCGGCCTCCAGCACCTCACCACTCTTCAGCTCGATGCCGCCCTGGGTGAAGCGCTCGATCTCGTCGGTGACGACGCTGGCCTTGCCGCTGGCGATACCCTTGAACAGGTCGGCATCGGGGATGAAGGCGATGCGCTGCTGCCACGGGCGGTATTTGGGGTTGAAGTGCTTCTCGATGTCGTAGTCCGTGCCCAGCACGGCGGTGACCATGCCCAGCAGGTCTTCGCGCACCTTTTCCGGCTCATCCAGGCAGCGCTGGGTGAAGGCGGCGCCTTCGTAGGTGATCTTGCGGCGCACGATCTCGTGCACCCACATCTCGTCCACCTTCAGCTTGCGCAGCTCGTCGGCGATCTCGATCGCGTTGCGGCCGGTGCGGAAGAAGGTGGGGGAGCGCTGCAGCATGGTGATGTGGCCGGCCTTCTCGGCCATGGCCGGGATGAGCGTGGCGGCCGTGGCGCCGGAGCCGATGACGACCACCTTCTTGCCGGAGTAGTCGAGATCCTCCGGCCACTTCATCGGGTGGATGATCTGGCCCTTGAAGTTCTCCATGCCGGCCCACTCGGGCGTGTAGCCCTCATCGTGGTTGTAGTAGCCCTGGCACATGTAGAGGAAGTTGCAGGTGAAGGCGCGCGCCTCACCGGTTTGCGTGTTGGTGGCCTGCACCGTCCAGCGCTTGGTGGCGCTGGACCAGGAGGCGTTGCCGATGCGGTGGTGGTAGCGGATGTGCTGGCCGATGCCGTTTTCCGCGATCACGTCGCCCATATAGGTGCGGATTTCCTCGGCGGTGGCGATCGGCGGGCCGACCCAGGGCTTGAAGCGGTAGCCGAAGGTGTAAAGGTCGCTGTCGGAGCGGATGCCGGGGTATTTGTGCGTCCACCAGGTGCCGCCGAAATTGTCCTGCATTTCCAGGATCACGTAGCTGGTGCCGGGGCATTGCTGTTGCA
The DNA here is from genome assembly GCA_947460455.1 of Rhodospirillales bacterium. Taxonomy (GTDB): domain Bacteria; phylum Pseudomonadota; class Alphaproteobacteria; order Acetobacterales; family Acetobacteraceae; genus CAMDGX01. Next base: position 22,000 of record CANHKG010000055.1, on the reverse strand, counting down.
GGTGGTAGGCGCCGCCGATGCCGGAAATGCCGGCGCCGACGATCAGCACGTCGAAATGCTCCGCCGCCTGCACGGGCGGCCGAACGGCAATCGTGGCGGTGTCGTTCATCGTGTCCGTTCCTCGCGGTCTGTGCGGGCCGGCATCACGGCCGGCTTACGGTTCCGGATGATATCATACGCTGCCCCCGCGTCACCACAACGGTGCTGCGGATGCGGCCCCACCCAGGCACGATTGAAGCGCCCGGAACCATCGGCACCTTAAGCAAGGAAGGCTCTTCTTTTTCTGAAGAAAAAGAAGCAAAAAGACTTTATTCGCTTGCGCCTCGTTCAACCCATCTGGCACGGGCGCAAGCGAATAAAAGTTTTTTGGTTCTTTTTTTCAAAAAAGAACCGCTTCACATCCCGCCGGGATAAGCCGGCCCACCGCCACCTTCGGGCGTGGCCCAGTCGATGTTCTGCGTCGGGTCCTTGATGTCGCAGGTTTTGCAGTGCACGCAGTTCTGCGCGTTGATCTGCAGCTTCGGGTTCCCTTCTTCGGCACCCACGATCTCGTACACGCCGGCCGGGCAGTAGCGGGTTTCCGGGCTGCGGTACTTGTCCCAGTTCACCGCGATCGCCTTGGCCGGGTCACGCAGCTGCAGGTGCACCGGCTGGTTCTCCTCGTGGTTGGTGTTGCTGATGAACACCGAGGAGTTGCGGTCGAAGGTCACCTTGCCGTCCGGCTTCGGATACTCGATCGGCATGCTGGCTGCCGCCGTCTTCAGCGTGGTGTGGTCCGGATGCGGGTGGTGCAGTGTCCACGGAGCCTTGCCGCGGAACAGCAGGGCATCCACGGCGGAGCTGGCGAGCCCGCCGAACAGGCCCCACTTGGCGAAGCTCGGCCGGATGTTGCGCACCTTTTGCAGTTCGTCGTGCAGCCAGCTTTCGCGGAAGGCTTCCTCGTAGGTGGCGGGCTCCGCGGGGTTGCTCTCATCGGCCAGGCACAGCGCCACGGCTTCGGCGGCCAGCATGCCGGACTTCATGGCCGTGTGCGTGCCCTTGATCTTCGGCACGTTCAGGAAGCCGGCGGTGTCGCCCACCAGGCAGCCGCCGGGGAAGGTCAGCTTCGGCAGGCTCTGGATGCCGCCTTCGCTGATCGCGCGCGCGCCATAAGCGATGCGGCGCCCGCCCTCGAAATGCGGCCGCATGGAGGGGTGCGTCTTCAGCCGCTGCATCTCCTCGAACGGCGACAGATACGGGTTGGTGTAGTCCAGCCCGACCACGTAGCCGTAGGACACCAGGTTCTTGCCCCAGTGATAGAGGAAGGAGCCGCCATAGGTGCCGCTATCCACCGGCCAGCCGATGGTATGGATCACCAGGCCCGGCTTATGGTTCTCGGCCGGGATTTCCCACAGTTCCTTGATGCCGATGCCGTAGGTCTGCGGGTCCCGCCCTTCGCGCAGATTGTAGCGCTCCAGCAGCTTCTTGGTCAGCGAACCGCGGCAGCCCTCGGCGAAGATGGTGTAGCGGGCGCGCAGCTCCATGCCGGGGGCGTAGTTCGGGCCCTGCTCGCCCTCGCGGGTGATGCCCATGTCGCCGGTGGCGATGCCCACCACGCGGCCGTCTTCCTCCAGCACCTCGGCGGCGGCGAAGCCCGGGTAGATCTCCACCCCCAGCGCCTCGGCCTGCGTGCCCAGCCAGCGGCAGACATTGCCCAGCGAGGTGATGTAGTTGCCGTGGTTGTGCATCGTGGGCGGCGTCGGCAGGCGGATATCGGCCACCGGGGTGAGATACAGGAACTTGTCCGTCCCGGCCGGGGTCATCTCCGGCAGGCCGTCGCTGTTCCGCCAATCGGGCAGCAGCTCATCCAGCGCCCGCGGCTCGATGATGGCGCCGGAGAGGATATGCGCGCCGACCTCGCCGCCCTTTTCCACCACGCACACCGCGGCATCGGGGGCGAGCTGTTTCAGCCGGATCGCCGCGGCCAAGCCGGAAGGCCCGGCGCCGACGATCACGACATCGAATTCCATCTGCTCGCGCGCAGCTGCGTCTGACATGCATCCTCCTTGGTCCGGCAAACCGCCGCCCGCCGGCCGAATCATCACTGCCCGCAATATGGGCCTGCCTTCAAATTACGGACAGACGCAGGAATGCGCAAAATCCGCTCGCCGGGCTACAATGCGACCATGGACGTGCTCGAGGCGCTGCGCCTGCAGATCGAATGGGGAGCCGACGAGGCCCTGGCGGATCTTCCGCTGGATCGCCTTGCCGCGCCGCCGCCGCGCGCCCCTGCCCCGCCACCGGCTTCACGCCCCGCCGCGCAGCCCATGCGCCCTGCGCCCACCCAGCCCGCCATCCTGCCGGTGCCCGGCATGGCCCAGGCCGAGCGCGCGCGCGACATCGCCGCCGCCTGCACCACGCTGGAGGAACTGCGCGCCGCCCTGGCCGCCTTCGATGGCTGCCCGCTTTCGGCCACCGCCACCAACCTGGTGTTCAACGACGGCAACCCCGAGACCGAGCTGATGCTGATCGGCGAGGGCCCGGGGGCGGATGAGGACCGTGCCGGCAAGCCCTTCGTCGGCAAATCCGGCCAGTTGCTCGACCGCATGCTGGCGAGCATCGGGCTGGACCGCACCAAGTGCCTGATCACCAACGTGGTTTTCTGGCGCCCGCCCGGCAACCGCACGCCCACGGATGCGGAGGTGCAGGCCTGCCTGCCCTTCCTGCACCGGCAGATCGCACTGGTGCGGCCGAAGCGCCTGGTGCTGGTGGGCGGCCTCTCGGCCAAGGCGCTCACCGGCAACCCGGCCGGGATCCTGCGCTCGCGCGGGAAGTGGGTACAGGTGCAGGTGCCGGGGCTCGCAGCCCCCCTGCCCGCCCTGCCCACGCTGCATCCGGCCTATCTGCTGCGCACGCCCGGCGCCAAGCGCGAGGCCTGGGCCGATCTGGTATTGCTGCGCCGCACCCTCGACCAAACGTGAACAAACCTTACTAGTTACACAGCTTCGTAAACAATTGATTGACAACGGCCCGTCTCAAACGGGCATCCGTGTCCCATTTGTAGGTGTTGAAGGATTGCCCTTCCAACACCTACTCCAGGGGCATGCGAGGGATCGGAACGACGTTCTCCCGCCTTCCCGCCGCCCGAGCCTTGATGCTCGGTGCCGCGGTGTTCGCCGCTTCCGCGGTGCCGAAGGCGTTTGCACAAGCCCAACCCAACGAGGATACGGCGCTCGCCGTGCCCCGCCTCTCCCCCTATGGCCCCGGCGCCGGCGGCGCCTCGCTGCTCCAGCCGCTGCCACCCAGTGAGGCCGCACGGCTCCGCCGCCTGTTCACGCTGCAGGCCCGCGGCGACATTGCCGAGGCGGTGCGCCAGGCCCTGCATCTCGACCTTGAAACCCCGCTCGTGCAGGACCTTCTCGGCCATCTGCTGGCCGACCGGCATCTGGGCCCGCATACGCGCACCTCTGCCGAGGACCTCCAGGCATGGCTGGTGCGCTGGCCCGCCCTGCCCGACGCGCCGGCGATCCATGCGCTGCTGAAGCGCCGCCTGGCCCGCGGCACCGCCATTCCCCCCGCCCCGGTGCTCGCCCCCCTCTCCTGGGCCGATCCCACGCCGATCCCCGAGGAAACCGCGCCCGCCGGCCGCGCCCTGCCCCGCCTGCCAGAGCTCGACCGCGCGGTGCGCGATGCCGCCCGCAACGGTCCGACCGGCGCCGTCGCGCGCGCCATCCGTTCCGCCGGCCCCCTGCCGCCGGGCTACGCCGCCCTGCTGCGCGGGGAGGCCGCCCAGATCCTGTTCGCCCTGAACCGGGACAAGGAGGCGTGGGACATCGCCGCCACCGGCGCCGAGACGTGCATGCGCACCGAATCACCCACCTGCATCACGGTGACCCTCCCGGGCCACTGGGCTGGCCTGGCTGCCTGGCGCATGGGCCGCATGGCCGATGCCCGAGACATGTTCCGCCTGGCCTGGAACGCCGATATCGGCACCCCGGCCCAACGCGCCGCCGCCGCCTTCTGGGCCGCCCGCGCCCAACTGCGCCTGGGCGAGGAGGGCGCGCATCGCCTCTGGCTCTCCCGCGCCGCCCAGCAACCGCGCACTTTCCACGGCCTGCTGGCCCGGCGCATGCTCGGCCTCGCGCTTGATGGCGACGCCCTGCCCCGCGAAACCCTGGGCGAGGCGGATATTGAAGCCGTGGCCGCCCACCCCGCCGGGCTGCGCGCCTTTGCCCTGCTGCAGATCGGCCAGCGCGACAGGGCGGAGGCGGAACTCCGCCTGCTCTGGCCCGAGGTCCAGGCCTCCCCCGGCCTCACCCGCGCCGTGATGCTGGTGGCCGAGCGTGCCGGCCTGCCCGCCCTGGCCGCCCAGCTCGCCGAACTGGCGGAGGTCGCGGATGGCCGCCCGCGCGACCGCACCCGCTTCGCCGTGCCGCGCCTGCGCCCGGCCGGCGGGTTCACCACCGATCCCGCGCTGGTCTATGCCATCGCGCGCATCGAATCGAACTTCGATGCCGCCGCCGTCTCTCCTGCCGGGGCGCGTGGGCTGATGCAGATCATGCCCGGCACCGCCCGCTTCCTGGCCGGGCTGGCCGAGGATTCCGAACGCCTGCCCGCGCTGCACGACCCCGCCGTGAACCTCAGCCTGGGCCAGCGCTACCTCAATTTCTTAGCTGCGACCGATATCGTGAGCGGCGACAAGCTGCGGCTGCTGGCCAGCTACAACACCGGTCCCGGTGCCTTCTCCCGCTGGGGGGCCGCCATGCGCGACCAGGGCGACCCGTTCCTGTTCCTGGAAGCCATCCCGGTGGACGAGACCCGTGCCTTCGTGCCGCGCGTGCTGGCGCATACCTGGCTCTACGCCCACCGCCTCGGTTTGCCGACGCCGTCGCTCGATGAACTGGCCGCCGGCGCCTGGCCGCGCTACGCTTGGGACAGCACCGCGGCGGCCACGCTCCACTGATCCCGGCCCCGCCCCAGGGGAGTGCCATCATGGCCAAGCTCGACGAATCCCGGCCCTTCCTGCCCGTGAACATCGCCGTGCTCACGGTCTCCGACACGCGCTCGCTGGAGACCGACACCTCCGGCGCCACCCTGGCCGAGCGCATCGCCAAGGCCGGCCATCGCGTGGCCGAACGCGCGATCGAGAAGGACGAGCCGGATCTGATCGAAGCCCATCTGCGCCGCTGGATCGCCGACCCGGCGGTGGACGTGGTGATCACCACCGGCGGTACCGGAATCACCGGCCGGGACGTGACGCCGGAGGCCTTCGACCGTGTGCTGGAAAAGCGCATCGAAGGGTTCGGCGAGTTGTTCCGGATGCTGAGCTACCAGAAGATCGGCACCTCCACGATCCAGTCCCGTGCCATCGGCGGCGTGGCCGGTGGCACCTACCTGTTCGCCCTGCCCGGCAGCACCGGCGCGGTGAAGGACGGGTGGGACGATATCCTGGTGTGGCAGCTGGATAACCGGCACCGGCCGTGCAACCTGGTGGAGCTGATGCCAAGGCTGCAGGAGCATCTGAAGGCGGCGGAGTGAAGGAAGCGTCTTCTTTTTTCTGAAGAAAAAAGAAGCCAAAAAGACTTCATTCGTTTGAGGCGGAGAGATCGGATCTTCCCGCCTCAAATTCATGAAAGTTTTTTGGTTCTTTTTTTCAAAAAAGAACGTTCTTTCTTGTATTCTTCGACGGTATCCACATCGCTCAGGGTCCTGATATGCGCGACCCTCCGCCCGGTGAAGTTGGCCAACGTATCCGCCAGCGCATGTTCCGTGGACCAGCGCACCCCGGCGAAGGGCCTCGCCACCCGCTTGGGCCCGAAGCCCACCAGCCAGTAGCCGCCATCCGCCGCCGGCCCGAATACCGCATCCGCTTGGCCCAGCGCCGCGAAGGCCGCCAGCGCATCCGCGGCGTTTGCCCGTGGGATGTCGCTGCCGACGATCACCGCGCGGCGGGACATCGCCAACACGCGGGCCATCCGTGCGCCGAGGTCGCCTGTTCCCTGCCCAACGCGTGGCACGCCGCGCAGGCCGGGGATGAACCCGCCGGTGACGGCGAGCACGGTGCGGAAGCGGCGGTTGCGCGCGAGATCGCGGACCAGGCGGTGCAGCGTGGCGAGGTGGAAGCGCAGCGCGGCGCGGTCGCCGATCTGGCGCGCGAGGCGGCGCTTCACCCGGCCCAGGCGGGGGGCGCGGGTGAAAACGAACACGGTGTCTTTAGCCATAGAGCCGCGCGATCACCCGGGGCGGGACGCCCAGGAAATACAGGCTGAGGCAGGCGAGGTTACGGGCGGATCGGGCCGCCCAGCCATCGCGGCGCCATTTCGCGGCGGAGGTGACGGCATCGGCCGGCAGTTGCGCCAGCCGGGCGCGGCCGATGCGCCGCACGAGGTCCACATCCTCCATCAGCGGGAGGTCGCGCATGCCGCCGACTTCCTCCAGCAATGGGCGGGATACCAGCAGCCCCTGGTCGCCATAGGGCAGGCCAAGGCGGCGGCAGCGCCAGGCCACCATCCGCTCCAGCCGCCGCGCCTGCGGCTCGTCGCCATCCAGCATGAAGCGGAAATAGGCGGCCCGCCCGGGATCCCGCGCCATGTGGGGATAGGCGGCGGCCGCCCAATCGGGCGCCAGCACGGTGTCCGCATGCAGCAGCAGCAGCCATTCGCCGCGTGCCGCGGCCACCCCGGCGGCGATCTGCCGGCCGCGCCCGCGCGGGGCACGCACCACCAGCGCGCCCAGCCGGGCGGCCAGCTCCGCCGTGCCGTCGGTGCTGCCGCCATCCACCACCACGACCTCGCCGGGCAGGCGGGCCAGTGCGCCGATGCAGGCCGGCAGCGTGGCGGCGGCGTTCAGGGCCGGGATCACAACCGAGAGGGACATGTGTTCGCTATTCGTTCTTGACCAGGACGGCAAGGAGCGCCACTTTAGGCCAGGAACGGATGGGGAACACGAACATGCGTGGAAACCACATGGCACAGCAGGCCGACGACTTCGCGCGCGAGATCGACCCGGAGGAGGTCGCCGCCCTGGATCGCGCAGGCGAGCCGGACATGCCGGCCGGCATGCGCGCCCGCGCCGCCAAGGTGGCCGCCCTGATGATTCCGCCGCCGCCGATGCGCGTTGGTGCGAAGGTGATGCCTGCTCCTGCCATGGAGGAAGAGTCCTCCACTCCGCCCTTGGCGCGCAAGGGGCGCGGTGCTGTCACCAACCCGCCGAGCCGGTTCGATGCGCAGACGGGCGGCGCGTTCGACGATGGCTGGGACACGCTGGCCGCGGATTTCAGCGACCTGCCACCGCTGCCCACCACCCTGCTGCGCGACACCACCCGCAGCGCGATCGCCTACAACCAATCGCCCGATATCGGCTTCGACCGCGCGATCAACCCGTATCGCGGTTGCGAGCATGGTTGCGTGTACTGCTTTGCCCGGCCGACGCATGCCTATCTCGGCTACTCCCCCGGCCTCGATTTCGAGACCAAGCTTGTCTACAAGCCCGATGTGGCGGAGCTGCTGGAGAAGGAGCTGCGCAAGCCCGGCTACGTGCCGCGCCCGATCGCGCTGGGCAGCAACACCGACCCCTACCAGCCGGTGGAACGCACGCTGAAGCTCACGCGCAGTATCCTTGCCGTGATGGACCGCTTCAACCACCCCGTGACCATCGTGACCAAGTCGGCGCTGGTGCTGCGCGATCTCGACCTGCTGGTGCCGCTGGCGCAGCGCAACCTGGTGCGGGTGTGCCTTTCGATCACCACGCTGGACAACGCGCTGGCCCGCACGATGGAGCCTCGTGCCGCCGCACCGCATCGGCGCCTGCAGGCGATCAAGGAGCTGACTCGTGCCGGCGTGCCCTGCTCGGTGATGGCGGCGCCGATGATCCCGGGGCTGAACGACGCGGAGCTGGAGAAGATCCTGGAGGCCTCCGCCCAGGCTGGGGCGCGCACGGCGGGTTACATCCTGCTGCGGCTGCCGCATGAGCTGAAGCAGATGTTCGAGGATTGGCTGACCACCCATTTCCCCGACCGGGCGACGCGGGTGCTGGAGCTGATCCGCCAGACGCGTGCCGGGGCGTTGAACGACGTGAAGTTTGGCCAGCGCTTCACCGGCACCGGGGCCTATGCGGATATGCTCGCCAGCCGCTTCACCCGGGCCGCGCGGCAATGGGGGATGGAGAAGGCCGAACCGCTGGACTGCGCCGCCTTTGCCGCCCCGCCGGGGGTGAAGGCCGGCTTTGCAGAGGCGCAGCTTTCGCTGTTCTGACCGGCGCCGCGCGCGGCAGGCATGCCGTGCCGCGGTTGTAAGGATCGATGGGCTCGGCGTATCTCGGCGGCTGAGTGGGGCGCCGGAGAAATACAGGCAATGAACACCCAGATGCGGCGCAACCTGCTGTTGCTGGCTGCCTGCCAGGCGATGGGCCAGGCGGTGAACACAATGATGTTCGCCGCCACGGCACTGTCGGTGGTTACGTTCCTGCCGCAGCACCGCGAACTGGCCACCCTGCCGGTGACGATGCAGCACCTGGGCGTGATGCTCTCGGTGTTTCCCACCGCCCTGCTGATGCAGCGGCTGGGGCGGGGGCTGGGGTTCCGGATAGGGTCCTGCACCGGGATGATCGGCGCGGGGATCTGCGCCTTCGGGCTGACGCAGGGCAGCATCGTGATCATGTGCGTGGGCGGGCTGATCCAGGGTTATGCGGTGGCCAGCTTGCAGATGTACCGCTTCGCCGCGGTGGAGCTGGTGCCCGGCGCGATGCGGGCCAAGGCGATCTCCTGGGTGACGGCGGGCGGGATCGTGGCGGGGATCATCGGGCCGTCGCTGACCAACCTCACCTACGACACGATGGTGCCGGTGTATCTCGGCACCTACGCCACCATGGTGGTGATGCACGTGGTGGTGTTCATCATCATGTCCTTGATCCGCTTCCCGACGGTGCAGCCCGGGGAGACGGCGGCGCCGGCGGGGCCGCAGCGGCCGCTGTGGCAGATCGCGATCCAGCCGAACTACGCGGTTTCGGTGATCACCGCGATGATCGCGTTTGGCACCATGTCTTTCCTGATGAGTGCCTCGCCACTGGCGATCGTGGCCTGCGGGTTGCCGCAGACGGAAGCGCATCTGGTGATCTTCATGCATGTGATGGGAATGTTCGTGCCCTCCCTGTTCACCGGCAATCTGATCCAGCGCTACGGGACGATGCGGATCATGACGATTGGCGGGGTGATCCTGATCCTGGGGATCATTCCGGCGCTGATGGGCGTGGGCGAGTGGAATTTCCGGATTTCGCTGACGCTGATCGGGCTGGGGTGGAACTTCATGTTCGTGGGGGCGACGACGCTGGTGACGACGACGTACCGGCCGAGCGAGCGCGGCAAGGCGCAGGCGTTGAACGACTTCCTGATCTTTGGCGTGACGGCCATTTCCAGCTTCCTCGCCGGGTATCTGGAGGAGAAGCTGGGCTGGGCGGCGATCAATTGGATTGGGCTGACGCTGGTGGTGATCGCGCTGGCGGCGGTGGCGTGGCTGAGTGCCAGCAGCCGGAAGGCCGCGGCCGCGTAGGTTAGTAGCAGCCGGCTTCGCGGGCGCGCTGACGGACGAGGGCGAGGACGGATTCGCAGATGGGCATGGGGTGGCCGGTGACGGCGCCCAGCTCCACCACGGCGCCCAGGAGGGCGTCGATCTCCATGGGGCGGCCGCGTTCGAGATCCTGCAGCATGGAGGTTTTGTGCTCGCCGACTTCGGCGGCGCCGTCGATGCGTTTTTCGACGCTGATGGCGAAGCGGATGCCGAGGGATTCGGCGACGGCTTGGGCTTCCAGCATCATGGATTTGCACAGGGCGCGCAGGTCTTGGCGGCCGGTGATGGTGGCCAGGGTGGCGCCGGTGAGGGCCGAGACCGGGTTGAAGCAGAGATTGCCCCAGAGCTTGATCCAGATCTCGTCGCGGATGCGGGGGCGGATGGGGGCCTTGAGGCCCGAGGCGATCAGGAGCTTGGAGAGGGCTTCGACGCGGTCTGAGCGAGTGCCGTCGGGCTCGCCGAGGGAGAAGCGGTCGCCGTAGCCGTGGGTGATGACGCCGGGTTCGGTGACCTCGGCGGCGGGGTAGACGACGCAGCCGATGGCGTGGGCGGGGGGGAGGATGGACCAGAGCTTGCCGCCGGGGTCGACGGATTCGACGCGGCGGTCGCGGTGGGCGGAGTCCAGGCCGTGGAAATACCAGTAGGGGACGCCGTTGATGGCGGTGATGAGGGCGGTGTGGGGGCCCATCATTTTCGCGATGTCCGGCGCGGCGCCGGGGAGGGAATGGGCCTTGAGGGTGACGATAACGTAATCCTGCGGGCCGAGTTCGGCGGCGTTCTGGGTGGCGCGGGGGTGGACGGTGGTGCGGGTTTCGCCTTCGACGAGGGTGAGGCCGTTCACCTGCATGGCGGCGAGGTGGGGGCCGCGGGCGACGACGGAGAGGTCGGCGCCGGCTGAGGCGAGCTTTACGCCCATCATGCCGCCGATGGCGCCGGCACCGAAAATGGCGACTTTCATGGCGAGGCATCCTCCGGGTGGGCTGGGGCGGCTTTGAGGGTGCCAGGAAGCCTGAAGGTGGAGGAATGTTCAAGGGGTTGCGGCGGATTTTCCTATTTTAATGCAATGGTTTGATAGTGGAACATTGAGGGCGCAGTTGGGCGTGGGGGCCTGGAGGGCGAGAAAACGGAATGGGGGGTGCGGGAGGGCGCGCGCGAGGCGCTGGGCCGGGCTTGGGGTGCCAGGGTGGGCGACGGGGTGGGCGAAGGGGAATGCGGGCGGCGCGATGGGGCTGCGCGGCGTGGGGGTGGCCGGGGCCTGTTGCATCGGCGCGGGGGCGGCGGGTGCCAGACGGATTCCGGGCGTGCGGCGGGCGTGGGGGTGCCGGGTGGGGCGGGGGGTGGTGGGCGCGGTGCGCTTGGGCGGCGGGGGAAGGGCCGGGAGTTTGCCGGCGAGCCAGAGGTTCATCATCGCCTCGAACCTGGCGAGGATGCGGTTGACCTGGCGGACGATGAGGATGCCGAAGAGGGCGCAGATCAGGCGTTCCAGCAGGTCTTGCGCAACAGAGAGTCCCGGCGCGTGGTCGCTGGGGGGTGTGGCGGCGTGCTGGGCCTGTCCGGTTGTGAATGACATTTGTTAGTTATTTAGCGCGTCGGCGATGGTGGTGCAAGGGGGGATAGGAATTTTTTTGGGCGGATAGCGGCCGGTTTGGGTAGCCTGGCGCAGCGGGTTTGTGTATATGATGGACATATACAGCCATGCTCGACCTGGAACGCATCGCCGGCTTCGACTGGGATGAAGGAAACGCCCGCAAGAGCGAGGCGAAGCATGGCGTGAGCCAGGCCGAGGCGGAGCAGATATTCTTCAACGATCCGTTGCTGGTAGTGGACGATGCGCGGCATAGCCGGGAAGAGCCGCGTTATCATGCACTGGGGCATACAGATGACGGGCGTTTGCTGCACGCGACGTTCACCGTGCGGACCGAGGGACGGTTGATCCGGGTGATTTCGGTGCGGGACATGAGCCGGAAGGAGAGGATGCGCTATGCCGAGGAAGCCTGAGGCGGTGCCGGACTTCGCCAGCGAGGCGGAGGAACGGGCGTATTGGGAGACGCATGATTCCAGCGACGCGGTGGATTGGAGCCGGGCGCGGCGGGTGCGTCTGCCGAACTTGAAGCCTTCGACGGTTTCGATCTCGCTGCGGATGCCGGTGGGGGTACTGGAGCGGATCAAGGTGGAGGCGAACCGGCGGGATGTGCCGTACCAGTCGCTGATCAAGATGTGGCTGGCGGAGAAGGTGGGGTAGCAGGGGCAGTTTTCTTCAGCCGATGGCGTCCTGAATCTGTTTGCCGAGGGGCGGGCGGCCGGGTTCCTGCGGGGTCATGAGGAAGAGGCAGGTTCCGGCGCTCTTGTTGGCCCAGAGGTCGCCCATGAGTTGCTTGGGCTGCGCGTCGACCAGGAGCTGGGCGCCCTTCTACTCGACGACGAGCAGCAAGCCTCGGGCTCTGTCAGAATACCCGCAAGCACGCGAGCCCAAGGATCGCCCACTTCACTGCGCTGCCTTGTTCAGCCCCCAGAATACCGGCAGGCCTTCTGGAACCCCTGCCAAGCTGCGTCGCCAGGCCATGGGGGCGAGCGTCTGGCCAATTGGGATGTAAGGCAAGTCTTCGAAGGCCTGGAGCTGAATGTCTTGGGCAATCTGCTTCTGCGTCTCGGCGTCGCGGGCCGCAATCCAGGCGTTGCGCAGGGCCTCCAGCTTAGGGCTGTAGGGCCAGCCTGGCCGCGGTAGCGCTCGCCCGGCTGAGCGTAGCGCCGCGTGGCCAGCCGGATCGAGCTGGTCCAGACCAGCCCAGGCGCTGTGGTAGACGTTCCAGCCGCCGCGGTCAGGCGGGTCCATCTTGCGGAGACGGGAGACCATCGTGCCCCAATCGGTCACCTGGTAGTCCACCGCGAAGCCGAGGCGTGCCAGCAGGTCGGCGCCAATATCGCCCTGTGCCTTGAGGATGCTGATGTCGGAAGGTGCGAGCACCACCAGGCGGGCACCCTTGTGACCCGCAGCGGCAATCTCGCGGCGGGCCCGATCGAGGTCGCGCGGACGGGTGAGGACCTCCATTCCCACGGTGGAGGCCATCGAAGTTCCGGGTGTGAAGAAGCCAAGATCGGCGCGCCACAGGGCGGGGTCGGTGCCGGCGACTGCGATGGCGTAGTCCTCCTGGCTGACCGCGTGCAGCAGCGCCCGGCGGACAGCAGGATCGTTAAACGGCGGATGCAAGTGGTTCACACGCAGGAAGCCGTTATAGCCCAGCCGGTCCTTCACCTCGACGGCGATTGCGGGGTGGCGGCGCAGCAGAGGCAAGAGATCAGCGGTGGGTAGCTCCCACCAGTCTACCTCTCCGGCCTGCAAGGCGGCGCCGGCGGTGGCGGCATCGGGGATGATGTGCCACTCGACGCGATCAATGCTGACGATCTTGGGGCCGGCGATCATGCCAGCGGCACTGCCAGGGCGGGGCACGTAGGCTCGGTTGCGTTCGTAGACGACGCGAGCACCGGCGATACGTTCGGCCGCGACGAAGCGAAATGGGCCACTCCCGACGACGTCGGTAATCGGGCGGTCCGGATCCGACGCTGCCAGGCGCTCTGGCATCATGGCGCAAAGAGCGGAGCCTGCCTTGCCAAGGGCCATGGGGAGCAGGGGAAAGGGGCGCTTGAGGCGGAAGCGCAGCCGCCGGTCATCGACCGCTGCCAGTTCGTCGGTGACGGAGAGAAGTGTCTGGCCATAACTGTCGCTCAAGGCCCAGCGGCGGATACTGGCGACACAATCACGCGCCAGTACTTTCTCACCATCGTGCCAATTCAAGCCATCTCGCAGTGAGAGAGTCCATGTAAGGCCATCGTCCTCAACAATGTGTCCTTCCACCATCTGGGGCTGAGGCGTGAGAGCCTCGTCGACGCCATAGAGCGTATCGTGGACGAGGAGAGCGTGATTGCGGGTGACGTTGGCAGTGGTGCGGAAAGGGTCGACGACGGTTAGGTCAGCGTGCGGCACAAACTTCACTACCTTGGCTGGTTGGGCCAAGGCGGGTGCCGCGAAGCTCAATGCCGCACCGCCCGCGATCACGTTGCGGCGTGTTGGGCCAGATTTCTGCACGGTGCTGACGTTCCGTACCTCCTTGACCACACCCTTCATCATCGCCCCCTTCGTGTTCCACATTATGGAACTACGTTCCAAAACCCTATTGAAACCAGAGTGACCGGTCAAGTTGCCACTTTCAGATCGCCTCTTTGCCTGGCCCCGACATTTGATGTTGCAGCTGACGGCGACGAAGGGTTGCAGCCGGTCTCAAGCTGTCTTGCCATGCCCCTGTGTTTGCTGCGCGTCGGCAGGCGTCAGGAGCCAGTGCACGTTCTACTCCTTCGCCGCCCGCGGGCAGGGGGAAGAATATTCTCAGTTTAAATCAACAAAAGTTCTTTGGTTCTTTCTTCAAATAAAGAACAGCCTTGCTTCTTCTGGGTGGCGGCGCCTTTTCCTGGATTGCTTCACTGCGTTCGCAATGACGGCGGGGTGGGGCAGTATGGTTTCTGGCTTGGGGGGCGCGGGAGCCTCCTGCCCGCCTGTTCCCCCGCGGGGAGAGGGATGGTTCATGGGAGAGTTCGGTGGATGTGACGTCGGAGATGGCCGCGCGGATTGAGGGGCGGTTGGAGCGGTTGGGGTTGAGTGGGGAGGCGGCGGATCGGGCGGCGGGGTTGGCCGTGGGGACGGTGCAAGGGTTGGTGGAGGGGCGGGGGCGGGTGCCGCGGGGGGCGGCGTTGCGGCGGTTGGCGGTGGTGCTGGATGTGGAGGAGGGATTTCTGCTGGGACTGGAGCCGGGGGATTTGATCCCGCCGGAGCTGCTGGGGGAGGAGCAGGGGGAGTTGGGGTTGCTGGCGCCGGATGAGGCGGCGTTGTTGCGGCACTACCGGAGCCTGGATGTTTCGACGCGGGCGGCGATTTTGCTGGTGGTGGGGCGGGCGGCCGGGGGTGGGCAGGAAGCGCCCGACGGGGAGGTGCGGAAGGGGCGGCGGCGATAGGGGGGGGGCGCGTGCGACGGAAGAGCCCCCCCGCTTTGATCCGCTTCACGGCTCAATCCCCCCGCCAAGCGGCGATGGGAGAGAAGACTCTCGGCGCGGTTTTTGAAAGTTCTTTGGTTCTTTCTTTCAAGAAAGAACGTGCTTGCGGTCTGGCTTACCGCTGGGGGGATGGAGCCTGTTGGGGTTTGGGGCGTTGAGGGCATGGCATTGGAACAGGAGGATGGCCATGCGTGGTGCTGATATTCGGGCGCAGATGGATGTGATTGGGGCCGACGGGGTTCATGTCGGGACCGTGGACAAGGTGGAGGGGGGGCGGATCAAGCTGACCCGGCGGGATAGTGGGGAGGGGCGGCATTCGGGGCATCACCATTTCATCGACCTGGGGTTGGTGGCGGAGGTCGAGGGGGTTCGGGTGCGGCTTTCGGCGAATGCGGCGGTGGCGGTGACGATGGAGGAGGAGGAGGGGGGGAAGGGGGTTTTCTGAGGGGGCGATTGCTGGCTTGACGGTCGGGGGGCGTTCGCCGCCCCCCCCCTCTGCCCTTTCGCGTGTGGCGGGCAAGAGTGGGCTCCGGGGAGAAAAGTTCTTTGCTTCTTTCTTTCAAGAAAGAAGGGCTTGCTTGCTCTTCACTTCGGGGCGGCGGCGATGCCGCAAGAGCCCCCCTCCGGCTCCCCCCGGCTTCGCCGAGGGGAGAGAAGCACGTTAGGCGGAGAGGCCAAGTTTTTCGGCCAGGCCGATGCGTTGGAGTTTGCCGGTGGCGCCTTTGGGGATTTCGGGGAGGAAGATGATCTTTCTCGGCACCTTGAACTGGGCGAGGCGAAGGGCGGCGAACTCTCGCAGGGTGGATTCTTCCAGCGTGTGGCCTTCGCGGAGGACGACGGCGGCGGCGACTTCCTCGCCGAGTTTGCTGTGGGGCATGGCGAAGGTGACGACCTGGGCGACGGCGGGGTGGTCCATGAGGATTTCGTCGACTTCCAGCGGGCTGACCTTTTCGCCGCCGCGGTTGATGATCTCCTTGAGGCGGCCGGTGAGGCGGAGGTAGCCCTCGGCGTCGAGCGTGCCCTGGTCTCCGGTGCGGAACCAGCCGTTGGTGAAGGCCTTCGCGTTGGCATCCGGGTTGTTTTCGTAGCCGGCGGTGACGTTGCGGCCGCGGATGACGATTTCGCCGAGCGCGCCCTGGGGCAGGAGGTTGCCGTCGTCGTCCATGATGGCGATTTCGGGGCCGGCGGCGATGCCGACGCTGCCGGCGTAGTGGGGGCGCGGCGGGAGGGGGTTGGAGGCCATTTGGTGGGCGGCTTCCGTCATGCCGTAGGACTCGATGACGGGGACGTGGAAGGCTTCCTCCAGCGCGGTCATGACCTGGGGGGGGAGGGAGGCGCTGCTGGAGCGGATGAAGCGCAGGCGGCCGCGCTGGATGATTTCCGTGTTGCGGGCGGC
The DNA here is from genome assembly GCA_947460455.1 of Rhodospirillales bacterium. Classification (GTDB taxonomy): domain Bacteria; phylum Pseudomonadota; class Alphaproteobacteria; order Acetobacterales; family Acetobacteraceae; genus CAMDGX01. Next base: position 6,019 of record CANHKG010000055.1, on the reverse strand, counting down.
GAGGGGGAGGAGCGCCTGGTGCATGGTGGGGACGGCGGTGTACCAGCTGGGCCGGATTTCGTCGTAGTTCGCGAAGAACTTGAAGGCGTTGAAGCCGGGGGTGCAGGAGACGCTGCCGCCGGCGGCCAGGGATGAGAGCACGGCGGCGATGAGGCCGTGGATGTGGAAGAGCGGCATGATGTTCATGCAGGTGTCTTCCGGGCCGAGTTCCAGGAAGTGGCCGATATGGGCGGCGGAGGCCGTGATGTTGATCTGGCGCAGGGGGACGATCTTGGGGCGGCTGGTGGTGCCGGAGGTGTGCAGGACCAGCGCGATATCCTGCGGTTGGGCCTCGCCGGGGGTGGTGGGGGTGCCGGTGAGGGGGGATTGGAGGGTGAAGTCTCCGGCTTCGGCTTCGCCCCCATCTGAAGAATTGGGGATGAGCTCGATGATGGGGATGTTGCGTTGGGCGGCCACCGCGCGGGCGGGGGATTCCATGCCGTGCTGGATGACGAGGGCCTTCGCGTTGAGGTCCGAGAGGTAGAAATCGAACTCGTCGGCGCGATAGGCGGCGTTCAGCGGCGCGGTGGTGGCGGCGCAGGCGATGGCGACGAAGGCGGCGGCCATTTCCGGGCCGTTGGGCAGGACCATGGCGACGCGATCGTTGCGGCCGATGCCCATGGCGTTGAGGCTGGCGGTGGTGCGCTGGGCGAGGGCGCGCAGGCCGGCATGGGTGAGCCAGGGGCGGCCTGGCGTGCCGATGGCCGGTGCGCTGTTGGCGCCGCGGCGGAGGAGTTGGGGGACGGTTTCGGCTGCGTAGGTGATCATGGCGGGGGCCTCCCGGATGCACGTTAAGGATGGCTTAATGTTGAGGGCGGGGGAAGGGCTCGCGGGGGTGGTGGGGGGTTGGTAGGCTTGCGGGATGAGGCGAATCGCGGGCGTGGACGAGGTGGGGCGCGGGCCGCTGGCCGGGCCGGTGGTGGCGGCGGCGGTGGTGTTGCCGCGGCGGGTGCCGGCGGCGCTGGCGGCGTTGATCGATGATTCCAAGAAGCTTTCGGCGCGGCAGCGGGAGGCGGCGTTCGCGGCGCTGATGGCGGCGCAGGCGGCTGGGCGGGTGGAGATTGCGCTGGGGGCGGCGAGCGTGGCCGAGATCGGGCGGATCAACATTCTGCGGGCTTCCTTGCTGGCGATGCGCCGCGCGGTGCTGCGGCTGCCCTCCGTGCCCGACCTGGCGCTGGTGGATGGGAATGTGGCGCCGGAGCTGCCCTGCCCTTCCCGGTGCGTGGTGGGGGGGGATGCGAGCGAGTTGGCGATCGGGGCGGCTTCCATCATCGCCAAGGTGGTGCGGGACCGGTGCATGGCGCGGCTGGATCGGCGCTACCCCGGCTATGGCTGGCCGGAGAATGCGGGGTATGGCACGGCGGCGCACCGGGACGCGCTGCGGCGGCTGGGGGCGACGGTGCATCACCGGGCGGGGTTCGGGACGGTACGGCAGTTGCGGCTGGTGCTGGACGTGTGATTGACGCGGCATCGGGCGGTTCGCGACAATGGGGGCTCATTCCGGAGCCAGCCTGACACCGTGGAGATCGTCCGCGAACTTCCCCTTGACCAGGTGATCCTGGGCGACGCCGTGCGCATCATGCGGATGCTGCCGGCTGCCTCGGTGCACTGCATCTTTGCCGATCCGCCGTACAACCTGCAGCTGCGGGGCGAACTTCGGCGGCCAGATGACAGCCTGGTGGACGGGGTGGACGACGATTGGGACCGGTTCACCGATTTCGCGGCGTATGACGCGTTCACGCGCGAGTGGCTGGAGGAGGCGCGGCGGCTGTTGCGCAAGGACGGCACGCTGTGGGTGATCGGGAGCTACCACAACATCTTCCGCATCGGCGCGCTGCTGCAGGAGATGGGGTTCTGGATCCTGAACGACGTGGTGTGGCGCAAGGCCAACCCGATGCCGAATTTCCGCGGGCGGCGGTTCACCAACGCGCATGAGACGCTGATCTGGGCGGCGCGGGGGCGGGAGAGCCGGTATCGGTTCAACTACCACGCCATGAAGGCGCTGAACGACGACGTGCAGATGCGCAGCGACTGGTATTTTCCGCTGTGCACGGGGCCGGAGCGGCTGCGCAATGAGCATGGGCTGAAGCTGCATCCGACGCAGAAGCCGGAAGCATTGCTGCACCGGGTGATGGTTTCGAGCACGGGGGTGGGCGATATCGTGCTGGACCCGTTCCTGGGCACCGGGACGACGGCGGCGGTGGCCAAGCGGCTGGGGCGGCATTTCATCGGGATCGAGCGGCATCCGGCCTATGTGGAAGCGGCGCTGGGGCGGGTGATGCGGGTGGAGCCGTTGTCTGACGCGGCGGTGACGGTGACGGCAGGGCGGCGGGAAGTGCCGCGGGTGCCGTTCGGGAGCATCGTGGAGCGGGGACTGCTGGCGCCGGGTACGGTGCTGATGGACCGGACGCGCGCGGTGCAGGCGGTGGTGGTGGCCGACGGGACCGTGCGGGTGGGGGACCTGCAGGGATCCATCCACAAGGTGGGGGCGGCCGTGCAGAGCGCGCCTTCGTGCAACGGCTGGACGTTCTGGCATTTCGAGCGGGATGGGGTGCTGGTGGCGATCGACGAGTTGCGGCGCGAGGGGGCCGAGGGCGCGTGATCGGCAAAGCGGACCTGCCATGCGGATGATGGTAGGTCGGGCTCTTGCCATGCTCGGCGAAGCCCCGTATTAGACCGCCCTCGCCGATTGGCGGAACGGAGTGCGGGCGTAGCTCAGGGGTAGAGCACAACCTTGCCAAGGTTGGGGTCGTGGGTTCGAATCCCATCGCCCGCTCCAATTTCCACCAACTCATCTTCCTTCTCGGATGGATAGGCCACTTAGGATCCCTGGATATCTAGGGGTTTTTTGCGGTTGGTTTGGCGGATTGAATGTCGGTCGGCACGCCGATTTTTCCCTCATGGCCATCGAAAAGGGCATCCCGATTGATGCGCGTGGCACCCGCGCCGGCGTGTGCTCCACGGCCGTAGGCGGAGGGGCACATGGATCGGTGACGGTCGTGGCTGCGATCCCGTGTCCGCAGAACGATATCCTGAGCAATGTCAGCCCGGCTCTTGCGTCGTGGCGTTGCGTGGCCGGGCATCCGGGCTTGCTGCGCGGGCCAGTTGCCGGAAGGCGCGGGGCGCCATGCCTGTGCGGGCACTGAAGAACCGGCTGAAATGCGCGGCATCCGAAAAGCCGCAATCGAAGCCGATCTCTGCGATGCGCTTGACGGTGTAGGACAGCTCCCGCTTGCTTTCGAGAATGATGCGGTCGTGGATGATTTCCAGCGGGGACTTGCCGACGGCCTGTTGTGTGACGTTGTGGAGCTTGTCCGACGTGACGCCCAGCTCTGCCGCGATGGCGCCGATGCTCCTCTGCTGGCGGAACACGCGTTCGACGATGGCGCGGAACCGGCGGAACTCCGAGGCGCGCGCCGCACCGAGGCCATCGTCGAGCCGCAGGAGCGTGCGGACCCGCAACAGCGCCACAATGATCAGCAGCAGCTTGGCGGAAATGGCGGTTCCGATGGCTGTTCGGGGCAGCAGCAGTTCCTGCTCGATGCCGCTTATCGCCTCGGCCACATCGATGCCGATCTCGCTGGCGTCGGGCATGCGCGCGTGGATTGGAACGGACACGGTTTCCGAAAGCGCCTCGACATCCGGGGATTGCCGCAACGCTGCTGCCACAACGTCGTCGGAGACGGTCAGCACATGCCCGACAGTGCGTGGATCGAACCGGAATCCGTGCACAACCGCCGAGGGCAACCACAGGAACCATGGCGCGACGAAGGGTGATTGCTGGCCGTCGAGGTCCAGAATTCCGCCGCCTTCGCGAATGACAAGGCACTGGGCGAGCGCGACGTGCCGGTGGGCTGCGATCTGCCAGTCATTGCGTTCGGCCCGCGCCGCGATGGTCTCGATATGTGCATAGCCCGCCCCTGTCTGGGCCTCGGCGCTGCCGTAAAGGCCGAAGACGGGAATCCGGTAGACTGGACGAAGGCCCATCGGCAGGTTCAACCCCTTGTGGCCAGGAAACCAGAAAGATCCAAGTTTTTCACAGATTGTTCCATCGTTCGGACCAGATCAATCCGCTAACAAGCGAGCTGAGCGCACGGGAAGCTGCGCCAGACTTAACAAGAATGCGTTGGATTTCCAGGGTTTTCGCTGGGTGCGCAACGCGAGGTCGGACGTTTCGGGGAGGTAGGAATGCAATTCAATCGGCGGACTGCACTTCAAGGTTTGGGCGCGGCGGTTGCGGCGCCTTTCGTTGTGCCGAGTGCGCGCGCCCAGGCTGTGACAACACTGCGCCTGCACCATTTCCTGCCGCCCGTTTCCAACGCGCACGCGAAGCTGCTGGCGCCGTGGGCGCGCAAGGTGGAGGCGGACAGCCAGGGCAGGATCAAGATCGACATCTTCCCGGCCATGCAGCTGGGCGGAACGCCGCCGCAACTGTTCGACCAGGCCCGCGATGGCGTGGCGGATATTGTCTGGACGCTGCCTGGCAGCACGCCGGGCCGGTTTCCCTCGACCGAGGTGTTCGAGCTGCCTTTCATCGCCTCGAAGCGCGCTGTGGTGAATGCCAGTGCGGCTCAGGAATTCGCCGACAGCCACCTCAAGGATGAGGTCAAGGACGTCAAGCTGCTGGCCTATTGGGCGCATGATGCCGGCGTGATCCATGCCAACAAGGCCGTCCGTACCATGGAAGACCTCAAGGGCCTGAAGCTGCGCAACCCCACGCGCCTGGCCGGCGAGGCCTTGAAGGCGCTTGGCGCGGTGTCTGTTGGCATGCCGGTGCCGCAGGTGCCCGAAAGCCTGGCCCAGCGCGTGATCGATGGCGCTGTCATTCCATGGGAAGTGGTGCCTGCGGTGAAGGTGCAGGAACTGGTGCGCTTCCACACGGAGATACCGGGCTCGCCCACCCTGTACACGGCCAGTTTCTTCCTTGCCATGAACAAGGCGAAGTACGACGCGATGCCCGCCGACGCGCGCGCCGTGATCGACGCCAATTCCGGGCAGGCTTTCGCCCGCTTGGCCGGCGCCATGTGGGACAACGAGGCGGCTGCCGTCTCGGCCATGGTCCGCGCCCGCTCCGGCAACACGATCAGCACCATCTCCGAGGCGGAGAAGGCCCGGTGGATCGCCGCCACCCTGCCGGTGCATGCCGCCTGGATCGAGCAGGTCAAGGCGCGCAACCTCGACGGCGCGAAGCTGATCGCCGACGCCCGCGCGCTGGTGGCCAAGTATGAGGCGGCGAGCTGACGCGCATCCATCCAAGGCCCACACGCACATGACTGGCACCCCGAGTGCTGCCGCAGGAAGAGGGGCGCGTGATGCCCTTCTCGCTTCGCACCGGCGGCCACGATGACCGAACACGACACGCACACCCCGCCCGTTCTGCCGCTGATCGAGCGGCTGACCGGGTTTGTCGCCATCTTCGGCGGCCTTCTGGCACTGGCGGTGGCGGGGCTGGTTGTCGTCAGCGTGCTCGGTCGCTGGTTGTTCTCAATGCCGGTGGAGGGCGACTTCGAGTTCGTCAAGATGGCCACTGCCATCGGCGTCTTTGCCTACCTGCCCTACACGCAGGCGCGGCGCGGCAACATCATGGTTGATACGTTCACCGGCTGGATGGGGCAGGGCGCGCGCGACAGGCTCGATGCGTTCTGGGATCTCGCTTACGCCGCCTTCATGGCCTTGTGCACCTGGGGCCTGTTCACCGGCGCCCGTGATGCGTTGGGCACCGGGGAAACCACGATGCAACTTCAGCTCGCGGTCTGGCCCGCCATCGCGCTGTGTGCGGTGCTGTGCGCGCTGTTGGTTGCCACCTGCGTCGGCGCCGTTGCACGGTTGATCGGCGGCACGCCCCGAGGTGTGGCATGAGCGGCGTTGCGCTGGCGCTTCTGGGCTTTGGCGTGATGCTGGCGCTGATTGCGCTGCGGGCGCCGATCGGGCTGGCGATGCTGCTGGTCGGGGCCTTCGGCTACAGCCAGCTGAGCAGCTT
>CANHKG010000054.1 GCA_947460455.1 Rhodospirillales bacterium | reverse complement strand
TGCTCATACAGCGCCACCAGCCGCCCCAGCGTGAACGCATCCAGCCGCCGGAACAGGATCGTGGTGCTCGGCCGGTTGCCGGGGAACACCCGGTGCGGCGCCACCGCGGCCACCGCGGCGTCATCCGCCCCCGCCGCGCGCATCTCCGCCTCCACCTGCGCCCGCGTCTTGCCGGCCAGCAGCGCCTCGGCCTGCGCGAAGGCATTGGCCGCCAGGATGCGGTGCGCCCCGTCCCGCCCATGATCCGCCTGCGCCGCCAGCAGGAAATCGACGGGGATGACGCTGGTGCCCTGATGGATCAGCTGCATGAAGCTGTGCTGCGCATCCGTGCCGGGCTCGCCGAAGATCACCGGGCAGGTCGCGGTCCCCACCGCCCCGCCATCCAGCAGCACCGACTTCCCGTTGCTCTCCATCTCCAGCTGCTGCAGATGCGCCGCGAACCGGTGCAGCCTGGCGTCGTACGGCAGGATCGCCTGCGCCCGGTAGCCCAGCGCGTTCACATGCCACACCCCCACCAGCCCCAGGATCACCGGCAGGTTGTCCTCCAGCTGCGCATCGCGGAAATGGCAATCCATCGCCCAGGCCCCGTCCAGCAGCGCCTGGAACGCGCCCCACCCCGCCGCCAGCGCGATCGAAAGCCCCACGGAGGACCACAGCGAATACCGCCCGCCCACCCAGTCGCGGAACCCGAACACCCGTTCCGCCGCAATGCCGAACGCCGCCGCCGCGCGCTGGTTGGTGGAAAGGGCGGCGAAATGCGCCCCCACCGCTGCCTCGCCCAGCGCGCCGGCCAGCCAGCCCCGCGCCGCCGCCGCGTTGGCCATGGTCTCCTGCGTGGTGAAGGTCTTGCTCGCCACCAGCACCAGCGTCGTCGCCGGATCCAGCCGGCGCGCCAGGGCGGCGAAGGCATGCCCATCCACATTGGAAAGGTAATGCGCCGCCATCACCCCGCCATCGGTCATGGTCAGCGCCTCGGTCACCATCCGCGGCCCCAGGTCAGACCCGCCAATGCCGATATTCAGCACCGCCTGGAAACGCTGGCCTGTCGCCCCGCGCAGCGTGCCGTCATGCACGGCGGCCACGAAAGCCTGCATCCGCGCCCGCTCCGCCGCCGCCAGCCCGCTGGCATCCTCTGCCCCGGCCAGCAGCCCCGCATCCGCCGGCGCGCGCAGCGCCATGTGCATCGCCGCCCGCCGCTCGGTCGTGTTCACCAGGGCGCCGCCGAACAGCCGCGCCCGGAACCGCTCCAGCCCCGCCTTGCGCGCCAGGCCGAACAGCGCCTCGCGCGCCGCAGCGTCGATCGCGGTCTTGGACCAATCGAGCGTCAGATCATCCAGCCGCGCCGTGAACCGCGCCGCCCGGCCGGGATCGGCTGCGAACAGCGCGCGAATATCGTCCGCCTCGGGCCGTGCCGCCAACGCGGCAAGCCGGGTCCATTCAGCGCGAAGATCGGCGGGCGAGTCGCTGTCCATGGCGCATCCTACCGCAGCTTGCGGTAGCGCCGAAGAGGAACGCGGAGGCTAGCGGAAGATACGGTCGATCAGGCCGCGGCTGCGCGGCTGGATGATCCGGCTGTCGCCCTCGGCCACGTTCTGCCCCAGTGCCGCGTTCTCACGCAGGCGCTGCGCCTCGCGCCGCGGGTCCACCTGCAGCCCGCCTTCGTTCGGCGGCGTGCGCCAGAACATCAGCCGGTCCACCAGCGCCGACGGGGAGCGATCCAGATGCGATTCGCTGTCCACCTTGGCGCGGATATCGCCCTGCACCTGCGGCCCCGCCGCCTGCAGCAGCGCGGAAACGCCGGGCGAAACCCCAGGCTCACGTGCCCCGCCGGCGGCCAGCGCGGCCTGCGGCGCCAGCACGGCCTGCGCCGAATCAGGCCCGGATTGCTCCTGCGGCCGTGCCGCCCCCGGCCGCGGCGCGCGCAGCGCGAAATCCGGCGGCATGGACAGCGGTGCCCGCGTCGTCACCTGGAACTCGTCCGGCGCATCGCGCTGCAGCCCGAAGGTGCGGGAGACGTCTTCGCCGCAGCCGCCCAGCAGCAGCGGCAGCGTCAGGGCCAGGGTCGCGGCGGTCTGGGGAATGCGCATGGCCCCCTGATTAGCCGGGAGGCGTGGCCGCATCAAGGCGTCTGCCCCGGCACTTGCCCGGCCGCGCCATCCTTGCGCCCGGCCAGCAGCGAATCCAGCAGCAGCAGCCCCACCCCGCCCACGATCGCGGCATCGGCCACGTTGAACACGTACCAGCTCCAGCCCCAGGCATGGGCATGCAGGAAATCCACCACCGCGCCATAGGCGATCCGGTCGATCACGTTGCCCACCGCGCCGCCCGCCACGGCCCCCAGCGCCAGCGCCACGGCCATCCGCTCGGCCTGCCACAGCCACACCGCCAGCGCCGCCACCACGCCCAAAGCAACAGCGGCCAGCAGCGCCGCGCCCCAGCCGGAATCGCTGCTCAGCAGCCCGAAGGTGATGCCGCGATTCCACACCATGGTCAGGTTCAGGAACGGCAGCACCGGCACCGAAACCCGCGCCGGCAGGTCGAACACCTCAAGCACCCACCATTTGCTGATCTGGTCCGCCACCAGGATGGCCAGCGCCATCCCGATGCCGAACCCGCGCAGCCGGGTCATCGGCATACCAGGCCGGACTCCACCGCATCCTCGCAGCGCGCGCACAGCCCGGGATGCGCGGCACTGCGGCCCACCTCCGGCAGCACCTTCCAGCAGCGCTCGCACTTCGTGCCCGGCGCCACCGCCGCCCGTGCGCCGGCCACCGCCGCCGTCTCCACCGTGGCACCGGCCACGATCAGGATATCCGCCCAGGCCTCGGCCGAAAGCAGCCCGGCCTGTTCATCCGGCAGCGCCATCACCACCGCGGCCTGGGTGCTGGCACCGATGCGCTTATCCGCCCGCATCGCCTCCAGCTCCGTGGTTCCCAGCCGGCGCAGCTCACGCACCGTCTCCCACTTCGCGCCAAGCGCATCGTCGCGCCAGCCGGCCGGGATGGTCGGGAAGTCGTGCAAATGGACGCTGTCCGCCTCGCCGAACCGCGCCGTCCACGCCTCCTCGGCGGTGAACACCAGCACCGGCGCCAGCCAGGTGCACAGGCAGCGATGCAGGTGGTCCAGCACCGTGCGCGTCGCCCGCCGCCGTAGCGTGTCCGGCCGGTCGCAGTACAGCGCGTCCTTGCGGATATCGAAGTAGAAGGCGCTGAGATCGGAAGAGCAGAAATTGTGCACGGCGGCATACACGCCGGTCCAGTCGTAGCTCTCCACGGCCGCGCGCATCACCGCGTCCAGCTCCGCCACCCGGTGCAGCACCCAGCGCTCCAGCTCCGGCATGTCGGCCTCGGCCACGCGCTCCGCCTCGCTGAACCCATCCAAGGAGCCCAGCAGCCAGCGCAGCGTGTTGCGCAGCCGGCGATACAGCTCGGTCTGCTGCTTCAGGATCTCCTTGCCGATCCGCATGTCCTCGCTGGTGTCGGAGGACATCACCCACAGCCGCAGGATATCGGCGCCGTACTGGTCGTTCACCTCCTGGGGGGCCACCACATTGCCGAGCGACTTGCTCATCTTGCGGCCCTGCTCGTCCATCACGAAGCCATGCGTCAGCACCGCCTTGAACGGCGCCACCCCGCGCGTGCCCACGGACTCCAGCAGCGAGGAATGGAACCAGCCGCGATGCTGGTCCGAGCCTTCCAGATACAGATCTGCCGGCCAGGCCAGCCCGCGCTTTTCCAGCACGAAGGCATGGGTCGAACCGCTCTCGAACCACACATCCACGATGTCGAACACCTGCTCGTAATCGGCCGGGTTGCGCCCCTCGCCCAGGAACCGCTCGGGCGGGGACGAGTACCAGGCATCCGCCCCCTCGGTTTCGAACGCGGCCACGATCCGGTCCACCACCGCCTGCTCGCGCAGCACCTGGCCGCTGGCCTTCTCCACGAACACCGCGATCGGCACGCCCCAGGCGCGCTGCCGGCTGATGCACCAATCCGGGCGGGAGGCCACCATGGAGCCGATCCGGTTGCGCCCCATGTCCGGCACGAACCGCGTCGCCGCGATCGCCTCCAGCGCCTTGCCGCGAATATCCTCCGGCCCGTCCATGCGGATGAACCACTGCGGCGTCGCGCGGAAGATCAGCGGCGCCTTGGAACGCCAGGAATGCGGGTAGGAATGCACCAGCTTGCCGCGCGCCATCAGCCCGCCGGCCTCGGTCAGCGCCGCGCACATCGCATCCGCCACCTTGTAAACGTGCTGGCCCGCGAAGCCCGGCACCCAGGCATTGTAGGTGCCGTCCTCGCCCACCGTCTCCGGCACCTCGATGCCGTGCTGGCGCCCCAGCTCGAAATCCTCCTCGCCGTGGCCCGGCGCGATGTGCACGAACCCGGTGCCGGCATCCGTCGTCACGTATTCGGCCGAATACACCGTCACGTCATGGTCATAGCCGCGCCCGCGCATCGGGTGCGCGCACACCGTGCCCAGCAGCTCGCGCCCCTTGTGGACATGCAGCACATGGTGCGTCTCCACCCCCGCCGCCTCGCACAGCTGCGGCAGCAGGGCCAGCGCCACCAGCACCCGCTCGCCGGCCTTCGCCAGCGAGCCCTCCTTGGCGCTGTCGATCCGCACCACGGCGTAGTCGATGTCCTCGCCCAGCGCGATCGCCCGGTTGCCCGGCATGGTCCAGGGCGTGGTGGTCCAGATCAGGATCGCCGCGCCGTTCAGCCCCGCCACCGGCCCGCTCACGATCGGGAACCGCACCGTCACCGTCGTGCTGGTGTGGTCGTGATACTCGATCTCCGCCTCGGCCAGCGCCGTCTTCTCCACCGGCGACCACATCACGGGGCGGAGCCCGCGATACAGCGCCCCGTTCATCAGGAAGCGCCCGATCTCGCCGAAGATCGCGGCCTCGCTCGGCAAATCCATGGTGGCGTAGCGCTGCGGCCAGTTGCCCAGCACGCCCAGCCGGCGGAACTCGCTCTCCTGCACGCCCATCCAATGCTGGGCATAGGCGCGGCACTCGGCGCGGAATTCCAGCAGCGGCACCGCGTCCTTGTCCTTCTTGGCCGCGCGATACTGCTCCTCGATCTTCCATTCGATCGGCAGGCCGTGGCAGTCCCAGCCCGGGATGTAGTTGGCATCGTAGCCGCCCATCTGCCGGGCGCGGTTCACCACGTCCTTCAGGATCTTGTTCAGCGCCGTGCCGATATGCAGGTTGCCGTTCGCATACGGGGGGCCGTCATGCAGGATGAAGCCCGGCCGGCCCTGCTTGGCGCGCAGCTTGCCCCAGATATCCATCTGCTCCCACCGGGCCAGCATCCCCGGCTCCTTCTTCGGCAGGTCGCCGCGCATCGGGAAGGGCGTGTTCGGCAGGAACACCGTGCTGCGATAGTCGCGGCCGGCAGCCGGGGCGGAAGCATTGTCGGTCATGGGATGTGTCTCGCGCGGCCGGAAGGTGCCGCCAAAGGGGTAGGGAATGCGCGCGTCGAACCCGGCTCTCTAGCGAGAGGCCGGGCGAATAATTCGCGCTATGACGATCCCAAACATGCCACGATCATGCCATCCGGCCCTTCAATCGGCAAGGCGAGCGGTGGCGGCAAAGGGAAGCGGTCACAGAGAGCACGGAGGGCCACAGAGGGGCACGGAGAAGACAAATGCCTCAGAGCAGCCATATCGCTCTGTGGTCTCTGTGGCCCTCCGTGCTCTCTGTGTCCCCTTCGCTTCCTTCGCCTTCGCTACCCCAGCAACGCCCGCGCCTGCGCCGCATCCGCCGCGATCTGCGCCTTCAGCGCATCGAGCCCGGGGAATTTCTGCTCCCCGCGCAGATAGGCCACCAGCGAAACCCCGATCTCCTGCCCGTACAGATCGCCGGCGAAGTCGAACAGGTTCACTTCCAGCCGGCTCTCCGGCCCCTCGTTCACCGTCGGCCGCCGCCCGATATTGGCAACACCCTTGCACACGCGCCCATCTTCCAGCGCGATCGTCACCGCATACACCCCGCGCGCCGGCTCCAGATGCCGCCCCAGGGGAACATTGGCGGTTGGAAACCCGATCGTCCGCCCACGCTTGTCGCCATGCGCCACCACGCCGCGGATCGCCCAGGGCCGGCCCAGCATCGCGGTCGCCCGCTCCGGATACCCGTCCTGCAACGCCCGCCTGATCCGCGTGGACGAAATCGCCCCCTCCGCGTCCGACAACGGCGGCACCACGGAAAGCCCGATCCCCACCGCGGCGGCGTGCTCCGCCAGGAACGCCACATCGCCCCCGCGCCGGTGCCCGAAGGCGAAATCCGGCCCGCAGGCCAAATGCTTCGCCCCGAGCCCGCCATGCAGCACCTCGGCCACGAAGGTCTCGGCACTCATCTGGCTGAAGGCGGCATCGAAGGGCAGCTCGTACACGAACGAAACCCCCAGCTCCGCCAGCACCGTCGCCCGCTCGGCCGAAAGCGTCAGCCGGAACGGCGGGTCATCCGCCCGGAACACCTCGCGCGGATGCGGCTCGAAGCTCAGCACCGCCAGCTTCGCCTCCGGCCGCGCCGCATGCGCCGCGCGCAGCACCTGCACATGGCCGCGATGCACCCCGTCGAAATTGCCCAGCGCCACGCTCGCCCCGCGCGCGCTTTCCGGCAGTGCCCGCCAGTCGCCGAATACCTGCATCAGCCGGCCTCCCCCGGGTCGGAACCAGTCGTCGCCATCCGCTGCTGCGCCCAATCCGAGAGCTGCACGGGGTGCCCCAGGTATGCCGACAGCACCTCCGCCGGCGGCCCGTCGGCCCGCACCCGCCCCTGGTCCATCCACAGCGCCCGCGTGCACCACTGCAGCACCACGTCGGTCACGTGGGAGGAGAGCACCAGGATCTCCACCCCCCGCACCAGGTTCTCCAGCCGCACCCGCGCCTTCTCCATGAAGCCCGCATCGCCGGCCAGGAACCACTCATCCATCAGCAGCACCTGCGGCTGCACGGAGGTCGCCAGCGCAAAGCCCAGCCGCACGATCATGCCGGAGGAATAGATCCGCACCGGCAGGTCGAGGAAATCCGTCAGCTCCGCGAATGCCGCCACATCCTCGGCCAGCCCCTCGATCGCCTTCTTGTCGAGCCCCAGATACATGCCGCGCAGCATGATGTTCTCGCGCCCCGTCAGCTCCGGGTTCATGCCCAGATGCGGGTCCACCAGCGCGTTGAGCGAGCCCAGCACCCGCACCCGCCCGGCCACCGGCTCGTAGATCCCGGCCATTGCCCGCAACAGCGTCGTCTTGCCCGCCCCGTTGCCGCCCACCAGCGCCAGCCGGTCCCCGGGCCGCAACGCCAGGTTCACGTCGCGCAGCGCCTCCACCACCACCCGGTTGCGGTTATCCGACGCCATCCGCCCGGTCACGGTCGACAGCACCGTCTTCTTCAGGCTGCGTGCATTGCCGTGGTACAGCGGAAAGCTGAGCGACAGGCCTTCAACGTCGATGGAAGATGTCATCGCCCTACAACCAAAAAGCGATGCGGCCGCGCACCCGCGCGAACACCAGCCAGGTGATCGCGAACAGCACGGCGCTGTAGCCCAGCGCGCAACCCACCACCAGCAGGCTCGGCGGCGTGCCGAACAGCGGCCCGCGCACCACTTCCAGCAGGCAGAAGAACGGGTTCAACGCCAGCATCCACTGCCGGTCGTCCAGCTGCTCCGGCTTCCAGATCACGGCGGAGAGGAAGAACGCCATCTGCATCACATTGGCCACGATCGGCGGTATGTCGTGCAGCCGCGCGCACAGCGCCCCCAGCAGCAGCGCCAGGCTCAGCGACACCGCCAGCCACAGCACCAACCCCGGCAGCGCCAGCCACGCCACCCCCGCCGGCGGCCAGGTCCACAGCACCAGGTTCGCCACCACCACCACCACGGCGTTGTGCCCCAGGATGATCAGGTTGCGCACCACGATCCGCGCCGCATACAGCGTGAACGGCATCCGCACCGAGCGGATCATCCCCTGGTTGGTCGTGAACGCCCCGCAGGCATCGCTCACCAGCGCGCCCACGAAGCCCCACAGCACCAGCGACAGGCCGAGATAGGGAATGTAGTCGCGCAGCTCCAGCCGGAACAGCACCGCGTACAGAATGCCCATGGCCGCCACCATCGCGCCGGTGGAGAGCGTCAGCCAGAACGGCCCCAGCACCGATCCGCGGTATTTCAGCCGGATATCCAGCCAGGCCAGCGTCCACACCAGCCGCCACTGCGCCAGCCCGTCGCACACATCGCGCCAGGCCGCCCGGTTGCGCTCGCCCCAGCTCTGGTCGGCCGCAAGGTCGAGGACCACGTTCTCGCTGGGCTGCAGGTGGGAGGAGCCATCCATCGGCGGCGCGATACCCGATCCACCGGCCGCCGGCAACCAAGCGGCGCGTACGTTTCCGTTATTCGCCCATCGCCCTTTCGGGCCGAGGCCGGATCAGCTCGCCCGGCCGATGCGCGTCCGTGCCCCGCGCGTCAGCACCACGCGCTCGCCCGCCTGGAACCGCTCCTCGTTGGTCTGCACCACCGACACGGTCTGCCCGTCATCCTCGCGGATGATGAACTCCATCGCCTCGCCGGTGTTCACCGAACGCTCCACCGCGGTCCCGGCCAGCCCGCCGATGATCGCACCCCCGATCGCGCCCAGGATGTTCACCCGCGGATCGCCGCCGATGAAGCTGCCGGCCACGCCGCCGGCCGCCGCCCCACCCAGCGTGCCCACGCCGCTCTGGCCCTGGATCGTCACCGGCCGCATGGAAACGATCACGCCATAGCTCACCTGCGCGCTGCGCCCGATATCGGAGGGCGAGTAGGTGGTGTTGGTGTTGCGCGGCCCGGCACAGGCCGAAAGCCCCAGCAGGGCAACCAGGCAGGCAGCGGCAACCATCGGGCGGGACAAAACAGGCATCGGCCATCTCCTTCACGGCGTCCAGCGCGGCACTTCCTAGCATACGCCGCGATTTTGCCGCATCGTTCTGCCCATCATTTGCGGCCGGATCAGGGCCGCCACAAGGTTGCCCAGGGAAGGGATTTCGGATAAGGGTTTGCAGTGAGTTGCTGTGAATACCGTTCAACGGATACCTCCAGGTAACCGGTCCTACTCAGTTTACCCGCGGGTTTCGTTGCCCCAAGGGCGCCCCCCCGCGGCGCGCCCAAGCCGGAGAGAGAGAGCCGCATGCCGTCCCCGAGCCTGTCTCCGGCCCTCACCGCCCGCGCTTCCAGGCTTGGCGCCCCCAGGCTCCGCTCCCTCGCGCGCCTCGCGATGTGCTTCGCCGCCATCGGCTTGCTCGCCGCCTGCTCCTCCAAGACCCAGGTCTCGCGCAGCGCGTCAGACTACGCCTCCCGCGCCAAGGGCAACTACGCCCCCCCCGGCCCGCCCGGCGACCCCTGGGGCCCCTACATCACCAAGGCCTCCGCGCGCTTCGACGTGCCGGAACGCTGGATCCGGGAGGTCATGCGCGTCGAATCCGGCGGCCAGATGTACCAGGGCGGCAAGCTCACCACCTCCGGCGCCGGCGCCATGGGCCTGATGCAGGTCATGCCCGGCACCTATGAGGAACTGCGCATGCGCCACGGGCTGGACGACGACCCGTTCGACCCGCACGACAACATCCTCGCCGGCACCGCCTACATCCGGGAGATGTACGACCTCTACGGCTCGCCCGGCTTCCTCGCCGCCTACAACGCCGGCCCGCGCCGCTTCGAGGATTACGCGATCCGCAACCGCGGCCTGCCCAACGAAACCCGCCGCTACGTCGCCAAGATCGCCCCCTACATCGCCGACCACCGCCCCAACCGGGAGTCGGAGGCCGCGCAGATGGCGATGTACCAAATCCCGACGGACATCCCCGCCGGCCCGCGCTACCCGCGCGGCGGCCGCGACCCGGCCCCGGTTGCCCTCGCCCAGGCCAGCCCGCCCGCCGGCCGGAGTGCCTTCCAGCGCGCCGATGCCACCGTCTCGGCCTCCAACCTGCCGCCGCCGCCGGCCATGCCGCCGCGCGCCACCGTCGTCGCCATGGCCGCCCCGCCGCCGCCCCCGGCCCCGCCGGCCGCCGAGCCTGCCCGCGGCTTCTCCCTCATCGCCCCCGCCATGGCCGGCAGCCTGCCCTCCCGCCCCGCCGCCGTGGCCGGCACCGTCGGCCCCTGGGCCATCCAGGTCGGCGCCTTCGCCAGCGAGGGCCTGGCCCGCTCCGCCGCCGAATCCGCCCGCGGCCAGGCGCGCGACGTGCTCGCACAAGCCCGTCCCGCCGTCGGCGCCGTGCGCAGCGGTGGCGGCACGCTCTACCGCGCCCGCCTCGCCGGCCTCTCGCGTGAAGCCGCCACCCAGGCCTGCGAAAAGCTCGCCAAGAGCCGCGGCACCTGCATCGTCCTCTCGCCAGACGCGCAACTCTAGCATCGCAGATCGCCGAAACCCGGCGCGCCCCCGTTGCGGGCGCGCGCCGCCGGCGCCATGATCGCACCGACTGACCCCTGAAGGGGCCGGGAGGACTCGCATGACCATCAGCAACAGGATGACGACGGCATGATCAACAAGATCGTCCAGAACATGGCCGAGGCCATGGCGGGCGTGAAGGACGGGATGACGGTCCTGCTCGGCGGCTTCGGCCTCGTCGGCCAGCCCAACGCCCTGGTCGACGCGCTGATCGAAACCGGCGTGAAGGACCTCACCGTCGTCGCCAACAACGCCGGCGGCGGCACCACCGGTCTCACCGCCCTCATGGAGCACGGCCGCGTCCGCAAGCTGGTCTGCTCCTTCCCGCGCAGCAACAACACCATCTTCGAAGACCTCTACCGCGCCGGTAAGATCGAGCTGGAAATCGTCCCGCAGGGCACGATGGCCGAGCGCATCCGCGCCGCCGGCGCCGGCGTTGGCGCCTTCTTCACCCCCACTGGCGTGGGCACGAAGATGGCCGAGGGCAAGGAAGTCCGCGAAATCAACGGCCGCATGATGGTGATGGAATACGCCCTGCCCGGCGACATCGCCCTCGTCGAAGCCTGGGAAGCCGACCGCTGGGGCAACCTCACCTTCAAGCTCTCCGGCCGCAACTTCAATCCGGTCATGGCCACCGCCGCCAAGACCACGATCGTGCAAACCCAGCACATCGTCGAACTCGGCGCGCTCGACCCGCAGCACATCATGTGCCCCGGCCTCTACGTCGACCGCGTCATCCACATCCCCTACGGCGACCCGCCGTTCTGATCCCCCGCCATCAAACAGGAGAACCGCATATGGATGCGAAAGCTCAAGCCAAGGGCTGGGACCGTCTGCAGATGGCCGAGCGCGCCGCGCAGGACATTCCCGAAGGCTGGTACGTCAACCTCGGCATCGGCATGCCCACCGGCATCGCCGACTACGTGCCGCTGGACCGCGAAGTGGTCTTCCACTCCGAAAACGGCGTCCTCGGCATGGGCCCCAAGCCCCCCGAAGACCAGCGCGACCCCTGGCTGATCAACGCCGGCAAGCAGCACGTCACCCTGCGCAAGGGCGGCAGCTTCGTCCACCACGCCGACAGCTTCGCCATGATCCGCGGCGGCCATCTCGATCTCTGCGTCCTCGGCGCCTTCGAAGTGGCCGAGAACGGCGACATCGCCAACTGGGCCACCAGTGAAAACGATGCCGCCCCCGCCGTCGGCGGCGCCATGGATCTCGCCGCGGGCGCCAAGCGCCTCTGGGTCATCATGGACCACTCCACCAAGTCCGGCGGCAAGAAGCTGGTCAAGAAGTGCACCTACCCGCTCACCGCCCTCGGCGCCGTGAAGCGCGTCATCACCAACCTCGGCGTCTTCGATGTCACCGAGCGCGGCTTCGTCGTCGTGGAACTCGCCCCGGGCGTCACGCTGGACCAGGTCCGCGCCCAGTCCGAGGCCGAGATCCACACGCAAGGCTGAGCAAGGAAGCGGTTCTTTTTTGAAAAAAAGAACCAAAAAACTTTTGTGACTTTGCACCGAGTGCCCATATCCGGCCTCGGTGCAAATTCATAAAGTCTTTTTGCTTCTTTTTCTTCAGAAAAAGAAGACTCTACCTTACTGAAAGTACCCGCCATGAGCGCAGCAGCCTCCGACGATCGCGCCGAATCCGTCCGCCTCATCCGCGACAGCGCCGCCGGCCTCGCCCCGCGCACCGGCGACCTGCGCCGCATCCGCGCCCTGCGCTTCGAGGATCCCGGCTTCGATCGCGCCGTCTGGAAGCAGATGTGCGAAATGGGCTGGCCCGGCCTGCGCCTGCCGGAGGAAGCCGGCGGCTCCGCCCTCGGCATGGCCGAATACTGCGCCATCGCCGAGGAAGTCGGCGCCGCCCTGGCCCCGGAACCCCTCGTCTCCGCCACCATGGCCGCCCGCGCCCTCGCCGGCACCCCCCATGCCACCGCCATCCTCACCGGCGAACGCCTCATCCTCCCCGCCTGGCAGGAACGGCCGAACACGCTGGATACCAAGGGCGACACCACCACCGCCGGCGGAAAAGCCAACGGCCGCAAGATCTTCATCCCCCAGGCCGCGGGCGCAGACGCCTTCCTCGTCTCCGGCAAGGATGGCCTTGCGCTGGTCGAACGCGACGCCCCCGGCGTCACCCTCACCACCGAACGCACCCAAGACGGCGGCAATTTCGGCACCCTCTCGCTCGAAAACGCCCCCTGCACCCCCGTCCCCGGCGACCTCACCGAAGCCCTGGAGGAAGCCGCCCTGGCCACCGCCGCCAGCCTCCTCGGCGTCATGGACCGCGTCTTCGCCATGACGGTCGACTACCTCAAAACCCGCGTCCAGTTCGGCAAGCCCATCGGCAGCTTCCAGGCCCTCCAGCACCGCGCCGCCGACCTCAAGATCCAGGTCTCCCTCTCCCGCGCCAGCGTCGAATCCGTCGCCGCCGCCCTGGACAACGGCCTCACCGGCCCCGCCCGCCTCGCCGCCATCTCCCGCGCCAAAGCCCGCGCGTCCGACTCCGGCATGCTCGTCTGCCGCCAGGCCATCCAGCTCCACGGCGGCATCGGCTACACCGACGAAGCCGACCCCGGCCTCTTCCTCCGCAAAGCCATGGTCCTCTGCAACCTCTACGGCTCCGCCACCCTCCACCGCACCCGCTTCGCCACCCTGGCGGTCGACAGCGACGAAGGCTGATGCGCTGGGGCCCTAGTGAGGCAAGGCCAGGGGCTTTGCCCCTGGACCCCACCAGGGACCTGAGGTCCCTGGACCCACATGAGTTCCGCCTTCGGCGGGGAGGGGCCGCCTGGGTCTCTCCACCGCCTCGACGGCCCCTCCCCGCCGAAGGCGGAAATGGTAAAGGGGTCTGGGGCCTAAGGCCCCAGCGGGTCCAGGGCAGAGCCCTGGCCTTTCTTCATCAGGAGCCCACTGCATGAGCCTCCTCACGGTCACCCGCCAGGGTGCGACGTTGGTGCTGGAGATGAACGAGCCCGCGAGGCGCAATGCATTGAGCATGGCGATGCGCGCGCGGTTCATTGAGGAGCTGGAGGTTGCCGAGAAGGACAAGTCGGTCCGCGCGGTCGTCATCACCGGCGCTGGCGGCCAGTTCTGCTCCGGCGGCGACATCAGCGGCATGGACAGCTCGGATTTCGCCGCGGGGCGGGAGCGGTTTCGCATCACCCACGCGATGGTGAAGGCCATCATCGAGAGCGACAAGCCGTTCGTCTCAGCCGTCGAGGGCTGGGCGGCCGGCGCCGGCGTGGGTTTGGCGATCGCGTGTGATTGCGTGGTGGCGGCGGAGGGCGCGAAGTTCCTCACCCCCTTCGTCCGTGTCGGCCTCGCCCCCGATTTCGGCCTGATGCACACCCTGCCCAGGCGGGTCGGGGAGGGTAGGGCGCGCAACATGTTCTTCTCGGCCGAGCCGGTAGACGCGGCGGAGGCCCTGCGCATCGGCCTGGTCGACCACGTCGCCCCCAACGGCACCGCCCTGGAGAAGGCCCTGGAGCGCGCCGCCAAGTTCGCCGAGGGCGCCCCGGAGGCGATTGCCATGACCCGCAGCATCCTCGCCCGCGGCCTGGCGGATGCCCTGGAATGGGAACGCACCGCCCAGGCCGCCTTGTTCACCACCGCCGACCACGCCGAGGGCAAGCTCGCCTTTGCCCAGAAGCGCAAGCCCGTCTTCAAGGGAGCCTGACATGACCGCCGTCACCCCGCACCAGCCCGAAGACCTCAACCATCTGTCGGACGACGCCTTCCGCCAGCACATCCGCCAATGGATCGAGGCCAACTACCCGCCCGAGCTCCGCAACCCGCCCAAGCGCCTGCACTGGTCCGAAAACCAGGTCTGGTACTTCAAGCTGGCGGAACAGGGCTGGCTCTGCCCCTCCTGGCCGCGCGAGCACGGCGGCATGGGCCTGTCCGCCGGCAAGCAGATCATCATGGTCGAGGAATACGAGCGCCACGGCGTCGCCCGCACCAACGACCACGGCATCCTCATGGTCGGCCCGCTCCTGATCGCCCACGGCACGCAGGATCAGCGCGACTTCTTCCTGCCCAAGATCCTCGCCGGTGAGCACATCTGGTGCCAGGGCTACAGCGAACCCAACGCCGGCTCCGACCTCGCCAGCCTGCGCACGGAAGCCGTGGCCGATGGCGACGACTGGATCATCAACGGCTCCAAGATCTGGACCACGCTGGCCAACGACGCCAACTGGATCTTCCTCCTCGTCCGCACCGACAAGACCGCCAAGAAACAGGAAGGCATCACCTTCCTCCTCGTCCCCATGGACACCCCGGGCATCACCGTCCGCCCCATCTGGACCATCGACCTGCACGATGAGTTCTGCGAGGTCTTCTTCGACAACGTCCGCGTGCCCCAGAAATGGACCGTGGGCGCGGTCAACCAGGGCTGGACCATGGCCAAGGCCCTGCTGGGCCACGAGCGCATCTACCTCGGCTCCGCCAAGCTCTCGCAATACGCGCTGGACCGCCTGAAGACCCTGGCCGACCGCATGGGCGTAGCCGAAGACCCCGATTTCATCGACCGCTACACCCGCCTCAAGCTGGAAATCGCCGACCTCAAGTCGCTGCACGCCACCTACGTGGACGTCGTCCGCCGCGGCGAGGAGCTGGGCCCGGATGTCTCCATGCTCAAGGTCATCCAGACCGAGCTGTTCCAGAAGATCACCGACACCATGATGGAAGTCGCCGGCGAAAACGCCGCCCTGCTGGAGCCCATGGAAGGCAACCGGGAGCTGAACCCCTCCGGCCTGTTCCTCCAGGCACGGCCCTCCACCATCTATGGCGGCAGCAACGAGATTCAGCGCAATATCCTGGCCAAGAACGTGCTCAGGTTGCCGGGGTAAGAGTCTTCTTTTTTCTGAAGAAAAAAGAAGCAAAAAAGACTTCATTCGTTTGCGGTGGGAAGGCCCGGTCTTCCTGGCCGCAAACGAATGAGAGGTTCTTCAAATAAGAACCGCTTCCTTCACTGCGTCCAACATCGGCCGAACCGTCTCCCGCAGCCCACCCCCGCTGCGTCCCGGCCACTGGATCACCACCCCGAACACCACGCGGCGCCCGTCGCCTTGCATCAGCGCCAGGAACAGCGCATCGGCCGCGTCGCCCAGCCGCTCGGCCGGAAAGGGAATGACCGTAGCCATCGAAGGATCTCCACACCGCGCCCGATCAATACACGATCGCGCACCGCCGTTGCGGCCCATGCCATTCAACAATCCGTGGAGGCCAGGCCAACCCCAGCCCCGTGTCCCATCCGCCGCAGGCGGGCACGAAAAAGGGGCCCGAAGGCCCCTTCCCCGTCCGTCCGATAAGGGCGCGGCTCAGTTCTTGGTCTTGTCGACCAGCTTGTTCTTGGCGATCCACGGCATCATCGCGCGCAGGTTCTCGCCCACCTTCTCGATCGGATGCTCGGAAGCGATCCGGCGCATCGCCTTGAAGTTCGCCTGGTTCACCTTGTTCTCCAGCATCCAGTCGCGCGCGAAACGCCCGCTCTGGATATCGGCCAGCACGCGCTTCATCTCGGCCTTGGTCTCGGCGGTCACGATGCGCGGCCCCGTCACGTATTCGCCGTACTCGGCCGTGTTGGAGATCGAGTAGTTCATGTTGGCGATGCCGCCCTCGTAGATCAGGTCCACGATCAGCTTCACTTCGTGCAGGCACTCGAAATAGGCCATCTCAGGCGCGTAGCCCGCATCCACCAGCGTCTCGTAGCCGGCGCGGATCAGCTCCACCAGGCCACCGCACAGCACCACCTGCTCGCCGAACAGGTCGGTCTCGCACTCTTCCTTGAAGGTGGTCTCGATGATGCCCGCACGCCCGCCACCGATCGCGGAGGCATAGGAAAGCCCCACATCCATCGCGGTGCCAGAGGGGTTCTGGTCGATCGCGATCAGGCAGGGCACGCCGCCGCCGCGCTGATATTCGCTGCGCACCGTGTGGCCGGGGCCCTTCGGCGCGATCATCAGCACGTCGATATCGGCGCGCGGATCGAGCAGGTTGAAATGCACGTTCAGGCCATGCGCGAACGCCATCGCCGTGCCCGGCCGCATGTTGGCATGCAGGCTGTCGCGATACAGGTCGCCCTGGCCCTCATCCGGGGTCAGCACCATCACGAAATCGGCCCACTTCGCCGCCTCCGCCGGGCTCATCACCTTCAGCCCCGCCGCCTCGGCCTTGGCCACGCCCGCCGAACCCGGCCGCAGCGCCACCACCAGCTGCGTGCAGCCGCTGTCCTTCAGGTTGTTGGCATGGGCATGGCCCTGGCTGCCATAGCCGACGATCGCGACCTTCTTGGATTTGATCAGGTTCACGTCGGCGTCGCGGTCGTAGTAAACGCGCATGGGCGCTCTCTCCTCAGGAAGTATCCGTTATGCCCGCAGGGCCTTAGATGGTCGCGGTGCCGCGCGCAATGGCGGCCACGCCGGTCCGGCTCACTTCCGCCAGCCCCAACCCGCGCATCAGTTCGATGAAGGCATCCAGCTTGTCGGTATTGCCCGTCATCTCGAACACGAAGCTCTCCAGCGTCGCATCGATCACCCGCGCCCGGAACGCTTCCGCCAGCCGCAGCGCCTCCACGCGCTCCGCCCCGGTGCACACCACCTTGATCAGGCCCAGTTCCCGCGCCACGTGCGGCCCCTGCTTGGAAAGGTCCGCCACCCGGTACACCTGCACCAGCCGGTCCAGCTGCGCCTTGATCTGCTCGATCACCATGTCGGTGCCCGATGTCACGATGTTGATGCGGCTCACATTCCGCACCGGGTCCACCGCGGCCACCGTCAGGCTGTCGATGTTGTAGCCACGGCCGGTGAAAAGCCCGATCACCCGGGCAAGAATACCGGCCTCGTTCTCCACCAGCACGGAAATGGTCGCGCTGCGCTGTTCCTGGGTCATATCGTCCGTCTCTGTCGTCTCAAGGGGAAGGAGAAGTCCGGTCCGCGGAAAATCAGACCAGCGCCAACCCCTCGTCGGTCAGCCCCTTCGCCCCGCCCATCTGCAGCGATGTGCCGTGCTCCGGCCCCAGGATCATCTCGTTATGCGGCGCGCCCGACGGGATCATCGGGAAGCAGTTCTCCTTCTCATCCACGCAGATATCGCAGATCACCGGCCGGTCAATCTCGATCATCTGCCGGATCACGTCGTCGAGTTCATCGACAGACTTCGCCCGCAGCCCCACCCCATGGAAGCTCTCGGCCAGCTTCACGAAGTCGGGCAGCGCCGCCGTGTAGCTTTCCGAATACCGCCCGCCATGCAGCAGCTCCTGCCACTGCCGCACCATGCCCATGTATTGGTTGTTCAGGATGAACACCTTCACCGGCAGCCGATACTGCGCCAGCGTGCTCATCTCCTGGATGTTCATCAGGATGGAAGCCTCACCGGCAATGTCGATGCACAGCGCGTCGGGGTGCGCAATCTGCACCCCCATCGCCGCCGGCAGCCCATAGCCCATCGTCCCCAACCCGCCAGAGGTCATCCACCGGTTCGGCGCATCGAAGCCGAAATACTGCGCCGCCCACATCTGGTGCTGGCCCACCTCGGTGGAGATGAACGTCTCGCGCCCCGTCTTGGCCTTCAGCTCGCGCGTGATGTCATACAGCCGCTGCACCGCGTATTGCGGCTTGATCACGGCGCCCTTGGTCATGTCCTGCCGGAACTTCAGGCAGTCGATCCCGCGCCACTCGTCGATCTGCTTCCACCAGGCCGCGATCGCCGGCTTGTCCAGCTCGCCCGGCGCGTCATCCCACGCCGCCAGGATCGCGCGGATCACCCGCAAGGCATCGCCCACCACCGGCACATCCACCGGCACGTTCTTGTTGATGCTCGAAGGGTCGATATCCACATGGATCTTCTTCGAATCCGGCGAGAACGCATTCAGCCGCCCCGTCACCCGGTCATCGAACCGCGCGCCGATGTTCAGCATCACGTCGCAGCCATGCATCACCAGGTTCGCTTCGTAGGTCCCATGCATGCCCAGCATGCCCAGGAACAGCGGGTCCCCAGCCGGAAACGCCCCCAGCCCCATCAGCGTGGAGGTGCAGGGGAACCCGGTCTTGCGCACCAGCGCGCGCAGCGCCTCGCTGGCCGCCGGCCCGGCATTGATCACGCCGCCGCCGGTATAAATCACCGGCCGCTTGGCCCCCTTCAGCAGCGCCACGGCCTTGGCGATCTGCCCGGCATCCGGCTCCACCTGCGGGCGATACGAACGATGCGGCGTCTCCGGTGCCGCCACATACGGCGCCGGCCCGATCAGGATATCCTTCGGCAGGTCGATCACCACCGGCCCCGGCCGCCCGCTGCGCGCCACGTAGAACGCCTCGTGCACAACCTTCGCCAGGTCCTGCCCGCGCTTCACCAGGTAGTTGTGCTTGCTGGCCGGCCGCGTGATCCCCGTCGTGTCCGCTTCCTGGAACGCGTCATTGCCGATCAGATGCGTCGGCACCTGCCCGGTCAGGCACACCAGCGGAATGCTGTCCATCAGCGCATCCAGCAGCCCGGTCACCGCATTGGTCGCCCCGGGCCCAGAGGTCACAAGAACCACGCCCACCTTGCCGGTGGAACGCGCATAACCCTCGGCCGCGTGCACCGCCGCCTGCTCATGCCGCACCAGGATGTGCCGGATCGCGTTCTGGTTGAAGATCGCGTCGTAGATCGGCAATACCGCCCCACCGGGGTAGCCGAAGATCACCTCTACGCCTTGGTCCTTCAGCGCGCGGAGGAGAATTTCGGCACCCGGGGCGGTGTCCAGGGTGGCGTCGGCGGATGTGTTCTGGCTCATGGGCGCCCCAATAGGCTGCCGCACTCCACCGCGTCAAGCGCCGTCGCGAATAAACCGGAAGATTTCCGCCCGTTCGCTTTCCGAAAATTCCAAAAATCCCCGCACTCGCGCATTGATAGTATGCGTGCGCTCAGGGTCCGCCATGCGTTTGTGGCGGAACCACGTCGCCTGGCGCTTCGTGTACTGGCCCGTCACCAGCTCCGCCCGCCGCGCCGCCTCGGCCAGCGAAAGCTCGCCGCGCAGATGCGCCGAAAGCTCCGGCACCCCATGCGCCCGCATCGCCGGCAAGGCCGGGTCCAGCCCCAGCGCCAGCAGCGCCCGCACCTCCTCCAGCGCGCCGTCCGCCAGCATCGCCGAAAACCGCCCCGCAATCGCCGCCCGCAACGCCTCGCGCGGCGGATCGATCAGGATCGCGCTGAACCGCCAAGGGGCCGCCTCCCCCTTGGCCGATTGCCACGCCACCAGCCCCCGCCCCGTGCCGCGCCACACCTCCCAGGCCCGCGCCACGCGCTGGCTGTCCGCCGGCTTCAGCCGCGCCGCCGTCGCCGGATCCACCTTGGCCAGGCTCGCATGCAGAGCCACCGGCCCCTGCTCGGCCAGCAACCACCGCGCCTCCGCCCGCGCCGCCTCGCCGCATTCCGGAATCTCCGCAATCCCGCCCACCAGCGCCGAGAAATACATCCCCGTCCCGCCGCACAGCACCGGCAGCTTCCCCGCCGCCCGCGCCGCGTCCATCGCCGCCAGCGCCGCCCCGCGCCACCACGCCGCGTTCCCCGCCTCCGCCGCCCCGCGCACGCCATACAGCGCATGCGGCACCCGCGCCTCCTCCGCCAGCGTCGGCCGCGCCGTCACCACCCGCAGCTCCCGATACACCTGCATGGAATCCGCGTTGATCACCACGCCGCCCAGCGCCTCGGCCAGCCCCAGCGCCAGCGCCGACTTCCCGGAACAGGTCGGGCCGGCCACGATCAGGGCATGCGGCAGGTCATTTGGGGGCAGGGCGCTCATCCCCCCGGTATTGCCCGCTTCGCGCCGCGGTTCCATACCCCGCCCATGACCCACGTCCTCACCATCATCGCCCACCGCGAAGCCGCCAGCCTCACCCCGGCCATCATCAACCGGGTCCGCAACGCGGTCCACGGCGGCACCCCCACCATCCTCTGCCCCGGCGAAGCCGCCGACATCCCCTGCACCAACCCGCCAGACATGGCCGCCGCCCTCGAAGCCATCGGCACCGACCCCATCGACGCGATCCCGATGAAGAACCGCGGCCGCCGCAAGGCCGTGCTGATCGCGGATATGGACAGCACCATCGTCACCTCGGAAACGCTGGACGAAATCGCCGCCTATGCCGGCCTCAAGGATCAGATCGCCGCCATCACCATGCGCAGCATGAACGGGGAGATCGACTTCGCCACCGCGCTGCGCGAACGCGTCGCCATGCTGAAGGGCCTCTCCGTCGATGCCCTCGAAAAAACCTGGGCGAAAACCCAGCTCACCCCCGGCGCTCGCACCCTGGTCGCCACCATGAAGGCGCACAACGCCACCACCGCCCTCGTCTCCGGCGGCTTCACCTGGTTCACCAGCCGCGTCGCCGAACTGGTCGGCTTCGACACCCACCGCGCCAATACCCTGGAACTCGATGGCGATACCCTGGCCGGCACCGTCACCGAACCCGTGCTCGATGCCAACGCCAAGTTCATCGCGCTGAACGAACTCGCCGCCACCCGCGGCGTGAAGCTCGCCGCCACCCTCACGGTGGGCGACGGCGCCAACGACCTGCCCATGCTCCTCGGCGCCGGCCTCGGCGTCGCCTTCCACGCCAAGCCCATCGTCGCGGCCCAGGCGCGCGCGCAGGTTCGGCACGGCACGCTTCGGGCGCTGTTGTTTGCGCAGGGGTATAAGAAAGAGGAAATCAAGGAAGAATAGTTCTTTTTTGAAAAAAAGAACCAAAAAATTTTTATCCGTTTGAGGTTGATGTGCCGGATCTTCCGGCCTTAAACGGATGAAGTGTTTCTGTTTCTTTTTTTTCGTCAAAAAAGAAACGTCGCTGCTTTGGCATTGGGAAAGGTTCCGGCAGAAGCAGAAGCTTGCCTCGGCTGCCGGCGATAATGGCCCTCAGTGCCGCAGTGCGGCATTCGGTCCTGTCATCCAAGCCTTTGGTGCTTCGTATCTTCCGTAAACGCTCAATTCGGTGCTTGGCCCAAGGCATCGGGCGTCGCGCCGTAGTCTCGCGGTCCACGCCTGGATTTAAGTTATCCAGTCGCCGGCCCCCCGCCGCTTGTGTAGTAGGTGCTTGCCCGTACGGGCATGCGTAAGAATACCTAGACGGTCCTGATTCCATGCAACCCAGCCCGCAGGCGCGTGCGGGGTGAAGGCACCGGCGGAAGTTGAAGCCTGCACCTGCATGTCTGGAGGGGGCCGCAGCGTCGCCAGGGCGACATTCGGCCGGGTCCCCTATGCCGGTACAACCTTCGCTCCTCAGCTTGCTCATCACTCGGTGCGCCCCCCAAGGCATCGGAATTTGCACCGCAGTTCCAAACGCGCACGCGGATTCGATCACCCGCACGCCGGCCCCCCGAAACGAAACGTAACCCCGGCGCGCCAAAGCGCCATCCGGTGCACTACGTACGGCCCGTGGATGCAAAAATGTCACGATCGCCCGAAAACCCGCAAACCCTCCTTGCATCGCTAACAACAGTTAGTTATATTACCATCTATGACCCAGCACCCCTCACCCCCGGCCGGCCCCTGCGCCCGCCCTGGCGCCCAAGCGGCGCCGGCGCGGCCCGCAGGCGCGCGCCTCCATGAGTCGCTGGAAGCCCTGATTCTGTCCCTGCTCAACCAGATCCTCGCCGAACTGCTCGGCACGTCGGCAGGCACCCCCCGCACCCCCAGCCTCACCCCGCTCGCCGGCCTGCTCGCCACCTGGGCCGCCCTCTCCCCGCGCCGCCGCCAGGCCCGCCGCAGCGCGCGCCTGCACCAGGAGCAAGCCGAGGAGGAAGCCGCCCGCGCAGCCGCAATCCGCGCCATCCGCCGCCTCGTCGCCCGCGGCGGCTGGATCATGCGCGG
This sequence comes from Rhodospirillales bacterium, assembly GCA_947460455.1. GTDB lineage: Bacteria > Pseudomonadota > Alphaproteobacteria > Acetobacterales > Acetobacteraceae > CAMDGX01. Next base: position 2,453 of record CANHKG010000054.1, on the reverse strand, counting down.
CAGCCGCAACCGCGGCATGTACCCCGCCCCGGCCCCGTCCCGCCCGCAAACCCCCATCCGCCCGCCCCGCGCCCCGCCCGCACCCACCCCGGCTCCTGTCAGCAAAACGGCCCCACAAGGGGCCGCTCCACCACGCCTATATTGTTCCGTTATCAGAACAAAGATCACTCCTCCTGGAACGCCTTCTCGCGCGTCTTTCGCACCGCCGGCACCACCACCAGCAGCAGCATCAGCACCGACATCACCAGGAAGGTCAGGCTCAACGGGCTGGTCACGAACACCGTCGAATCCCCGCGCGCCAGCAGCATCGCCCGGCGCAGATAGGTCTCCATCATCGGCCCCAGGATGAACCCCAGCAGCATCGGCGCCGGCTCGCAGTCCAGCTTGTGGAACAGGTATCCCACCACCCCGAACAGCGCGATCAGCAGCACCTCATCCGCCGAATTGTTCAGCGAGTACACCCCGATGCAGCAGAAGAACAGGATGGCGATCGAAAGCAGCCGGTACGGCACCGTCAGCATCTTCACCCAGATGCCCACCAGCGGCAGGTTGAACACCACCAGCATCAGGTTCCCCACCCACATGCTGGCGATCATCCCCCAGAACAGCCCGGGCTTGTCCGTCATCACCTGCGGCCCGGGGATGATCCCGTGGATCATCATCCCGCCCACCATCATCGCCATCACCGCGTTGCTGGGAATGCCCAGCGTCAGCATCGGAATGAAGCTGGTCTGCGCCGCCGCGTTGTTCGCACTCTCCGGTGCCGCCACACCCTGGATCATCCCGGTGCCGAACTTCTCCGGCGTCTTCGAAATCCGCTTCTCCAGCGTATAGGCCGCAAAGCTCGCCAGCACCGCGCCACCGCCCGGCAGGATGCCCAGCAGGCTGCCCAGCCCCGTCCCGCGCACCATGGCCCCGAAAGACATCTTCAGGTCCGCCATCGTCGGCATCAGCCCGGAAACCTTGCTGGTCAGCAGGTCGCGGCGTTCCTTGTTGGTCAGGTTCGCCATGATCTCGTTCAGCCCGAACACGCCCATGGCGATCGGCACGAAGTTGATCCCGTCGAACAGGATGTCCACGCCGAAGGTGTAGCGCAGCGCCCCGCTCTGCACGTCCGTGCCCACGATGCCCAGCAGCAGCCCCAGCAGCACCATGCCCACCGCCTTGATCACGGAGCCATGCGCCATCACCACCGCCGTCACCAACCCCAGCACCATCAGGGAGCAGTAATCGGCCGGCGTGAATTGCTGCGCCAGCTTGGTCAGCGGCGGCGCCGCCACCGCGATCAGCACGGTGGCCACCGTGCCGGCAAAAAAGCTGCCAATGGCCGCGATCGCCAGGGCCGGCCCCGGCCGCCCCTGCCGCGCCATGGCATAGCCATCCAGGCACGTGATCACGCTGGAACTTTCGCCCGGCAGGTTCACCAGGATGGCCGTCGTCGATCCGCCGTACTGCGCGCCGTAATAGATGCCGGCCAGCATGATCAGCGCGCCCTCGGCCGGCAGGTAGTACGTCACCGGCAGCAGCAGCGCCATCGTCGCCACCGGCCCCACCCCGGGCAGCACGCCGATGGCGGTGCCCACGATGGCGCCCACCAGGCACCAGAACAGGTTCTGGAACGTCAGCGCAACGGAGAAACCCAGCGCAAGATTGGATCCGAGATCACTCAGTTCCACGGGAACACCTTGATCGGCATGCCGAGCCCCCAAATGAAGATGCCGATCGCCATCGCGATCATCACCAGCATGAACACCGCCAGTTCGCGCAGCTTGTGATCGTCACCCGCCAGCGCGCCCAGCGTCATCACCACCAGCATCGTCGCCACCAGCCCCGCCGGCTCGATCAGCAGCGCGAAGCACACGGCCGCCAGCGTGATCAGCAGCACCGGCCGCCACGCCCAGCCCGTCAGCCGCGGCCCGTCGGTCAGCAGCCCCTTGAAGAAGATGATCGCGCCCACCCCGATCAGCCCGTAGCTGAGCAGCATCGGGAACACCCCGCTGCCCAGCCGCACCGGCGTACCCATGGGATAGTTGCGCCCCACCCACAACGCCGCCGCGCCCACCGCGGCGAACATCACGCCGCACAACAGGTCCTGCCCGCTGCGCAGCCCTGGCCCCTTGCTCATTCCTGCGTCCCTACTCGATCTTCAGCCCGGTCTTCTTCACCCAGTCCTGATACTCCGCCACCTGGCCATCCATCTCGGCCACCAGCTCGGCACCCGTCTTGGTCGTGGGGAAGAAGCCCACCTGCATCACCCGCTGCTGCACCACCGGGTCGGCATTGGCATCCGCCATCGCCCGGGCCAGCTTCTCCTGGATCGCCTTCGGCGTGTTCTTCGGCACGAAGATCGCCGCGAAATTCGCCAGCTTCACGTCGAACCCCGCCTCCATCACCGTCGGCACATCGGGGAAGGCCGGAAACCGCCGGTCAGACGTCACCGCCAGCAGCGTCGC
>CANHKG010000053.1 GCA_947460455.1 Rhodospirillales bacterium | reverse complement strand
GGTTTCGACGGTTGGGGTCGAATAATCCATGTGGTGGGATGGATTGCTTCGCTTCGCTCGCAATGACGAGACCGAGTTATAAAAGTTTTTTGGTTCTTTTTTTCAAAAAAGAACCGCTTGCTTACCTTGTCCCTGTGCTTCCGAACCCGCCGGCGCCGCGCTGGGTCTCATCCAGTTCGGCCATTTCTTCCCAAGTGACGCGGGTGACGGGGGCCAGCACGGCTTGGGCGATGCGCATGCCGCGTTCGATGGTGAAGGGTTCGGTGCCGGCGTTCATGACGATCACTTGCAGTTCGCCGCGGTAGTCTTCGTCGATGGTGCCGGGGCTGTTGGGCAGGATGATGCCGTTCTTCAGGGCGAGGCCGGAGCGGGGGCGGATTTGCAGTTCGAAGCCGGGCGGCAGGGCGATGGCCAGCCCCGTGGGGACCAGGGTGCGGGCGCCGGGGGCGAGCACCATGGGGGCCTGGACGGCGGCGAGCAGGTCCATGCCGGCGGCCCCGGCCGTGGCGTAGGACGGCAGGGCGAGGCCTTCGCTGTGGGGCAGGCGCTTGACCTGGACTGGCACGGGGACGGGAATGTTCATGCCAGGGCCTTTGCGATGCGGTCGGCGAGGCGGGCGGCGACTTCGTTTTTGCCGAGGCGGGGCCAGGGTTCGATGCCGGTTTCGCTGACCAGGTGAATTTCGTTTTCCGTGCCGCCCATGATGCCGGTGGCGGGCGAGACGTCGTTGGCGACGATCCAGTCGGCGTTCTTGCGGGCGCGTTTTTCTTGCGCATGGGCGAGCATGTCGTGGGTTTCGGCGGCGAAGCCGACCACGAGGCGCGGGCGGGCGGGGCCGGCGGCGGCGATGGTGGCGAGGATGTCGGGGTTGGGCGTGAGTGCCAGGGCGGGCGGGGCGCCGCCGGGGGTTTTCTTCAGCTTGCGGTCGGTTTCCGCATCCACGCGCCAGTCGGCGACGGCGGCGCAGAACACGGCCGCGTCGGCGGGAAGGGCGGCCTGACAGGCTTCCAGCATCTGTCGGGCGGTTTCGATGCGGCGGACGGTGACGCCGGCGGGGTCGGGCACGGCGACGGGGCCGCTGACCAGGGTGACGCGGGCGCCGAGGGCGGCGAGGGCTTCGGCGATGGCGTGGCCCTGGCGGCCGGAGGAGCGGTTGGCGATGTAGCGGACGGGGTCGATCGGCTCGTGGGTGGGGCCGCTGGTGACCAGCACGTGGCGGCCGGCGAGCGGCTGTGGGCGGGAGAGCACGGCCTGGATGGCGGCGAGGATGGCGGGCGGTTCGGCGAGGCGGCCGGGGCCGAATTCGCCGCAGGCCATGGTGCCTTCGTCGGGCCCGATGACGGCGACGCCGCGGGCGCGCAGCGTGGCCATGTTGGCCTGGGTGGCCGGGTGGTCCCACATGCGCACGTTCATCGCGGGCGCCACGAGCACGCGCTTGTCGGTGGCGAGCAGCACGGTGGAGGCAAGGTCGTTGGCCAGGCCGTGCGCCATCTTGGCCAGCAGGTCGGCGGTGGCGGGGGCGACCACGACGAGGTCGGCGGCGCGGGAGAGCTGGATGTGGCCCATCTCGTTTTCGTCGGACAGCGAGAAGATGTCCTGGAACACCTTGTTCTCTGAGATCGCCTGGAGCGTGAGGGGGGTGACGAATTCGGCGCCGGCCTTGGTGAGCACGCAGGTGACTTCGCCGCCGGCCTTGCGGATGAGGCGCACGAGCTCGATCGCCTTGTAGGCGGCGATGCCGCCGGCGACGACCAGGAGGACGCGCTTGCCGATCACAGGCGCCAGCCGCTGTGGATGGCGGCGATGCCACCGGCGAGGTTTTGCACGCGCACCTGCTCGAACCCGGCCGTTCGCATCATCCCCGCCAGCGTGTCCTGGTCTGGGTGCATGCGGATGCTCTCGGCGAGGTATTGGTAGCTGTCGGCGTCGTTGGCGATGGCCTGGCCGAGGCGGGGGAGGACCTGGAAGGACCAGGCGTCGTAGACCGGTGCCAGGGCGGCGACCTGGACGCGGGAGAATTCCAGGCAGAGGAAACGGCCGCCGGGCTTCAGCACGCGGCGGGCTTCGGCCAGCACGGCATCCTTGTCGGTGCAGTTGCGCAGGCCGAAGGCCATGCTGACGGTATCCACCGTGCGATCCGGCAGCGGCAGGGCCTCGGCATCGGCGACCAGGAAGGACAGGCCGGCGGCATGGCCGCGCCCCAGCAGGCGGTCTCGCCCGACCGTCAGCATGCTCTCGTTGATGTCAGACAGGATGGCCGGGCCGCCGCCTGCTTCCAGCCAGCGCAGCGTGATGTCTCCGGTGCCGCCGGCGAGGTCGAGCAGGGTGCGGTGGGGGCGCGGGTCGAGGCGCGTGGTGAGGATGGATTTCCAGGCGCGATGCACGCCGAGCGACATCAGGTCGTTCATCACGTCGTATTTGCGGGCCACGCTGTCGAAGACGGCGCGCACCATGGGCTTCTTCTCGGCGACGGGGACGTCGCGGAAGCCGAAATGGGTGGTCTCGTCGGGATTGCCGCTCATGGGGGGGAGTGTATAGCGTCCCGCCTTATGCCGGAACTCCCTGAGGTTGAGACCGTGATGCGCGGGCTGCGCGCCCAGCTGGAGGGGCGGCGGATCAGCCGTGCCCTGGTGCATCGGGCGGATATGCGCTTCCCGTTCCCCGCCGGGCTGGCGGAGGTGATGACCGGGGCGGTGGTGACCGGCTTCCGGCGACGGGCGAAATACATCCTGATGCGGCTGGATCGCGGACACTCCGTACTGATCCATCTCGGCATGTCGGGCCGGATGTTGATCGAGCGGGTGGGGCGCAATGCGGTGCCGGCGCATGAGCATGTGACGATCGAGACCGAGGACGGCGTGCTGGTGGGGTTTGTTGATCCGCGGCGCTTCGGTTCGGTGGATTTGGTGGCGACGGCGGCGGAGGACGCGCACCGGCTGCTGGCCGGGCTGGGGCCGGAGCCGCTGGACGAGGCGTTCAACGCGGCGGTGCTGGGGGCGGCGCTGGAGGGACGGCGCACGCCGATCAAGGCCGCGCTGCTGGACCAGCGCAACGTTGCCGGGCTGGGTAACATCTATGTGTGCGAGGCGCTGTTCCGGGCGGGGCTTTCGCCCACGCGGCTGGCGGGCAGCCTCACGAAGCCGCAGGTGAAGCGGCTGGTGGCGGAGATCAAGGCGACCCTTTCAGAGGCGGTGGCGGCCGGGGGTTCCAGCCTGCGAGACTACGTGCAGCCGGATGGGGAGCTGGGCTATTTCCAGCATGCCTGGAAGGTCTATGGCCGCGAGGGCGAGCCCTGCCCCGCCTGCCCCGGCCTGCCGGGCTGCCCGGGGGTGGAGCGCATCGTGCAGTCTGGCCGCAGCACCTTCCATTGCCCAAGGCGCCAGCGTTAGCTAGGACCAACCCAGAACGAGGGAGGCACGCATGCCTGAGATGATCGAGGTTGAGACCCACGGGCCCGTTGGGCTGATCCGGCTCAACCGGCCCAAGGCGCTGAACGCGCTGTGCGACCAGCTGATGGAAGAGCTGGGCACCCAGCTGCGCGCCTTCGATGCGGATCCCGCCATCGGCGCCATCGTGCTGACCGGCAGCGAGCGGGCCTTTGCCGCCGGCGCCGACATCAAGGAGATGCGCGACCGCAGCTACCCCGCCGTGTATGGCGACGACTTCATCGGCAAGCGCTGGGAGACGGTGCTGGAGATCAAGAAGCCCGTGGTGGCGGCCGTGGCCGGCTTCGCGCTGGGCGGCGGGTGCGAGCTGGCGATGATGTGCGACATCATCCTGGCCGCCGACACCGCCAAGTTCGGCCAGCCGGAGATCAATTTGGGCGTGATCCCGGGGGCCGGCGGCACCCAGCGGCTGACGCGCGCCGTGGGCAAGAGCAAGGCGATGGAGATGGTGCTGACGGCGCGCGTGATGGACGCGGCCGAGGCGGAGCGTGCCAACCTGGTCAGCCGCGTGGTGCCGGCGGCCGAGCTGATGGCCGAGGCGCTGAAGCTGGGCGAGAAGCTCGCCAGCCTCTCCCCGGTGGCTGTCGCCATGGCCAAGGAGGCGGTGAACCGCGCCTTCGAGGTGACGCTGAACGAGGGCGTGCGCTTCGAGCGGCGGCTGTTCCTTTCGCTGTTCGGCACGCCCGACCAGAAGGAAGGGATGGCGGCTTTCGCCGAAAAGCGCACCCCGAATTTCGGGCGCGGCTAGCGTTGTCTGATCGCGTGAGTCACGCCTGCAGCCCATCGGCCTCCGGCGATCACGCTCAGGGGCTGATACCCTTCCTTGACTCTGCCGGGGCGCGGCCATAGAACGCGCCCCTTGCCGCCGAGGACGATATGCCGCCAAGCTGTCGTCTCCGGCCCTTCTTCATGCCTGCCCCATAGCCGAGATCCGATCAGCCCATGGCCAACACCGCCTCCGCCCGCAAGCGCATCCGCCAGATCGAGCGCCGCACCGAGCGCAACAAGTCCCGCATGTCTCGCATGCGTACCTTCATCAAGAAGGTCGAGATGGCTGTGGCCAGCGGCGACAAGGACGCCGCAACCGTCGCGCTGCGCGAGGCGCAGCCGGAGATGCAGCGCGCCGCCGGCAAGGGCGTGGTGCATAAGAACACCATCTCGCGCAAGATCTCCCGCCTGTCCGCCCGCGTGAAGTCGCTCGGCGCCGCCGCAGGCTGAATGCCGACCGGATGGCCGGTGCCGCAGCGCGGCATCGGCAGGGGCCTGCCCGTGCCCCGGCGCGTTTGCGCCATAGCCATCAATAGCTTGGCGCGGAGCCCTGAAGCGACATAGCATCGCTTCAATAAAACCCCCCACGAATACTTGCCGTAACTTATACGGCATCGCAAATCGACTTCTCGCCGTCACTTTGGCGTTGCCTTGGAACTGGTTTCGGCCTAGTCATTTCTCTGCCAGCTGGCCCCGGATGATCCGGTCCTGCTTCGGCCGGGAAGAGGCTTCCGCCCGCGTGCCTGCCGTTTTCGGCGGTCCTGGCGGCACCGTTTCCGGCCACCGACGCAAGCCGGTCGCGCGACGATGCGGCCTGCCGGGAGGGGCGATGGAGCGGATGGTGTTTAACGGCGACGGCGAGGGGGAGCATTCCGCGGCAATGGATTACCTACCCTCCGAACAGCTTGCCACCCTCTGGGCCCGCGTCCGCGGCCGCCTGCAGCAGGAAGTCGGCGAGGTCGAATACCGCACCTGGCTGCGCCAGATGACACTGGTGGGCCTGGATGGCGACGAGATCACCGTGCATCTGCCCACCCGCTTCCTGCGCGATTGGGTGCGCGCCCAGTTCGGCGACCGGCTGACCACGCTGTGGCAGGAACAGCTGCCCGCCGTGCGCCGCGTGGAAGTGGGCGTGGGCAATGGCGGCGGCACCGGCCTGGCCGAGAGCGTCAGCCCGCCACCGCGCAGCCCCACCGGGCCGCTGCGCCCGCTGGAGGCGAGGTCGCTGATCCAGGGCGATGCCAAGGCGGCCGACACCAAGAGCCCCGAGACCAAGAGCGGCGACGACCGGGCCGAGGCCAGCGCGCCGCTGGACCAGCGCTTCACCTTCGACAGCTTCGTGGTGGGCAAGCCGAACGAGTTCGCCCATGCCTGCGCCCGCCGCGTGGCCGAAAAGCCCGCCAGCCAGGGCTTCAACCCGCTGTTCCTGTATGGCGGCGTGGGCCTGGGCAAGACCCACCTGATGCATGCCATCGCCTGGGAGCTTACGGCGCAGGACCGGCCGGACGGGCCGGTGACGGTGGCCTACATGTCCGCCGAGAAGTTCATGTACCGCTTCATCTCGGCGATCCGCAGCCAGGCGACGATCCAGTTCAAGGAGCAGCTGCGCAGCGTCGACGTGCTGATGATCGACGACCTGCAGTTCCTCATCAACAAGGACGCCACGCAGGAAGAATTCTTCCACACCTTCAACGCCCTGGTGGAGAGCGGCAAGCAGATCGTCGTCTCGGCCGACAAATCCCCCTCCGACCTCTCGGGGCTGGAGGAGCGGGTGCGCACCCGCCTGGGCAGCGGCATGGTGGCCGACCTGCACGCCACCACGTTCGAGCTGCGGGTTTCGATCCTGGAGGCCAAGGTGGCCCGCGCCGGTGTTTCGGTGCCCGCCAAGGTGCTGGAATTCCTGTCGCACAAGATCACGTCGAACATCCGCGAGCTGGAAGGCGCGCTCAATCGCCTGATTGCCCATGCCAATCTGTTCGGCCGCGCCATCACGCTGGAGACGACGCAGGAGGTCCTGCACGACATCCTCAAGGCGCACGACCGTCGCGTGACGATCGAAGAGATCCAGAAGCGGGTGGCCGAGCACTGGAACATCCGCCTGACGGACATGTCCTCCGCCCGGCGTGCCCGCGCGGTGGCGCGCCCGCGGCAGGTGGCGATGTACCTGGCCAAGCAGCTCACCAGCCGCTCCCTGCCCGAGATCGGCCGCCGCTTCGGCAACCGCGACCACACCACGGTGATGCACGCCGTCAGCCGGGTGACCGAGCTGATCGAGCGCGATGCGTCCTTCGCCGAGGATGTGGAGCTGCTGCGGCGGATGCTGGAAAGCTGAATCACCACTCCGGAACGCGCGAGGCGGGGCGAAAACGGGCATCGTGTTTCACGGTGCGCAAAAGCACGGTAAACTGGATGACCGGTTTGCCTGCGAATCGGCCGCCGCCTCAGAGGATCATGCGATGAAGTTCAAGGTCGACCGTGCGACCCTGCTCAAGGCCCTTGCGCACGTGCAGAGCGTGGTCGAGCGGCGCAACACGATCCCCATCCTGGCCAACGTCATGATCGCGGTGCGCGATGGCAAGCTGACGCTGACCGCGACCGACATGGAGATCGCCATCGTCGAGGACGTGGCCGCCGACAGCGTGCGCAACGGCGCCTGCACCGCGCCCGCCTCCACGCTGTATGAGATCGTGCGCAAACTGCCCGATGGCGCGGTGGTGGAGCTGGATTGCCCCGGCGGCGATGCCCAGCTGGCGCTGCGCGCGGGGCGCTATGCCACCAGCCTGGTGGTGCTGCCGACCGAGGATTTCCCGGCGATGACCGCCGGCACGCTGCCGCACAAATTCGCCCTGCCGGCGCAAACCCTGCGCGGGCTTATCGACCGCACGCGCTTCGCGATCTCCACCGAGGAGACGCGCTACTACCTGAACGGCATCTACATCCACCAGACCGAGGCCGACGGCGCCAAGGTGCTGCGCGCCGTGGCCACCGACGGCCACCGTTTGGCCCGCGTGGAGGAGCCGCTGCCGGAGGGGGCCGGCTCCATGCCCGGCGTGATCGTGCCGCGCAAAACGGTGGGCGAGCTTCGCAAGCTGCTGGACGAGACCACCGGCGAGGTGGAAGTGGCGCTGTCGGACACGCGGATCCAGTTCCGCGTGGGGACCGTGACGCTGACCAGCAAGCTGATCGACGGCACCTTCCCGGAATACGAACGCGTGATCCCGCGCGACAACGACAAGGTGATGCGGGTGAACAAGGGCGACTTCGCCGAGGCCGTTGCCCGCGTGGCCGCCATCTCCTCCGAACGCTCGCGCCCGGTGAAGCTCTCCCTGGCCCGCGACCTGCTGGTGCTCTCCGCCTCCAGCCCGGAGCAGGGCACCGCCAGCGAGGAGCTGGATGGGGACAAGGTGAAATACGAGGCCGGCCCGCTCGAGATCGGCTTCCAGGCGCGCTACCTGAACGACATCACCGACCAGATCAGCAATGTGGTAGAGTTCCGCTTCTCCGACGGTGCGGCGCCGACCGTGGTGCTGGATAGCGCCGACGCCAGCGCGCTCTACGTCCTCATGCCGATGCGGGTCTGAGAGCCTGCCCGATACCTCTACCCTGGCTGCCATCCGACGGCGCTTTCCTGTGCTCCGGTGCTCACGGCCTCCAGGCCGCTCCGCTCCGGTGCTCGGAAACCACCGCCGGGCAGCGGACGAAGGGTCCGCCTCTGACTCGCCAGAGCGAGGTCTCCGGCAGGCTCTGCTGCTGCCGGCGATGATCCCGCGAGGCAGGTGATGGTCGGGCCGCAGCTGCGGCTGTCCCGCCTGTCGCTGACCGGTTTCCGCAGCTACGAGGCGCTCACCTGGCACCCGCAGGGCCGCATCAGCGTGCTGGCGGGGCCGAATGGCAGCGGCAAGACCAATCTTCTGGAGGCGATCTCCCTTCTGGTGCCCGGGCGCGGTTTGCGCGGGGCGCGTGTAGCGGAGTTGCAGCGCCTGGGTGGCGCCTCCTGGGCCGTGGCGGCGCGGTTGGAAACGCCGCATGCGGCGGTGGATATCGGCACCGGCTCGCCGCCCGATGGCCGCGGGGAACGGCGCGTGTTCCGCCTGAACGGGCAGCCGCCACGCAACCAGGCGGAGGTGGCCTCCCTGGTGGCTGCCGTGTGGCTCACGCCGCAGATGGACCGGCTGTTCCAGGAGGCCGCCGGCGGGCGGCGGCGCTTTCTCGATCGGCTTGTCTATGCGCTGGAACCCGCCCATGCGCGGGAGGTGGCGGCGCATGACACGGCCATGGCCGGTCGGAATCGGCTGCTGTCCGAAGGCCGGCGCGATCCCGCCTGGCTCGGTGGGCTGGAGGATTCGATGGCCCGCCACGCCGTGGCCGCCACGGTGGCGCGCATGGCGTTGGTCGCGCGGCTGAATGCGGTGCCGCCGCCCGGCGCCTTCCCGGCCGCGCGGATGAATCTGCTGTGCCCGATCGCCGACCGGCTGGCCACGGAGCCGGCGCTGGCGGTGGAGGATTGGCTGCGCGAGTCGCTGGCCGCCGCGCGCGGCACCGATGCCGCCGCCGGCAGTGCCTCGTTGGGGGCACATCGGGCCGATATGGGGCTGGAGGATGCCGCCACCGCCCTGCCCGCCGCGCTGGCCAGCACCGGGCAGCAGAAGGCGCTGCTGATCGGCGTGGTGCTGGCCCATGCCGCGCTGCTGGCCGGCGCCCGCGGCTTCGCGCCGCTGCTGCTGCTTGATGAGCCCGCCGTGCATCTGGATCCCGCCCGCCGTGCCGCGCTGTTTGCCGCCCTGGTGGACCTGCCGGCGCAGGTGTTCCTGACCGGCACGGACGAGGCGACCTTCGGCGAATTGCGCGGCACGGCGGAACTGCTGCGCGCCCATGCCTCCGCTGCCGGCACGGGCCTGGAACCGGGCTAGCTGAGCCCGGCATGGCAGGACGGCAGCGCTTCCAGCAGGTCGCCGCGCACCAGCCGGCGCAGGTCGGCCGGATGCATCAGCGCCACGAACCCGCCTGTCTCCGGCGCGCGCAGGAAGGTGGCGAACAGGAGCGGCCCGTCCCCCAGCCGGCCAAGCCGGCAGGCATCGGCCGCCACGCCAAGCGACAGCACCGGCGCATGCCGCGCGGTCAGGGCGCGCTGCCGGAAGGCCTCGGCCGCGGCGAGGCTCGCCTGCGGCAGGCGGAATGCCACGACATGGCGCCCCGGCGGCGGTGCCAGCGCCAGCTCGGCCTGGCGGGTTTCCTCGGCATCGATCTCGAGCGGAAAGCCCTCCTCGGTTCGTCCCGTCCAGCCGCCCACCCGCACCACCAGCCGGGCGGTCTCTGGCCGCGGCTCCAGCGCCAGCGGCAGGTCGACGGCCACGCGCAGGGCGGCGAGGTCGGTGGAGGCCACGTCCAGCTTGCGCAGCGCCTCGGCCGAGCCGGGCGGGAGGCTGGTGCAGGCCGCCAGCAGCAGAAGGGCAAGGAGGGGAAGGGAGCGCATGGCTTGATGTTCTCCAGTTGATTTTTTGCTGTATTACGATAAAGTTTTGCTGCGTCAATCGGGAGTGCGCCATGACCACCTCATCCCCCCGGGCCCGCGCCGCGGCTGGCCGAGCGATTTGCGCGGTCTGGCTGGGCCTGGCGTTGGCCGCCATGGCGCCGCTTCTGGTGTGGCTCGATCCCGGCTTGATCGAGCTTGCGGTGGTGCCGCAGGTTCTTCCGCGCGGGGAGGCGCATGCGCTCTCGCCGCTTGCCCGGTTGGTGGGTGCGGCCGCCACGGCGGTGCCCTCGGCGCTGCTGGCCTATGGGCTGGCGGGGCTGCTCCCGGCTTTGGGCCTGCTGCGCGCGGGCCAGGCGATCACTGCCGCGACCGGCCGGGCGGTGGCGCGGCTGGGCCTCGCGGTGGGGCTGGCTGCTGCCTGCGAACCGTTGTGGCGGGCGGTGCTGGGCATGGCGTTGACCCTGGGCGAACGACCGGGCGAGTTGCGCATCGCGCTGGGGCTGTCGGCCAATGCGGGCCTATTGCTGGCGCTGGGCATCATCCTGGTGGCGCTCGGGCAGGTGTTGCGCGATGCCGCCGCCGCGGTGGCCGAGAATGAGGGTTTCGTCTAGCCGATGGCGATCGTGGTGAATCTGGACGTGATGATGGCGCGGCGGAAGATCCGTGGCCGCGAGCTGGCCGCGCGCATCGGCATCACCGAGCAGAACCTGTCGCTGCTGAAATCCGGCCGCGTGCGGGGCATGCGGTTCGAGACGCTCGAGAAGCTGTGCGCGGCGCTGCAATGCCAGCCCGGCGACCTGCTGGAATTCCGGCCCGACCCCGTTTCGGAAGACGACGGCACACGGGAATAGCAGCCCTGTGGCGGGCCGGGAAAACTGGCCAAATCCAAGCAAATGCGCTATGTTGAGAGCTTCCCCAAGATACCCCGGAGCACCCATTCGGCATGACCGAGAACGCCGCGCCGAAGCCCGAGTCTGAAGCCGCCCCCGCCACCCCCGATAACGACGCCTACGACGCCGCCTCGATCTCCGTGCTGCGTGGCCTGGATGCCGTGCGCAAGCGCCCGGGCATGTATATCGGCGACACCGATGACGGCTCCGGCCTGCACCACATGGCCTTCGAGATCATCGACAACGCGGTGGACGAAGCCCAGGCCGGGCATGCCGACCGGGTGTCGCTGACGCTGAACGGCGATGGCAGCGTGACGGTGCGCGACAACGGGCGCGGCATTCCGACCGACATCCACCACGAGGAAGGCGTCTCCGCCGCCGAGGTGGTGCTGACCAAGCTGCATGCCGGCGGCAAGTTCAACCAGAATTCCTACAAGGTTTCCGGCGGCCTGCATGGCGTGGGCGCCGCGGTGGTGAACGCGCTTTCGGAATGGATGGAGGTGCGAATCTGGCGGCTGGGCCAGGAGCATTTCATCCGCTTCCGCCATGGCGATGCCGAGGCGCCGCTTTCGATCGTCGGACCGTCGGACGCGCCGGGCGGCACCGAGGTGACGTTCAAGCCTTCCACCGGCACCTTCACCAAGGTGGAGTTCGACTATGCCGTGCTGGAACGCCGGCTGCGTGAGCTGGCCTTCCTGAACTCGGGGCTCGCCATCGTGCTGCGTGACGAGCGGCATGCGCCTGCGGTGGAATCGGTGTTCCATTACGTGGGCGGGCTGGTGGAGTTCGTGAACTGGCTCGATCGGGCGAAGACGCCGGTGGTCACCCCGCCGATCAGCGTGAATGGCGCCGGGATCGGGCCGAACGGCGAGATCAAGGTGGAGCTGGCGCTATCGTGGAACGACAGCTTCCACGAGACGATGCTCTGCTTCACCAACAACATCCCGCAGCGCGATGGCGGGGCGCATCTGGCCGGGTTCCGCGCGGCGCTGACGCAGGTGGTGTCGAAATACGCCGAGGGCATGGGCAAGAAGGACAGCCTGGCCCTGGTGGGTGAGGACATGCGCGAGGGCATGACGGCGGTGCTTTCGGTGAAGGTGCCGGACCCCAAGTTCTCGTCCCAGACCAAGGACAAGCTGGTCTCCTCCGAGGTGACGCCGGTGGTGCGTGCCGCGGTGGTTGATGCCGTGAGCCACTGGTTCGAGACGCATCCGCGCGAGGCCAAGTCGATCATCCAGAAGGTGATGGACGCCGCCGCCGCCCGCGAGGCCGCCCGCAAGGCGCGCGAGCTGACGCGGCGCAAGGGCGTGCTGGATGTCTCCACCCTGCCCGGCAAGCTGGCCGATTGCCAGGAGCGTGATCCCGCGAAGAGCGAGCTGTTCATCGTTGAGGGCGACAGCGCCGGTGGCTCCGCCAAGCAGGGGCGCGATCGCAAGAACCAGGCGATCCTGCCGCTGAAGGGCAAGATCCTGAACGTGGAGCGCGCCCGCTTCGACCGCATGCTGGGCAGCGCCGAGATCGGCACGCTGATCACCGCACTCGGCACCGGCATTGGCCGCGGCGAGCCGGAACAGGGCGGCTTCGATGTGGGCAAGCTGCGCTACCACAAGATCATCATCATGACGGACGCCGATGTGGACGGCTCCCACATCCGCACCCTGCTGCTGACGTTCTTCTTCCGGCAGATGCGGCCGCTGATCGACCGTGGGCATTTGTTCATCGCCCAGCCGCCGCTGTATCGCGCCAAGCGCGGCAACGAGGAGCGCTACCTGAAGGACGACGACGCGCTGGACAACTTCCTGCTGGACAAGGTGCTGGCCGATGCGCGGCTGGGCTATGCCAATGGCGAAGTGCTGGCCGGCGAGGATCTGCGCGGGCATTCCACCTTCCTGCGCCTGTCCTATGACCGGCTGAAGCGCCTCGGCGCCCCGGCCGGCATTCCGATCAGCCTGCTGGAGCAGGCGGCCATCGTCGGTGCGCTGACGCCGGATGAGAACCGGGTGAACAATGTGGCCGCCGACCTGGCCGCAAGGCTCAACGCCGTTTCGTTGCCGGCCGAGCGGAGCTGGGTGGTTTCGGCCAATAGCGGTGGCGGGCTTACGTTGGCGCGCACCGTGCGTGGCGTGGCGGAGATCCACAAGCTGGACGCCGCCACCATGCGCAGTGCCGAGGCGCGCTGGCTGAACGACCGGGCCGAGGAACTCGCCCGCCGCTTCGCCGAGCCCGCGCTGCTGGCGCTGGACCGCAACGAGGCGCAGGTGGCCGGGCCTGCCACGGCGTTCGAGCGCATCATCGCGCAGGGGCGCAAGGGATTGTCGATCCAGCGCTTCAAGGGGCTGGGCGAGATGAACCCCGACCAGCTGTGGAAGACCACGCTCGATCCCGCCGTGCGCACCCTGCTGCAGGTGGAGGTGGGCGATACCGAGGAAGCCGAGGGTGTGTTCTCCACCCTGATGGGCGACGTGGTGGAGCCGCGCCGCGACTTCATCGTGGGCAATGCGCTGAAGGTGGCCAACCTCGACGTGTAGGATGGGGGGCCGGGCATGATTGCGATCCAACTGTTCGCCCTTCTTGCCCTGGCCTTCCCTGCCGCCGCCCAGCCGCGCGCCGACGTGGAGCCGCAGCGCTTCGCCGGCACGGTGGCCGCGCATAACCAGGCGCGGCAGGCGGTGGGCGTGGCGCCGCTGCAATGGTCCGCAGAGTTGGCTGTTACCGCGCAGCGCTGGGCCGACAAGCTGCGTGAATCGCGCTGCGCGATGCGGCATAGCGGTGCTGCCGGGCTGGGGGAGAACTTGGCCTGGGCCAGCGGGCAGGCGCTGTCACCGGCGCAGGTGGTGGGGATGTGGGTGGGCGAGCGCCGCGATTACGATGCCGCGCGCAACAGCTGTGCTCCCGGCAAGGTGTGCGGGCACTACACCCAGGTGGTTTGGCGCGGCACCACCCATGTTGGATGCGGGATGGCCAGCTGTGGGAATTCCGAAGTTTGGGTCTGCAACTATACACCGCCCGGGAATTATGTGGGGCAGCGGCCTTACTGATTCGGCGCGGCGACGTGGCGGGGCCGGGCATTGGCCATGACTCATCGCCGCGGGACGCGGGGTTTTTGCGACGGATTTGGGGTGATTTTGGGCGCGTTTCCGCATCGGGGGCGCGCGGGCGGCCTGGGTGGGGCGGAGTTCGGGCGCGCGGTGGCCGGAGAGGGACATGCCCTCGGCGCGGTCGCAGCGCATCAGCCAGCCTAGGCGGGCGCGGCAGCGACGGAATCGGCGCAGGACATGCGGGTCCCAGGCGGAGTCCGGGTCTTCGGTGGTGTCCGTGGTGATGGAGAGGAGCCAGTCTGTTTGCCGGCGGCGCATGGGGTGGCGCGCGTAGGTCGCGACCGAGAGGGCGGCGAGCAGGGCCAGCAGCAGGAGCTTCAACGCGGCCGGAATTTGGGCGTGCGAGATCGACTGCGCCAGGGGGCGCAGGGCGTCGGCATCGTCCGGAGCGGCGGGTTGATGTGGCATCGCTGGGAATTCCAGCACAGGCCACACCGGTGGACAAGAAATTTTTCTTTTATTTTGGCGAATTGTTAGTTTGACAGGGAAAACGGGGACCGGAGGGTTGGGTTAGGCGGCCGGATACAGCCCTGCCATCCGGGCGCGGACCTTCATCAGCGCCACCATCATGTCCAGCGTCGGCGTGGCCACGCCGGCCAGGCGGGCGAGATCGAGCGCGGTGGCATAGATGCCGTCGATCTCCATCGGGCGGCCCAGCTCCAGGTCCTGCAGGATGCTGGGGCGGTGGGTCATGGTGCGGCCGTGCTCGATCTGGCTGTCTACGTCCACCTGCGGGTGGCAGCCCATGGCGGCGGCGATGGCCAGGCCCTCGGCGTAGCTGGCGCGGACCGCGCGTTCGACGGCGGGTTCCAGGGAATAGGCCTTCGGCGCCACCGCGCCGAGCACGGCGGCGGGGCCGCTGGACAGGTTGCCGACCAGCTTCTGCCAGACCAGGTCGCGGATGCGCGGGCTTTCATCCACCAGGAAGCCGCCTTCGCGCAGGGGTGCGGCGATGGCGGCCATGCGTGCCGAGAGGCTGCCATCGGGCTCGCCGAGGAAGAGCCGGCTGCGGCGATGGGCCACCTGGATGACGCCGGGTTCGATCACCGTGCAGGCGGAATAGACCACGCCGCCGATGGCACGGGCGGGCCCGATCGCATCCCACACCGCGCCGCCGGGGTCGGCCTGTGCCACGCGCCGACCGTCCCAGGGGCCGCCATGGGCGTGGAAATACCACCAGGGGATGCCGTTCATCACGAACACCACCGCCGTGTTCGGGCCCAGCAGCGGCGCGATGCCCTGCGCCACCGTGGGCAGTGCGGGGGCCTTCACCGTGACCAGCACGGCATCCTGCACGCCGAAATCAGCGGGATCGGAGCCGGCGCGGACGGGGTGGGTGTCTTCCAGATCCGGCGAGACGATGCGGATGCCGCGTGCCTGCATGGCGGCCAGATGCGCGCCGCGGGCGATCACCGAGACATCCGCGCCGCCGCGCACCAGACGTGCGGCCAGGTGCCCGCCGATGGCACCGGCGCCGAAAACCGCGATTTTCATGGCTGAATCAGCCTCCGTCTTCAGCCATGGGGCCAGGGCGCCAGCGCCACGCGCGGCACCACGCCCTCGTTCACGATGTGGCCCGGCCTGGGCCAGTGGCCGCGCAGGACGGCGCAGAGATTTTCGATGCCGCCGCGCGAGACGTCCTGCCCCGCCTCGATGGAATTGGCGGCCACGTGCGGGGTGGCAATGACGTTGTCCAACTCCAGCAGGCTCCAGTGCGGCATGGGCGGGTTCTCGGCGAAGACGTCGATCCGCTCGAACGTGTCCAGCCCTGCCCCGCCGAGATGGCCGCTGCGCAAGGCTGCTTCCAGCGCTGCCTCGTCCACCAGGCCGCCGCGGGAGGTGTTGATGAACAGGGCGCCGGGCTTCATCGCCGCAAACTCGGCCGCGCCGATCATGTGATGCGTTTCGGCGGCCAGCGGCAGGTGCAGCGAGACGTAGTCGCTCTCGCGCAGCACCGTTTGCAGGTCGGTCATCTCCACGCCCAAGGACGGGTCCACCGGCGTGGCGCTGCGCCTGGTGGCCAGCACGCGCAGGCCGAAGCCCCGCGCGCGCTGGGCCGTGAGCCGGGCCGAATTGCCGAAGCCCACCAGCCCCAGCGTCTGCCCGTTCATGCGCCGATTGCCACGCGAGACGCCCTGGGCGGCGTTGTAGGCGCCGGCCCGCATGGCGCGCTGCATCGGCGGCAGCTTGCGCACCAGGGCCAGCAGCAGGGCCATGGTGTGGTCGGCCTGCTCCTCGATGCAGAAGGTCGGCACGTTGGTGACGAGGATGCCGCGCTGCTTGGCCAGCGCCACGTCGATCTTGTCGGTGCCGGTGCCAAGGCGGGAGATCACCCGGCACCTGTTCATCGCCGCCACCACGGGGGTCGGCAGCGAAACGGAGATCGCGAAGACGCCGTCGGCCTCCGCCACCAGGGGGATCAGCTCCTCCACCGTGTTGGCCTCGGCCTCCTGCGGCACAATGCCGGACCGTGCCCACTCCGCGCGTTCGAACGCGCTCGGCGGGAACAGCGCGGCGTTCAGGCGGACAACGCGCAGGCCCGACAGGTCGGACACCGCAGCCTCACACCGCGACGTATTTGTGGCGCTTGTAGCTGCCGAGGTTGAAGCCCTCGATGCGCAGCAGAGTGGTGGAGGCATCGCGCCGCGGGGAATGCAGCACGCCGGGCTCGTACGCATAGGCCATGCCCGGGGTCAGCTTGTAGTCGCGGAGGCGCTTCACGCGGCCCGGCTCGTCGCCGTTCGGCTCGGCCACCTTTTCCCAATCGGTCATGATCGTCTCGCCCGTGGCCTGGCCGTAGATCGCCCAGGTGGGGCCGTGATCATGCGGCGCGCTGTCCTTCGCGCCGTGGTAGCTGTGGGCGAGAATGGCGAACTTGTGGATCGGGTCTTCGTAAATGACCTGCCGCTCCGGCCCGTCCGCCTTGATGGTGGCGGCGACGAAAGCCTGGTCCTGCAATACCTCGCGCACCAGCTCGCAGACCTTCTGCCGGCCGCCGGCCCCGGGGTCGGCCGAAATCGCGGCGGCGCAAGCCTTGGCAAAACTCTCCAGCGTGTGAGCCATGTCATTCCCTCCAGCAACGTCGTTGCGCCAGCCTAGCGCCGAACGCGCGCGCGGGGAAGGAAGGGAAGGCCAGGGGCTTTGCCCCTGGACCCCACCAGGGACCTGAGGTCCCTGGACCCACATTTGTTCCGCCTTCGGCGGGAGGGGCCGACCCGGTCTGTGTCGCGCGCCGTGACGGCCCCTCCCGCCGAAGGCGGAAAAGGGTAAAGGGGTCTGGGGCCTAAGGCCCCAGCGGGTCCAGGGCAGAGCCCTGGCCTTGCTTCCTACGCCGTGCGGTCGCCTCCGGCGCCGAGGGCCGCCTGTGCGGCGGCGAGGCGGGCGACGGGGACTCGGTAGGGGCTGCAGGAGACGTAGTCGAGGCCGGCTTGTTCGCAGAAGGCGATCGAGGATGGGTCGCCGCCGTGTTCGCCGCAGATGCCGAGCTTGAGGCCGGGCTTGGTGCTGCGCCCGCGTTCGGCGGCCATGCGGATGAGGGCGCCGACGCCTTCGACATCCAGGGAGACGAACGGGTCTTTCGGCACGATGCCCTGTTCCACGTAGGTGGGCAGGAACTTGCCGGCGTCGTCGCGGGAGAGGCCGAAGGTGGTTTGGGTGAGGTCGTTGGTGCCGAAGCTGAAGAAATCCGCGACTTCGGCGATCTTGTCGGCGGTGACGCAGGCGCGGGGCAGTTCGATCATGGTGCCGACGCTGTATTCGATGGTGATGCCGGTTTCGGCGAAGACCTCCGCGGCCACGCCTTCCACCTGGGCGCGGGTGATTTCCAGCTCGCGGCGGGTGCCGACCAGCGGGATCATGATTTCCGGCACGGGCGCGGCACCGCCTTCACGCACGACTTCGATGGCGCCTTCGAAGATGGCACGGGCCTGCATCTTGTAGATTTCGGGGTAGGTGATGCCCAGGCGGCAGCCGCGATGGCCGAGCATGGGGTTGGCTTCGGACAGGTCGCTGACGCGCTGGCGCATGGTGGCCAGGTCGGCACCGAGGGAGGCGGCGACTTCGGCGATTTCCGCTTCGGCATGGGGCAGGAATTCGTGCAGCGGCGGATCGAGCAGGCGGATCGTGACGGGCAGGCCGGCCATGATGCGGAACAGCTCGGCGAAGTCGCGGCGCTGGAACGGCAGCAGCTTGGCCAGGGCGGCTTCGCGGCCGGCGGTGTCGTGCGCCACGATCATCTGGCGCACGGCGCCGATGCGCTCGGGGTCGAAGAACATGTGCTCGGTGCGGCACAGGCCGATGCCCTCGGCGCCGAAGCGGCGGGCGGTTTCGGCATCCAACGGGGTTTCGGCGTTGGTGCGGACCTTCAGGCGGCGGGATTCGTCGGCCCATTGCATCAGCGTGCCGAACTCGCCGGACATCTGCGGCTCGATCATCGCGACGGCGCCGACGAAGACCTCGCCGGTGGTGCCATCGAGCGTGATGGTATCGCCGGCGCGGACGGTCTTGCCGCTGGCCATGAGCACCTGGGCGCCGTAGTCCACCGCGATGCCGCCGCAGCCGGCGACGCAGGGGCGGCCCATGCCGCGCGCGACGACGGCGGCGTGGCTGGTCATGCCGCCGCGGGTGGTGAGGATGCCGCGGGCGGCATGCATGCCGTGGATATCCTCGGGCGAGGTTTCGATGCGCACGAGGATGACGGCCTCGCCCTTCTGGGCGCGCATTTCGGCCTCGTCGGAGTTGAAGCAGACCGCGCCGCTGGCGGCACCTGGGCTGGCGGGCAGGCCCTTGGCCAGGGCGGTGCGCTTGGCGTTGGGGTCGATCATCGGGTGCAGCAGCTGGTCCAGGCTGGCCGGGTTGACGCGCAGGATCGCTTCCTTGCGGTCGATCAGGCCTTCCTGCGCCATCTCCACGGCGATGCGCAGCGAAGCTGGCGCGGTGCGCTTGCCGTTGCGGGTTTGCAGCATGTAGAGCTTGTTGCGCTGGACGGTGAATTCGATGTCCTGCATGTCTTTGTAGTGCCGCTCCAGCGTGGCGCGGACGGCCATCAGCTCGGCGTAGGCCTGCGGCATGGCCTTTTCCATGGAAATTTCGCCGGGCTTGGACCGCCCCTCGCTCATGGGCTGGGGCGTGCGGGTGCCGGCCACCACGTCTTCGCCCTGCGCGTTCACCAGGTATTCGCCGTAGAAGATGTTCTCGCCGGTGGAGGGGTCGCGCGTGAAGCACACGCCGGTGGCGCAATCATCGCCCATGTTGCCGAACACCATGGCCTGCACGTTCACCGCCGTGCCCCAGCTGGCCGGGATGTCGTGCAGCCGGCGGTAGGTGTTGGCGCGGGGGTTCATCCAGCTGCCGAAGACGGCGCCGATGGCGCCCCAGAGCTGGTCTTCCGGGTCTTGCGGGAAGGGCTTGCCGGTTTCCTGCTCCACCAGCTCCAGGTAGCCGGAGACGACCTTTTGCCAGTCTTCGGCGGTGAGGGCGGTGTCTTCGGTGACGTATTTCTCGCCCTTGATGTGGTCGATCACTTCCTCGAAGCGGTGGTGCTCCACGCCCAGCACCACGCCGCCATACATCTGGATGAAGCGGCGGTAGCTGTCCCAGGCGAAGCGGGCATCGCCGGACAGGGCGGCGAGGCCCTGCACGGAGGCGTCGTTGAGGCCGAGGTTCAGCACGGTGTCCATCATGCCCGGCATGGAAACCCGCGCGCCGGAGCGGACGGAGACCAGCAGCGGGTTGGATTGCGAGCCGAATTCCAGGCCGACGGCCTTCTCCACCTTGGCCAGGGCTGCGCGCAGCTGCTCGCGCAGCTCGGCGGGGTATTGGCGGCCGTTGTCGTAGAAGGCCGTGCACACCTCGGTGGTGATGGTGAAGCCCGGCGGCACCGGCAGGCCGATGCGGGCCATCTCCGCCAGGTTGGCGCCCTTGCCGCCCAGCAGGTTGCGCATCTCCACCGTGCCTTCGTTGGCCCCGGCGCCGAAGCTGTACACCCACTTGGAGATGGTCTGGCTCATGAAGATCAGCCCTCGATGCGTGAGAAATCGGCCGCCATGTTCATGGCCGCCCGGAGATGGAACAGCAGTCGCAGACGATTCTGGCGCAATTCCGGCCGCTCGGCGTTGACGAGGATCATGTCGAAGAATTGATCGACCGGGCCGCGCAACGCGGCGAGGGATGCCATGGCATCGGTAAATCTTTCGTCGCCAATGGCCGTTGCCACGTCTGGCCCCAGCTGCCCGATCGCCAGGGCGAGGTCGCGTTCGGCGGGTTCCTCCAGCAGCGTGGAGTCGATCGCGCCGTCGAACTCGCGGCCGTCCTTCTTGGTTTCGATGCGCAGGATGTTGGCGGCGCGGCGGGAGGCGGCGAGCAGGTTGGTGCCGGCTTCCGTGGCCAGGAACTCGCTGACCGCGGCGGTGCGGGCGAGCAGGCGGACGATGTCGTCATCGGCGCCGGCGCCGAGCACGGCGTTCAGCACGTCGTGGCGGGCGCCGTCGGCGCGGAGTTGTACGCGCAGGCGGTCGAGCAGGAAGTCGAGCACCTCTGGCACCGCGGCGGCATTGGCTTCGCCTGCCGCCCAGCCGGCTGCCTCGCGCAGGCCCAGGCGGATATTGCCCTCGCGCAGGATGCGGATGATGCCCAGCGCCGCGCGGCGCAGCGCGAAGGGGTCGCCCGAGCCGGTCGGCTTCTCGCCCACGGCGAAGAACGAGACGATCTGGTCCAGCTTGTCCGCCAGCGCCACCGCCACGCCCACCGGGTTCTCCGGCAGCCCGTCGCCCGGGCCCTTCGGCAGATAGTGGTCGCGCACCGCGGCGGCCACTGCGGGGTTCTCGCCATCGTGCACGGCGTAGTAGCCGCCCATCACGCCCTGCAGTTCAGGGAATTCGCCGACCATGCCGGTGGTCAGGTCGGCCTTGGCCAGCAGCGCCGCGCGTTCGGCGAGCGCCACGTCGGCGCCGACCAGCGGCGCCAGCTTGCCGGCCAGTGCGACCAGCCGCTTCACCCGGGCGCCCTGCGTGCCGAGCTTGGCGTGGAAGGTGATGCCTTCCAGCGCCGCTACCCGGCTGGCCAGCGTGGCGTGGCGGTCGAGGTCCCAGAAATGCCGGGCATCGGCGAAGCGGGCGCGCAGCACGCGCTCGTTGCCGGCGATGATGGCGCGGCCGCCGTCGCCGGCTTCGATGTTGGCGACGAAGGCGAAGAACGGGGCCGCCCGGCCAAGCGCGTCGCGCAGCGCGAAGTAGCGCTGGTTCACGCGCATGGAGACCTGCATCACCTCCGGCGGCAGGTCCATGTAGGCGGGGTCGATCGCGCCGATCAGCGGCACCGGCCATTCCACCAGGCCGGCCACCTCCTCCAGCAGCCCGGCATCCTCCACCACCGCGAGCCCGCGCGTGGCGGCGAGCCCGGCGAGGCCCTCGGCGATCATGCGCTTCCGCTCGGCGGCCTGCACCACCACCTGGCGGGCCATCAACTCCTCGGCCCATTGCGCGCAGGAGGTGACGGTGAAGGCGCCCGGGGCGTGGAAGCGATGGCCCTCGGTCTGGTTGCCGGAGACGAGGCCATGGCCGTCATCGGCGCCGTCGCGCAGGTCGAACGGCACCACCGCGCCATCCAGCACGCAGGTGATCCGGCGCAGCGGACGCACCCAGGTGAACCCGCTGGTGCCGCCCCAGCGCATGGATTTCGGCCAGGGGAAGCGGCGCAGCAGGCCGGGCATCACGGAGGCGACCAAACCGGCAGCCTCCACGCCCGGCACCACGCGTTCCAGCACCCAGAACTCGCCTTCCTCGCGCACATCCTCGCGCGGGGCATTGAACTTGCGCAGGAAGCCGGCCAGCGCCTGTTCCGGCGCGCTGCGCCGCGGCCCGCGCTCCACGCTGCGGCTTTCCGCCACGCCGGCCGCCACGGTGGCCACCGCGGCGATCCGGCGCGCGCCGTAGAAGCCCCGCATTTCCGTGGGCGACAGCGGCGCCAGGGCCTCGGTCAGCAGCCGGCAGAGATCGTCCGCCGCCCGCGCCTGCATGCGCGCGGGGATTTCCTCGCTGAACAGCTCGATGAAAAGCTCAGGCAACGTGTCAGTCCTTCAGCGCGGGTTCGATGTCGGTGTGGACGAAGTCGTCGCCCTTGAACAGCAGCGGCTCCCGCCGTGCGTGGGCCAGCGCGTAGCTCAGGCAGTCGCCATAGTTCAGCGCGGCGCGATGCCGCCCCTTGCCGAAGCGGCGCCAAGCCTGCTGTGCCAATCGCGCCTGGTCAGCCGTGAAGGGCACAAGCTCCATGCCGGCCGCGGCCATGAAGTCATCGAGCCGTTGCGCCGCGGCAAGCCCGCCGCGCCCCTCCACCACCATGGCCGCCTCGAACCAGACCGGTGCCGCCATCCGGCACGCCTCGGCCTCGGCCAGGGCGTCCGAATAGCGCACGGCATCGGGCTCGCCGAAAATCACCGCGAGCACGGCAGAGGAGTCCACGATCACTTCGGCAACCCGTTCTCGTCATACAGCCAGCGATGATCGGAGGCCGGCAGCGGCGCCGCCATGTGCGAACGGATATCCGCCGCGATCGCCAGCAGCCGCGCCGACCGCTCCGCGCGCGCGCGCAGCCGTTCCTCGCGCTCCAGCCGCTCCCGTAGGGCCGTCGTGACGGCCGTTGTCAGGCTTTCGCCCGTCAGCTCCGACAGGCGGGAGGCCAGGGCATAGGCATCGTCGCTCTTGATGTTCAGCTGGGAGCCCATGGTAGAAACCTCCATACGCACGGTAGAATACGCCTCTGGCGGTGCCACGTCATGCCAATTCGCCCTCAGGCCGCCTGCTCCCCTGCCAGCCACGCCTCGCAGCAGCCCTTCGCCAGCGTCCGCACACGGCCGATATAGCTGGCGCGTTCCGCCACGCTGATCACGCCGCGGGCGTCCAGCAGGTTGAACAGGTGGCTGGCCTTGATGCACTGGTCATAGGCCGGCAGCGCCAGTTTCTCGCCCAGCAGGGCGGCGCATTCCCGTTCCGCATCCTCGAAGTGGCGGCCGAGCATCGCGGTGTCGGCGTGTTCGAAGTTGTGGGCGCTGTATTCCTTCTCCGCGCGCAGGAAGACGTCGCCGTATTTCACGCCGCGGCCGTTGAAATCCAGGTCGTACACCCGCTCCACGTCCTGCACGTACATCGCCAGGCGTTCGAGGCCGTAGGTCATCTCGAAGCTGGGCAGGTCCACCGGGATGCCGCCGACCTGCTGGAAGTAGGTGAACTGGCCGACCTCCATGCCGTCGCACCACACCTCCCAGCCCAGGCCCCAGGCGCCCAGCGTGGGGCTTTCCCAGTCATCCTCCACGAAGCGGAAATCGTGCAGCTTCGGGTCCAGCCCGATCTCGCGGTAGCTTTCCAGCAGCAGCGCCTGCGCGTCGGCGGGCGAGGGCTTCATGATCACCTGGTACTGGTAGTAGTGCTGCAGCCGGTTCGGGTTCTCGCCGTAGCGGCCGTCGCTCGGCCGTCGGCTGGGTTGCACGTAGGCTGCGGCCCAGGGCTTTTTCCCGAGCGCGCGCAGCGTGGTGGCCGGGTGGAACGTGCCCGCCCCCATCTCCACATCGTAGGGTTGCAGGATCACGCAGCCCTGCCGGGCCCAGAAGCCGTGCAGCTTCAGGATAAGGTCCTGAAAACTCAAGGAAGATCGCGTCATCGTCCGCCTGCGGGAAGGAATCGGGCGCACACTAGTGCCGCAGCGCAGCAAAGAGAAGCGCCGGCGGGGATCATGAGCCCGCGATGAGCAGGATGTAACTTGAACCGCCCCCGCCCCCGGGCCACATCCGGGGGAGGTTCGACTGCTTTTCGCAACCGGAACCGCACGGGGATTCAGATGACCAACGAGGAACGCGACCTCATCGCCCAGTTCATCCAGCGCGTGGCCGGCACCCCGGTGCGCGCGCCCGGCTCGGTGCCCAGCACCCTGCCCGCCCCACAGGCCCAGCCGCCTGTCGATCGGGAGGCGGATGCCCTGATCGCCGAGCTGATGCAGCGCTACCCCGATGCGCGCTACCGCCTGACGCAGATGGCGTTCGTGCAGGAGCATGCTTTGGCCGAGGCGCAGAACACCATCAACCGCCTGCAGTGGGAGCTGGAGCAGGCCCGCGCCCAGCAGGGTTATGGCCAGCAAGGTTACGGCCAACAGGGCTACGGCCAGCCGCAGGTTCCCGCTGGCTCGCCCTGGGGTGCCGCGGCCCAGCAGCCGCAGCCCTCGCGCGGGCTGTTCGGCGGGCTGTTCGGTGGCCGCCAGTCTGCCCCGCCGCCGCCGCCGCAGGCGCGCACCATGCCGCCGCCGCAGCCGACCTACGCGCCCGGCTACCAGCCCGGCATGTTCCAGCAGGGCGGCGGCTCCGGCTTCCTCGGCTCGGCGCTCACCACCGCGGCCGGCGTGGCCGGTGGCATGGTGGTGGGCAACATGCTGATGAACGCCTTCTCCGGCGGGGGCGCCGCCCATGCCGCCAGCGCGGCCACGGGGGCTGCCGGCTCCGCCTGGACCAACCCCACCAGCGACCCCTACGCCCAGGGCGGCGAACCCAAGGATGGCGGCTGGCAGCAGCCCACCAGCTACCAGGACACCGCCCAGGACGGCGCCCAGGACGGCGGTTGGCAGCAGGCCGATGGCGGCTGGTCTGATGCGGGGTCTGACGAAGAGGTCTGACCCTTCCGGCCAGGCTGATGTGAAAGGGGCGGCTCCGGTAGGGGCCGCCCCTTCGTTTTTTTCTTCGGCCGCCTGTCGAAATGGCGGCACCCTGCGGCTCATCGGTTCAGGTGCCGGAATGCCGGCGCCGTACCCGAACGGAGCCGACCCATGCAGTACATGATCCTTTTCAACGAAACCGCCCGCGACTTCGCCCTGCGCAGCGATCCCGCCCGCGCGCCGGCCCATATGGGCGCCTGGGCTGCCTATATCGACGCCATGGCCAAGGCCGGCATCATCGTGCACGGCAACGGGCTGATGCCGCCGGAAACCGGCACCATCGTGCGCGTGCGCGACGGCGTGCGCTCCCTGCAGGATGGGGCCCTGCAGGATGGGGCGGTGCAGGACGGGCCCTATGCCGACAGCAAGGAGCAGGTGGGCGGCTACTTCATCGTGGAGGTGCCGGATCTCGACACCGCGCTGGAATGGGCCGCCAGCAGCCCCTCGGCCAGCTACGCCAGCGCCGAGGTGCGGCCGGTGATGCCGCCGGTGCCGCAGTGACCCTGCCCACCGCGGCTGAGGCAGGCCGGGCTGCGGAGCGGGCGGCGCGCGAATCCTACGGGCGGCTCGTCGCCCTGCTCGCCGCCCGCTCCCGCGATGTGGCCGCCGCGGAGGATGCGCTGGCCGAGGGCTTCCGCCAGGCGCTGGAAACCTGGCCGGCGCGCGGCATCCCGGCGCGGCCGGAAGCCTGGCTGCTGACCGCCGCGCGCCGCG
>CANHKG010000052.1 GCA_947460455.1 Rhodospirillales bacterium | reverse complement strand
GGGCGGGTGCTGGCGGTGCTGCATGGGCATACGCATCTGACGGTGGAGACGGCGCTGGCGGGGGTGAAGGTGCTGGGGTTGCGGTCCACGCATTTCTCCTTCGCGCAGGCGGGGGATGAGTGGCTGTATGTGCTGCGGCCGCCGCAATATCGGGTGGTGACGGTGGATGGGGATGCGCTTTCGTCTGAGGTGGTGGAGGTGGCTCTCTGAGGGTTAACTCGCGCATGGGTGGGGGACGGGGTAGAGACCGGGGCATGTATGCTGCCCTGCCCCGTGTGTGCGTTGTGCTTTTGCTGGCCGGATGTTCGGTGGGGCCGGTGTTTGCGCCGCCGCAGGCCGAGGTGCCGGGGGCGTATCGGGCGGGCGGGCCGACGGCGCCGGTGTGGCCGGGGGCGGAGTGGTGGCAGGGGTTCGGCTCTGTGGAGCTGGACGCGCTGATCGCGGAGGCGCGGGCGAATTCGCCGGATATCCAGGCGGCGGTGGCGCGGGTGCGGCAGGCGGAGGCGAGCCTGCGGCTGGCGGGGGCGTCGCTGTGGCCGACGGTGGGGGTTTCCGCGGATGCGCAGTGGGCGCGATCCTCCATTCCGCGCCGGGTGGGCAGCCAGTCGGTGCCGAGCGGGCGGTATGCGGAGAGCCGGAGTTACGGGATCGAGCCGAGTATCTCATGGGAAGTGGATTTGTGGGGGCGGCTGGCGGCGGGGCGTGAGGCGGCCGAGGCGGCGGCGCTGGCCACGGCGCTGGATGCGCGCAGCGTGGCGCTGAGCGTGGTGTCCGCGGTGGCGGGCACGTGGTTCCAGGCACTGTCGCTGCAGGACCGGCTGGATGTGGCGGAGCGGAACCTGGCGGATTCCGAGCGTGTGCTGGCGGCGGTGACGGCGCGGGCGCAGGTGGGGACGGCGAACCAGCTGGATGTGGCGCAGCAGGCGGCGCTGGTGGCGAGCCTGCGGGCGCGGGTGCCGGGGTTGCGCAGCCAGCTGGAGCAGCAGTTGAACGCGCTGGGGGTGCTGACGGGGCGACCGCCTTCGGCGATCACGGTGCGGCCGGGCACACTTTCGGCGTTGCGGCTGCCGGAGGTGGCGCCGGGGCTGCCTTCCGAGCTGTTGGCGCGGCGGCCGGATATCGCGGCGGCGGAGGCGGATCTGCGCGGGGCGAATGCGAATATCCGCGCGGCGCGGGCGGCGTTTCTGCCGAGTGTGACACTGTCGGGCCGGGCGGGGTTTGAGAATATCGCGCTGGCGACGCTGTTCGGGCCTGGGTCTCTGTTCGTGTCGGCGGTGGGGTCTGCTGCGCAGGCGATTTTCGACGGGGGGGCGCGGCGGGCGGTGCTGGCGCGCAGCCAGGCGCAGGAGGAGGAGTTGCTGGCGAACTACCGGCGCGTGGTGATCCAGGCGTTCACGGATGTGGAGGACGCGGTGCAGGCCCTGCGCTACAGCAGCGAGCAGGAAGCGCTGACGCGCGAGGCGGTGACGACGAGCCAGCGTGCGGCGGATATCGCGCGGGCGCAGTTGCTGGCGGGCACGATCGACATTGTGGCGACGCTGAATGCGCAGACCACGCTGTTCAGCAACCTGGATGCGCTGGCGCAGGTGCGGCTGGCACGGTTCCAGTCCTTGCTGGCGCTCTACAAGGCGCTGGGCGGGGGGTGGAGCACGGCGGATATGGCGGTGCCGCCGGGATGACCCCATATTGCAAGACATGAGCACTGTATGCGCCGCCTGATCCTTCTGCTGGTGCTGCTGGTGGCCGCCGCCGGGGGCGGCGTCACCTGGTGGTTCTATTTGCGCGCGCCGGCGGAGACGGCCGGGGTGCAGGCGCCGGGGGGGCGGCGCCGGTTCGCGCCGCCGGACAGCATTCCGGTGCTGCTGGCCAATGCCGAGGCGCGCAACGTGCCGATCTGGCTGGATGGGCTGGGGACGGTGCAGGCTTCGGCCAGCGTGGTGGTGCGGCCGATGGTGGATGGGCCGCTGGTGGAGCTGCGCTACCGCGAGGGGCAGGACGTGGCGGTGGGTGACGTGCTGGCGCGGATCGACAGCCGCAGCTACCAGGCGAACCTGGACGCGGCGCTGGCGCGCAAGCAGCAGGACGAGGCGCAGCTGGCCAATGCGCGGCTGGATGCGGCGCGTTACGCGCGGCTGGCGGCGACGGCCTATACCTCGGCCCAGCAGGCCGATACGGCGCGGGCGCAGGTGGCGCAGCTGGAGGCGCAGGTGGCCGGCGACCAGGCGCAGATCGACCAGGCGCGCACGCAGCTGAGCTACACCACGATCACGGCGCCGATCGCAGGAAGGGTGGGCATCCGCAACGTGGACGTGGGCAACATCGTGCGCGCGAGCGATGCGAACGGGCTGGCGACGATTGCGACGCTGCGGCCGATCAACGTGCAGTTCACCCTGCCGCAGCAGGCGCTGGCCGCGGTGAGGGCGGCGATGGCGGCGGGCGAAGTGGAGGTGCTGGCGCTGCCGCAGGCCAATGCGCCGGTGACGGAGCGCGAGGTGCTGGACCGCGGCGTGCTGACGGTGCTGGACAACCAGGTGGATCCCTCGACCGGGACGATCAAGCTGAAGGCGACGTTCACCAATGATCGGCTGGTGCTGTGGCCCGGTGCCTTCGTGACGGTGCGGCTGCGGGCGCGGGTGTGGCGCGATGCGGTGACGGTGCCGCCGGTGGCGGTGCAGCGCGGGCCGCGCGGGGCGTTCGTGTTCGTGGTGGGGGACGAGCTGAAGGCGGAGCGCCGGCCGGTGACGGTGGGGCACGAGGACCTGACGGTGGCGATCGTGGCCGAGGGGCTGAAGGCGGGCGAGCGGGTGGTGGTGGATGGGGCTTCCCGGCTTTCGGACGGGACGAAGGTGACGGTGACGACGCCGCAGCGGCCGGCCGGGCCGCGGCCGGTGGCGGGTGGGCGCGAGCGGCCTCCGGGCTAGGGCATGAACATCTCAGCCCCGTTCATCGCGCGGCCGATCGCCACCACGCTGCTGGCGCTGGCGGTGCTGCTGGCGGGTGCGCTGGGGTATCGGGTGTTGCCGGTTTCCGCGCTGCCGCAGGTGGATTTTCCGACCATCCAGATTACCACGCAGATGCCCGGCGCCTCGCCGGAGGTGATTTCCAACCTGATCACGGCGCCGCTGGAGCGGCAGTTCGGGCAGATCCAGGGGCTGGAATCCATGACCTCCGTGAGTTCGGAGCGGACCAGCCAGATTACGCTGACCTTCACGCTGGGGCGCAGCATCGATGCGGCGGCGCAGGATGTGCAGGCGGCGATCAATGCGGCAGCGGGGACGTTGCCGGCGAGCCTGCCCTACCCGCCGGTGTATGCGAAGGTGAACCCGGCGGATGCGCCGATCCTGACGCTGGCGCTGTTCTCCGATGCCATGACGATGGACCGGGTGAGCGATGCGGCGGATACGCTGCTGCAGCCGAAGCTTTCGGAAATCTCGGGCGTGGGGCGGGTTTCCATACTGGGGAACATGCGGCCGGCGGTCCGGGTGCGGGTGGATCCGGCGCGGGTGGCGTCCTATGGGCTGGCGCTGGATGACGTGCGGCAGGCGATCGCGGCGGCGAATGTGAACGGGGCCAAGGGCGGGTTCGACGGGCCGCGGCAGGCGATCGCGCTCGGCGCCAACGACCAGCTGATGTCCCCGGAGGCTTATCGCGACCTGGTGGTTTCGTGGCGCGGGGGCGCGCCGGTGCGGCTTTCGGATCTCGGCACCGTGGTGGGCGGGCTGGAGAATGTTCGGGCCGGGGCCTGGTATTTCGGCACGCGGCCGGACGGGACGCCGACGCCGGCCATTCCGGCGGTGGTGGTGGATATCCAGCGCCAGCCGGGGGCCAATATCGTGGAGACGGTGGAGCGGGTGCGGGCCGCCCTGCCCCAGCTGCGGCGGACGCTGCCGGCGCAGTTGCGCATGGTGGTGGTGGCGGACCGCACCGAGACGATCCGCGCCAGCGTGCGCGACGTTCAGTTCACGCTGATGCTGGCGATCGGGCTGGTGGTGGGGGTGATCTTCCTGTTCCTGCGCTCGCCGCGGGCGACGCTGATCCCGGCGGTGGCGCTGCCGCTTTCGCTGGTGGCGACGTTCGGGGTGATGCACCTGCTGGGGTATTCGCTCGACAACCTCTCGCTGATGGCGCTGACCATCGCGACGGGGTTCGTGGTGGATGATGCGATCGTGATGATCGAGAACGTCGTGCGCCATATCGAGGAGGGGAAGAGCCCGCTGGCGGCGGCCTATGAGGGGGCGTCGCAGATCGGGTTCACGATCATTTCGCTGACGGTTTCGCTGATCGCGGTGTTCATTCCGCTGCTGTTCATGACCGGGGTGATCGGGCGGTTGTTCAGCACTTTCGCGGTGACGCTGAGCGTGGCGGTGATCGTCTCGGCGGTGGTTTCGCTGACCGTGACGCCGATGATGTGCGCGTATCTGCTGAAGCCGCAGGGGGTGGAGAAACCGGGGGTGATTTCCCGCCTGTTCGAGCGCGGGTTCGAGGCGACGCTGGGCTGGTACCGGGTTTCGCTGGGGTGGGCGATGCGGCGGCAGCGGGCGGTGCTGGTGATGTTCGCGCTGACCCTGGCCGGGACGGGGTGGCTATATCTGGTGGTGCCGAAGGGGTTCCTGCCGCTGCAGGATACCGGGGTGATCGTGGCGACAAGCGAGGCGGCGCAATCGGTGAGCTTCACGCGCATGGCGCAGCTGCAGGGCCAGGCGGCGCAGATCGTGCGGCAGGATGCGGATGTGGCCAGCGTGGTGGTGTTCGTGGGCGCGGGCAGCGTGAACGCCACGGCGAATGCGGGGCGGATGACGATTGTGCTGAAGCCGCGCGCCGAGCGGAAGGCGACCGCGCAGCAGATCGCCGAGCGGCTGCAGGCGGCGCTGCATCCGCTTCCGGGGCTGGTGACCTACATGCAGCCGGTGCAGGACATCCAGATCGGCACGCGGGTGAGCCGGACGCAGTTCCAGTACACGCTGGTGGATACCGAGGTGGCGACGCTGGCGGAATGGGCGCCGCAGCTGCTGGCGCGGCTGCGGGCGGAGCCGGGGCTGCGGGAGGTGAATTCCGACCAGCAGGGCGAGGGTTTCCGCATGCTGGTGCAGGTGGATCGCGATGCCGCGATGCGGCTGGGCGTTTCGATGCAGACGGTGCAGGACGCGCTGTACAACGCCTTCGGGCAGCGGCAGATCTCGACGATTTTTGCGCAATCGAACCAGTATCGCGTGGTGCTGGAGGCCGATCCCTCCTGGCAGGCCGATCCCAGTTCGCTGCTGCGGCTGCGGGTGCCGGGCAGCAACGGGGCGCAGGTGCCGCTGGCGGGGTTCGCGACGATCACGCGCACCGTGGCGCCGCTTTCGATCACGCGCGAGGACCAGTTTCCCTCTGCCACGATCAGCTTCAACCTCGCGCCGGGCTATTCGCTGGGGCAGGCGGTGCAGGCGGTGGCGCGGGCGCAGGAGGAGATCGGGCTGCCGGCCACGATGACGGGGGCCTATTCCGGCGATGCCGCGGAGTTCCGGCGTTCGCTGGAGGCCGAGCCGTGGCTGATCCTGGCGGCGATCGTGGTGATCTACATCGTGCTGGGGGTGCTGTACGAGAGCTTCATCCATCCGGTGACGATCCTGTCCACCCTGCCCTCTGCGGGGATCGGGGCGTTGCTGGCGCTGACGGCGACGGGGCAGGACCTTTCGCTGGTGGCGCTGGTGGGGATCGTGCTGCTGATGGGGATCGTGAAGAAGAACGCGATCATGATGATCGACTTCGCGCTGGATGCGGAGCGCACGCGCGGGCTTTCGCCGGAGGACGCGATCATGGAGGCGTGCCTGCTGCGCTATCGGCCGATCATGATGACGACAGCCGCGGCGCTGCTGGGGGCGCTGCCGCTGGCGCTGGAATCCGGCAGCGGCAGCGAGCTTAGGTTTCCGCTGGGGGTGACGATCATCGGCGGGTTGCTGCTGAGCCAGGTGTTGACGTTGTACACCACGCCGGCGATCTACCTGGCGTTCGAGCGGCTGCGGTTGCGCTGGGTGCGGCCGGTGGCGGCGGAGTGAGGCGGTGAGGTTTTCCGCCACCTTCATCGCGCGGCCGGTGGGCACCATCCTGATGGCGCTGGGGCTGATGATCGCGGGGCTGGTGGCCTGGCGGTTCCTGCCGGTGGCGCCGCTGCCGAATGTGGATATTCCCACCATCGTGGTGTTCGCCAGCCGGCCCGGCGCGGACCCGGAGACGATGGCGAATTCGATCGCGGCGCCGATCGAGCGGCGGCTTTCGGAGATTGCGGGGGTGACGGAGCTGACCTCGACCAATTCGGTTGGCGCCAGCTCCATCGTGATCCAGTTCGAATTGAGCCGGAACATCGACGACGCGGCCAAGGATGTGCAGGCGGCGATCAATGCGGCGACGCCCGACCTGCCGGCGGACCTGCCGACGCGGCCGTTCCTGCGCAAGTTCAACCCGGCGGCGGCGCCGATCATGAGCCTGGCGCTGACCTCTGAGACCCGCTCCATGGCGGAGCTGTACGACCTGACGGACAGCGTGTTCGCCCAGCGCATCTCCCAGTTGGATGGCGTGGGCAACGTGCAGATCAACGGGGCGGAGAAGCCGGCGGTGCGGGTGCGGCTGGACCCGGCGGCGCTGGCGGCGGCGGGGCTTTCGGCGCAGGACGTGTTCAACGCGATCCGGCGCAGCAATGTGTTCGGGCCCACCGGCGGGTTCGACGGCGAGGACCAGGCCGAGCTGATCGGGCTGAACGGGCAGATGGTGCGCGCGGCCGAATACCGGCCGCTGGTGCTGAAGACCGTGCCGG
The DNA here is from genome assembly GCA_947460455.1 of Rhodospirillales bacterium. Classification (GTDB taxonomy): domain Bacteria; phylum Pseudomonadota; class Alphaproteobacteria; order Acetobacterales; family Acetobacteraceae; genus CAMDGX01. Next base: position 18,316 of record CANHKG010000052.1, on the reverse strand, counting down.
GCGGCGGCGTGGTGCGGCTGGGGGACGTGGCCGACGTGGTCGATGGCGTGACCAACGCGCGGCTGGCGGCGTGGCTCGGCTCCAAGCCCGCGATCCTGATGAACGTGACAAAGGCGGCCGGGGCCAACGTGATCGAGACGGTGGACCGCATCAAGGCCATGCTGCCGCAGCTTCAGGCCTGGATGCCGCCCGATGTGGCGATGACGGTGATCGTGGATCGCACCCAGACGATCCGCGCCAGCGTGGCGGAGGTGCGCAATGCGCTGCTGATCTCCTGCGTGCTGGTGCTGCTGGTGGTGCTGCTGTTCCTGCGCCGGCTGGTGCCGACGCTGGCGGCCGCGGTGACGGTGCCGCTTTCGCTCGCGGGAAGCCTGGCGGCGATGTACCTGCTGGGCTTTTCGGTGAACAATTTCTCGCTGATGGCGCTGACGATTGCGGTGGGGTTCGTTGTCGACGATGCCATCGTGATGATCGAGAACGTGGCGCGGCATGCGGAGATGGGGAAATCGCCGCTGCGGGCGGCGCTGGATGGGGCGGCGCAGATCGGGTTCACGGTGATCTCCATCAGCATCTCCCTGGTGGCGGTGTTCATCCCGATTTTGTTCATGGGCGGCATTCTCGGGCGGATGTTCCATGAGTTCGCCGTGGTGCTGACGGTGGCGATCGCGATTTCCGCGGTGGTGTCGCTGAGCCTGACGCCGATGATGATGGGGCGGTTCATGCGGGCGCGGCCCCTGCCCCCGCGTGGCGTGCTGGGGGCGATGGACCGGGGGGTGGAGCGGGCGCTGGCGGGGTTGCAGCGTGGCTATGCGCGCTCGCTCGATCTCGCGCTGCGGGTGCGCTGGCTGATGCTGGCGGTGACGGTGGGGATCCTGGGGCTGACGGTGTGGATGTATGGCCAGGTGCCCAAGGGGTTCATGCCGAGCCAGGATACCGGGATGCTGCAGGGGGCGGTGATCGCGGGGCCGGAGATCTCCTTCGCTGCGATGGCGGAGCGGCAGCGGCGGGTGATCGAGATCATCGAGCGCGACCCGGCGGTGGCGCAGATCGGATCGAATATCGGGGTGACCTCCGGCTGGGCGTCGCTCAACCGGGGGCAGCTGGTGATCGGGCTGAAGCCGGTTTCGGAGCGTGGGGTTTCGGCCGAGCAGGTGGTGGCGCGGTTGCGGCCGCAGCTTGCGGGGCTGGCGGGGATCCAGGCCTTCACCTGGTCGGCGCAGGAGATGCGCGGCGGCGGGCGGCAGGGGAGCAGCAACCAGTTCGTGCTGCTGAGCGAGGATTTGGGCCTGCTGCGCGAGTGGTCGCAGCGGCTGGTGGACCGGTTGCGCGAGGAGCCGGGGATCACGGACGTTTCCAGTGACCAGGATCGGGCGGGGCCGCAGGTGAACGTGGTGATCGACCGGGAGGTGGCCGCAAGGCTGGGGGTTTCGGTTTCGGCGATCACCAACGCGCTCAACAATGCCTTCGCGCAGCGGCAGATCTCGATCATCTACACGGCGCGCAACCAGTATCGCGTGATCGAGGAGATCGACGCGGCGTTGCAGGCGGACCCGGCGGGGCTGGCGCGGGTGTTCGGGGGGGGGGCGGGCGGGCAGCAGGTGCCGCTGGGCAGCGTGGTTCGGCTGGAGCGCGGCGGGGCGCCGCTGGCGGTGCGGCACCAGGGGCAGTCGCCGGCGGCCACGATCACGTTTTCGTTGGCGCCGGGCATGCCGGCGGGCACGGGGCTGGCGACGGTGCAGCGCGTGGCGTGGGAGATGCGCATGCCGGATACGGTGCGCACCAGTTTCGCCGGCAATTCGCGCTGGCTGGCGGACAGTCTTTCCACCCAGCCGCTGCTGATCGGGGCGGCGCTGCTGACGATCTATATCGTGCTGGGAGTGCTGTACGAGAGCCTGGTGCAGCCGATCACCATCCTGTCCACCCTGCCCTCCGCCGGGCTTGGGGCGTTGCTGGTGCTGTGGGCGACGGAGACGGAGCTTTCGGCGATGGCGATGATCGGCATTCTGCTGCTGATGGGAATTGTGAAGAAAAACGCCATCATGATGGTGGATTTCGCGCTGGAGCTGGAGCGGCAGCGCGGGATGGATGGGGTGGCGGCGATCCGGCAGGCGGCGGTGGAGCGGTTCCGGCCGATCCTGATGACGACGCTGGCCGCCCTGCTAGGGGCGGTGCCGCTGGCGCTGGCGACCGGCACGGGGGCGGAGCTGCGCCAGCCGCTGGGGCTGACGGTGGTGGGCGGGCTGGTGGTGAGCCAGATGCTGACGCTCTACACCACGCCGGTGGTGTACCTGGCGCTGCGGGGGCGGCGGCGGAGACGTATTGTAACGGCCTGATTTTATTGCGATGCCGGTTGTTTGTGGGTTGAATGCGCTTGCCTGTCGATAGGCCGGAGCGTAATCTCGGCTGACAAGAACTGCATTTTTTTTGAGACGGGAGCCAACGCCATGGCCAGCTACACCATCATGAACGCGCTCGGCGCGGGCGTTACCTCCTCCAAGTTCTTCCAGACCGGCGACGGTGGCAGCCTGCTTGGCTCCTCCTCCATTGCCATCAATGTGCAGAACCCCGATGGCACGATCGTCGCCATCGTTGGCAGCGGCTTCGTGCTGACGGATATCGGCGGTGGCGAAATGGTGCCGACGGCCGGGACCATCGAGAACATCACGCTGTATCAGGACGATTTCGCCACCCAGCTTGCCGGGTTTGCTGGCCTGTCGGTTCCCGCTGCCGATTTCTACAATGCCTGGCAGGTGAGCCTGGGCAACGTGTTCAACTTCCTGCTGTCGGGCAACGACACGGTGAACGGTTCCACGGGGAACGATTCGCTGTTCGGGGGCGCGGGCAACGACACGATCAGCGGTTTCGCGGGGGATGACTACATCGAACCCGGCCGGGGCACCGACACGGTGGATGGCGGCGAGGGGACGCGCGACATCCTGTCCTACGCCAATGCCAATGGCGACGCGACGGTGACCAAGGGCGTGACCGTGGACCTTACCAAAGCCACCGTGACCGATGCCTGGGGCAACACCGACAGCTTCAGCGGCATCGAGGGCGTGCGCGGCACCAACTTCGCCGACACGTTGACGGGCAATGCCGCCGACAACCGGTTCGAGCCGCTGGGCGGCGCGGATGTGGTGGTTGGCGGGGCGGGGGTGGACCAGATCCGCTACAACCGGGATGCGCAGTACGGTGGCGCGCTGGGCGTGGTGGTGAACCTGGCGACCGGGACCGGCACGGACGGGTTCGGCAAGACCGACAGCTTCAGCGATATCGAGGCCGTGGTTGGCACCGAGGTGGCGGACACGCTGACGGGCGGCAACGCGGTGCTGGTTGGGCAGACGTACGAGATGTACGGCCTGGCCGGCGACGACACGATCACGGCCGGCAGCTTCGATAGCTACATCGAGCCGGGCGCCGGCAACGACAGCATCGCCGGTGGTGCCGGGTTCGACCAGGTGAGCTACTCCGAGTACTCCGGTGCCAACGGCGTCGACGCCAACCTTGGCACCGGGGTCGTGATGGATCCGTATGGTGGCAAGGACACGCTCTCGGGCAGCATCGAGTCGCTGCGCGGCACCCGCAATGCGGACGTGATGATCGGCAACGACGGCAACAACCAGTTCCGCGGACTGAACGGCAGCGACTTCATCAATGGCGGTGGCGGGTTGGACCGCGTGCGCTACGACCGCGATGCCCAGTTCGGCGGCGGCAAGGGCGTTGTGGTGGACCTGGGCAAGGGCACCGCGACGGACGGGTTCGGCAATGCCGACACGCTGCTCTCCATCGAGCAGGTGGAGGGAACGGCATTTGCCGATACGCTCACCGGCGGTGATTCCAATCTCGGCAGCAACGCATCCTGGGATTTGCTGGGCCGCGACGGCGACGACATGCTCATTTCGGGCGCGGGCGGGACGTATGTCGAACCGGGGGCCGGCAACGACACGGTGGTGGGGACAGCCGGCGTCTATGTCCAGATCAGCTACGCAGATTTCAACAACGGCGTAGGTGTTGCGCTCGACCTGACCAAGGGTTCCGTGGTTGACCCGCTCGGCGGCACGGACACGTTCACGAATGTGAACAATGTCCGCGGCAGCAGCGCTGCTGACAGCATCACCGGGAATGCAGCCAACAACGAGATCACCGGCCTGAAAGGCGCGGATACCCTGAACGGTGGCGGTGGCACCGACATGGTGCGCTACGACCGCGACGCGAACTACGGCGGCAAGGCCGCTGTGACCGTCGATCTCCTGGCGGGGACTGCAACCGACGGCTTTGGAGACACCGATACTCTCTCGAATTTCGAGAGTGTCCGCGGTTCCAATGCAACACTGGGCGATGTTCTTCGTGGCAACGCGTCAGCCAACAGTTTTCAGGGCTTGGCTGGCAATGACACGATCGACGGACGGAATGGCCAGGATACGGTCGACTATTCGCGCGACGCTGCTGACGGCGGTTCGGCGGGTGTTGTTGTGCATCTTGGCAAGGGCACTGCGACGGACGGCTTTGGCGGCACCGATACGCTGATCTCGATTGAGGCCGTACGGGGTACCGATTTCGCCGACACTCTGACAGGCGGTGATGCCAGTCTCGGCAGCAACGCATCCTGGGAGTTGCTGGGCCGCGGCGGCGACGACACGCTTACTTCGGGCGCCGCCACGACGTATGTCGAACCGGGGGCCGGCAACGACACGGTTGTGGGGACGGCTGGCGCTTATATCCAGATCAGCTACGCCGATTTCAACAGCGGCGCAGGCATTGCGCTCGATATGACCAAGGGTTCCGTGGTTGACCCGCTCGGCGGCACGGACACGTTCACGAATGTCGACAATGCCCGTGGCAGCGGCGCCGCTGACAGCATCATCGGGAATGCGGCCAACAACGAGATCAGCGGCCTGAAAGGCGCGGATACCCTGAACGGTGGCGGTGGCACCGACATGGTGCGATACGACCGCGACACGAACTACGGCGGCAAGGCCGCTGTGACCGTCGATCTCCTGGCCGGTACCGCCATCGATGGCTTCGGCGACACCGATACGCTTTCGAACTTCGAGACTGTCCGCGGCTCCAACGCGGCGCTGGGCGATGTGCTGCGGGGCGATGCGAACTCCAACAGCTTTCAGGGCCTGGCCGGCGACGACACGATCGACGGACGGGACGGGCTGGATACGGTCGACTACACGCGCGACGAGGCCGATGGCGGTTTGGCGGGTGTTGCCGTGCATCTCGGCAAGGGCACTGCGACGGATGGCTACGGCAACATCGATACGCTGATCTCGATTGAGCAGGTGCGTGGCACGAGCTTCGCCGACACGCTGACGGGCGGCGACGCCACGCTGCCACCGGGCATATCGTACGGGCTGATGGGGCGCAGCGGCGACGACACCCTGACCGGCGGTGCCTATTCGGTTTACATCGAGCCCGGCGCCGGCAACGACACGGTGAAGGGCGGATCGGGCGGGGCCGACCAGATCAGCTATGCCGACTTCACGAACGGCATCGGCATCACGCTGGACCTGAGCAAGGGCTCGGTGATTGACCCGCTGGGCGGCACCGACAGCTTCACCGGCATCGAGAACGTGCGCGGCACCAGTGCCGCCGACACGATCACCGGCGATGGCGGCGCGAACCAGATCACCGGCCTGCGGGGTGCGGACGCGCTGGCCGGCGGCGGGGGCAGCGACACGGTGCGCTATGACCGCGATGCCCAGTACGGCGGCACCAAGGGGGTGACCGTCAACCTGGGCACGGGCGTGGCCACCGACGGGTTCGGCGACACGGACACGCTGGCTTCGTTCGAGAATGTGCGCGGGTCGGCACAGGGGGACACCCTGACCGGCGACGGCAATGCCAACGTGTTCCAAGGCCTGGCCGGCACCGACACGCTGGACGGTGCCGGCGGCATCGACACGGCGGATTACAGCCGTGACAGCGCCGAAGGCGGGACCGCGGGCGTGACGGTGACTCTCGGCAGCGCCGGCCTGGGCAAGGGCAGCGCCACCGACGGCTTTGGCAACACCGACACGCTGCTGAACATCGAGAACGTGATCGGCACCGGGTTCGCCGACACGATCACCGGCGATGGCGGTGCGAACACCCTGCAGGGCGGGCTGGGCGACGACACCATCGATGGTGCGGGCGGCGAGGACATCGCCGTGTTCTCCGGCGCCTCGGCCACGTACACGGTGACCGCCGGGCCTACTGGCGTGGTGACCGTGACCGGGGCGGACGGCAAGGACACGCTGACGAATATCGAACAGCTGAAGTTCAGCGACGTGACCGTACCAGTCCCGCCAACCCCCAACACCTACTCGATCGCGGCTAACTTTGCCGCCCTGGCGGAGGGCAATGGCAGCGGCACCACCGCCTTCACCTTCCTGGCGCAGCGCACGGGCAGCACCATCGGCGCGGGATCGGTGGCCTTCAGTGTGACCGGCAGCGCCGCCGCCCCGGCCAATGCGGCGGATTTCGCGGGCGGCGTGCTGCCATCCGGCACTGTCAGCTTCGCGGCGGGCGAGGCCAGCCGGACGGTGACGATCAACGTGGCGCGGGACAGTACGGGAGAGGCGAACGAGGGCTTCCAGGTGGTGCTTGCCACCCCCAGCAGCGGCAGCATCGGCACCGGCACGGCGACCGGCACCATTCTGAACGATGACACCTCGTTCTCGATCGCGGCGACCAGCGCCAGCAAGCCGGAGGGCACGGGTGCTGCCGGCGCCACCACGCCGTTCACCTTTACCGTGACGCGCGGTGGCGAAGGCGGCGTGGTGCAGACCGTCGCCTGGTCGGTGGCCGGCACCACCGGCACCGGCTCCCAGCCCGCTGATGCGGCGGATTTCGCTGGCGGCGCGCTGCCCTCTGGCGTGCTCAGCTTTGCTGCCGGCCAGAAGAGCCAGACAGTGACCGTGAACGTGGCCGCGGATGCGGTGGGCGAGTTTGCGGAACGCTTCGCCGTTACGTTGTCTGGCCCGACCGGCGGCGCCATCCTGGGCACCGCCAGTGCCGACGGCGTGATCCAGAACGACGATACCAGCCTGCGGGTGGTGGCCGGTGGCGAACTGCGCCAGGCCGAGGGCCAATCGGGCGGGCGCGCATTCACCTTCGTGGTGCAGCGCCAGGGCATCACCACGGGCACCAGCACGGTGAACTTTGCCGTGGTCGGTGGCGTGGACGGGCTGGCCGGGGCGGCAAATGCAGCGGATTTCGTGGGGGGCGTGCTGCCTTCGGGAACGCTGACCTTCGCACCGGGCGTGGCGACGCAGACCGTTGTGGTGAACGTGGCCGGCGATACCGAGATCGAGAATACCGAGGTGTTCGACCTCGTGCTGTCTGGCGCCACCGGTGCGGCGATCAGCACGCCGAGCCTGCGCGGCACCATCCTGGGAGACGATTCCACGGTTTCGATCGCCGCCACCAGCGCGAACAAGCCGGAAGGGACCGGGGCGGCCGGGGCCACCACCCCCTTCACCTTCACTGTCACGCGCAGCGGCACCAACACGGTGGCGCAGAACGTGGCCTGGACGGTGAGCGGGGTGACCGGCTCCGGGACCCAGCCGGCCGATGCGGCGGATTTCGCCGGTGGCGTGCTGCCCACCGGGGTGGTGAGCTTCGCGGTGGGCCAGACGAGCCAGGTGGTGACAGTCAACGTGGCCGCGGACGCGGTGGGCGAGTTGGCCGAGCGCTTCGCGGTGGTGCTCTCCGCCCCCACCAACGGGGCGCAGATCGCAACGTCCAGCGCGCAGGGGGTCATCCAGAACGACGACACCAGCCTGCGCGTGGTGGCCGGCGGGGCGATGACACAGGTGGAAGGCACTAGCGGCGCGCGCGCCTACAGCTTCGTGGTGCAGCGCCAGGGAACGACCACCGGGACAAGCACGGTGCAGTTCACCGTGGCCGGCACCGGGACGGCGCCGGCCAATGCGGCGGATTTCGTGGGCGGCGTGCTGCCCGCGGGGACACTGAGCTTCCTGGCCGGGGAGACGAGCAAGACCGTGACGGTTCAGGTGGCCGGGGACACCGCGCTGGAGGCCGACGAGGCCTTCCAGCTGGCGCTCAGCAACGCCACGGGGGCGGCGATATCGGTGCCGACGCTGGGGGCGGTGATCCAGAGCGACGACTCCGTCCTGTCGATCGCGGCCGCCAGTGCCAGCAAGGCGGAGGGGAGCGGGATTGCCGGTGCGACAACGGCGTTCACCTTCACCGTGACGCGCACCGGGGCGACCGGCCTGGCGCAGGGGGTGGGCTTCTCCGTGGCCGGCGCCACCGGCAGCGGCACCAGCCCGGCCAGCGCGTCGGATTTCAGCGCCGGGGTGTTCCCCACCGGCACGGTTTCCTTCGCCGCCGGCGAGACCTCTCGCACCATCACCATCAATGTGCTGGCGGACGAGGCGCAGGAGTTGAACGAGCGCTTCGCGGTAACGCTGGCCACACCCACGGGCGGGGCGGCGATCGGCACCGCCACGGCGCAGGGCCTGATCCTGAACGACGACTTCGTGAGCACTGCGGCCAACCAGACGCTGACCGGCGGCACGGCGGCTGACCTGTTCGTGCTCGGCGGCGGGCTGGACACGGTGACAGGCAATGCCGGGGTGGACCGGTTCCGCTTCCTGCAGGCGGCGATCGGCAATGGGGCGACCAACGCCACCACGATCCAGGACTTCAACCCGGCCGCGGGCGAGCGGCTGGACCTGTCGGCGATCGACGCGATTGCCGGCACGCTGGCGAACGATGCGTTCACCTTCAACCCCATCGCGGGCGCGGGCTTCTCCGGCGCGGGCTCGCTGGTGTGGGCGCTGGACGGCACGCGTGTGTCGATCCTGGGCGACACGAACGGGGATTTCGCCGCGGACCTGACGATCTTCGTGCGGCCGGTGGGCACGCCGGACGCGAGCTGGTTCGTCCTGTAGCGGGGGCTCAGGTCTCCGCCAGCCGCGCCGCCGCCGCGATGAGGGCGGCGTGGCTGAAGGCCTGGGGGAAGTTGCCGAGCAGGCGGCCGGTGGCGGGATCCGCCATCTCTGCCAGCAGTCCGACATCGTTGGCGAGGGCGGCGAGGCGAGTGAACAGCGCCTCGGCTTCCGCGCGGCGGCCTTGCAGGGCGTAGGCTTCGACCAGCCAGAAGCTGCAGGCGAGGAAGGCGCCCTCGCCCGGGGGCAGGCCGTCCATGGCTTCGCGGGTGTCGTAGCGCAGCACGAGGCCCTGGGGCATCAGGTCTTGTTCGATGGCGGCGATGGTGGCGGTGACGCGCTTGTCGCTGGCCGGCAGGAAGCCGAGCAGGGGGATTTGCAGCAGGCTGGCATCCAGCGCGGGGCTGCCGAAGCTTTGCGTGAAGCAGCCGCGCTCGGGGTGGATGCCGTGGGCGCAGACGGTTTGGTGGATGCGGTGGCGCAGGGTGCGCCATTCGGCGAGGGGGGCCTTTAGCCCGTGGCGCTCGGCGGCCTGGATGCTGCGGTCGATCGCCACCCAGGCCATGACCTTGGAGAAGGTGAAGTGGCGGCGGCCGCCGCGCACCTCCCAGATGCCGTCATCCGGTAGTTCCCAGGTGGCGGCGAGGTGGTCGATGAGGGCGCGCTGCAGGGACCAGCTTTCAGGGTCGGCGGGCAGGCCGCCTTCGCGGGCATCGAGCAGGGCCTGCATGACCACGCCGAACAGATCGTGCTGCACCTGGCCGGCGGCGCCGTTGCCGATGCGCACGGGGCGGGCGCCCTGGAAGCCGGGCAGCCATTCCACCTCCCATTCCGGCAGGCGGCGTTCGCCGGCAACGCCGTACATCACGCGCACCTGCGACGGGCTGCCGGCCAGGGCGCGGTGCAGCCAGTCTCGCCAGGCGCGGGCTTCGTCGAAATAGCCGGCGGGCATGAAGGCGCGGAGTGCCAGGGCGGCATCGCGCAGCCAGCAGTAGCGGTAGTCCCAGTTGCGGGTGCCGCCGGGCTGTTCCGGCAGGGAGGTGGTGGGGGCGGCGACCATGCCGCCGGTGGGGGCGTGGGTGAGGGCCTTCAGCGTGAGCAGGGAGCGGCGGACCAGCGCTTCATGCGGGCCGGCGACGCGGCCGTGCTGGTGCCAGCGGGCCCAGAACGCCGTGGTTTCCTCCAGCGCGGCACTGGGTTCGCGCAGGGGTGGCGGGGCTTCGTGGCTGGGGCCGTGCGCCAGGGTGAAGGCGAGCGACTCGCCGGCGGCGACGGTGAAGCGGGCGGTGGTGGTGAGGCCCTCGCCGCGCAGCTTCACCGGGCTGTGCAGCACGACGAGATCGGGGCCGGCCACCGCCTGGAGGCCGTGGCCCTCGGGCAGGCGGGTGACCCAGGGGATGACGGCGCCGTAGTCGAAGCGCAGCACGAGGTCTAGTCGCATCGGCACGCGGCCGCGGCGGCCTTCGACGATGCGCAGCAGGGAGGTGCCGGTGCCGCCCATGGGCATGAGGTCGATCACCGCCACCTCCCCGGTGGGGGTGGTGAAGACGGTTTCCAGCACCAGGGACAGGCCGCGATAGGTGCGGCGGGCGCGGGCGGCGGTGGAGCGCGGGGCGATGCGCCAACTTCCGTGGCTGGGATCGCCGAGCAGGGCAGCGAAGCAGGCCGGGCTGTCGAAGCGGGGCCAGCACAGCCAATCGACGGAGCCGGCGCGCGAGACCAGGGCGGCGCTGCGGCAATCGCCGATGAGGGCGTAGTCCGCGATGTCGGGCGTGGGGCTGGTCAGCGGGCGCGGCCCCAGGCCTGGCCGCGGCCGGTGCGGCAGGAACAGGGCATGCCGACGGCGGCCGGCCCTTCAAGCGGGCAGACATAGGCGCCGGCGTAGCAGCCCTCCGTGGCGGCGGGCGGGGCATAGTATGCCGGGGGGGCGTAGTACGGGCGGTAGGTTGGGTAGGGCGAGTAGGGATACGGGCCCATCCCGAGATAGACGCCGCCGTTGCCGCGCCAGTGGGCCTCTGCCGCGCCGGCGCCGAGCAGCACGGCCATTGCCGCGGCCGCCATACCCCATCGCCGAAACCGTTCCATCACGACCTCCTTTCGCGTGCAGGGCAGCCAAACCTTGACTTTACGCCGCCATTTGCCGATACGCCGCAGGGATGCGCGCGCCCCGCGCGCCTGCTGTGGCACGGCCATACGCCAAGAGTGTGGCGCCACGATGGAAGCACAGACAGCTTGAACGATACCAGCCAGCCGACCGAGACCACGCCGACCGAGGCGGAGTCCCCTGCCCACGCGCTTGAAGCAGCGTCGCACGACGCGGCAACGGAGCCGGATTCGATGCCGGCGGAGCCCGAGCGTTCGCAGGCCGAGCAGGACTACGACAACGAGCCGGAGCCCGAAAGCAACGGATTCGCGGATCTCGGGCTTTCGCCCGCCATCGTGAAGGCGGTGCTGGAGAAGGGCTACACCAAGCCCACGCCGATCCAGGCGCAGGCGATCCCGTATGTGCTGATGGGCCGCGACCTGCTGGGCACGGCGCAGACCGGCACCGGCAAGACCGCCGGCTTCACGCTGCCGATGCTCGATATCCTCTCCGGCTCCCGGGCGCGGGCGCGCATGCCGCGCAGCCTGATCCTGGAGCCGACGCGCGAGCTGGCGCTGCAGGTGGCCGAGAACTTCATCGAATACGGCAAGTACCTGAAGCTGACGCACGCGCTGGTGATCGGCGGCGAGAGCATGTCCGACCAGAAGGACATACTGATGCGCGGCGTAGACGTGCTGATCGCCACGCCGGGCCGGCTGATGGACATGTTCGAGCGCGGGTCGATCCTGCTTTCGGACGTGAAGGTGCTGGTGATCGACGAGGCGGACCGGATGCTGGACATGGGGTTCATCCCCGATGTCGAGAAGATCGTCAGCCTGCTGCCGTTCAACCGGCAGACGCTGTTCTTCAGCGCCACCATGGCGCCGGAGATCAAGCGCCTGGCCGATGCGTTCCTGCAGAACCCGAAGCTGGTGGCTGTTGATCGCGCCGCCTCCGTTGCCACCACGATCACCGAGGCGATGGTGCTGGTGGCGGAGATGGACAAGCGCGAGGCGCTGCGCCGGCTGATCCGCAGCGAGGACGTGCAGAACGCGCTGATCTTCTGCAACCGCAAGAAAGACGTGGATATTCTCTACAAGTCGCTCGGCAAGCACGGCTTCAGCGTGGGCGCGCTGCATGGCGACATGGCGCAGCCGGTGCGGTTCGCCACCCTGGAGAAGTTCAAGGCCGGCGAGCTGCGGCTGCTGTGCTGTTCGGACGTGGCGGCGCGCGGCATCGACATCGGCGGGCTGAGCCATGTGTTCAACTTCGATGCGCCGCATCATTCCGAGGACTACGTGCACCGTATCGGCCGCACCGGCCGGGCTGGGCGCGAGGGGCGGGCGTTCACGCTGGCGACGCCGGAAGACAAGCAGAACGTGGATGCGATCGAGAAGCTGATCGGCCATCCGATTCCGCGCATTGCGATCGACGGCCTGGACGAGGCGGAGTGGGCGGAGGGCGATGGGCGCCGACGCGGCCGTGGGCGCGCGGCACCGAAGAAGGACGCCAAGCCCGAGCGCCCGCCGGCGAAGGAAAAGCGCGAGCGTCCGGAACGCAAGGACAGGCCCGAGCGCGCCGAGCGCCCGGCCAAGCCGGTGGAGATCGTGGCGGCACCGCCGCCCGAGCCGGTGCGCGAGATGCCGGTTCGCGAGATGCCGATGCGCGAGATGCCCGTGGAAATGCCGATGGCCGCCGAGCCGGCGCCGCGGCGCGAGCGGGAACGCGACCGGGATCGGGACCGCGACAGGGATCGTGACCGGCCGCGCCGGGACGACCGGAAGGATGACCGCCGTGACCGGCGCGACCGTGACGACCTCGGCCCGCGCGTAATGGGGTTCGGGGATGAGATTCCCGCCTTCATGCTGATTGCGGCGCGCAAGCGCGCCCCCATCTCCGAAGACGTGACACAGACCGAAGAGCTGGAGTGCTGAGATGAACGATGCCCCCACCCCTGCCCCGTCGACCAAGGGCAAGTTGGGTCCGTTCAAATGGGACGATGCGCTGCTGCTGGACAGCCAGCTCACCGACGATGAGCGGGCGATCCGCGATGCGGCGCATGTGTTCTGCCAGGAGAAGCTGCTGCCGCGGGTGAAGCTGGGCTTCCGCAACGAGCACTTCGACCGCGAGATCATGAACGAGTTCGGCGAGATGGGCTTCCTGGGCGCCACGCTCTCGTCCCATGGCTGCGCCGATGTCGGCTATGTGGCCTACGGCCTGATCTCCCGCGAGGTGGAGCGGGTGGATAGCGGCTATCGCAGCGCGTTCTCCGTGCAGTCCTCCTTGGTGATGTATCCGATCTATGCGTTCGGATCCGAGGACCAGAAGGACCGGTTCCTGCCCAAGCTACGCACCGGCGAGTTCGTCGGCTGCTTCGGGCTGACCGAGCCCGATGGCGGTTCCGATCCCGGCTCCATGCGCACGCGGGCGAAGAGCGTGGATGGCGGCTACCTGCTCAGCGGCTCCAAGACCTGGATCAGCAATTCGCCGATCGCCGATGTGGCCGTGGTGTGGGCGAAGGACGATGCCGGGGATATCCGCGGCTTCATCCTGGAACGCGGCATGAAGGGGCTGACCACGCCCAAGATCGAGGGCAAGTTCTCGCTGCGCGCCTCTGTCACCGGCATGATCATGATGGACGAGGTGTTCGTTCCCGCCGAGAACATGCTGCCCAAGGTGAAGGGGCTGCGCGGGCCGTTCTCCTGCCTCAACAATGCGCGCTACGGCATTTCCTGGGGCGCGCTGGGGGCGGCCGAGTTCTGCTGGCATGCGGCGCGGGACTACACGCTGAACCGCATCGTGTTCGGCCGGCCGCTGGCCGCCACGCAGCTGGTGCAGAAGAAGCTGGCGGACATGCAGACCGAGATCACCATCGGGCTGCAATCCGTGCTGCAGCTGGGCCGGCTGATGGATGACGGGCGCGCGGCGCCGGAGATGATCAGCCTGTGCAAGCGCAATTCCTGCGGCAAGGCGCTGGATATCGCGCGCATGAGCCGGGACATGCATGGCGGCAACGGGATCGTGGACGAGTATCACGTGATCCGCCACGTGCTGAACCTGGAGACGGTGAACACCTACGAAGGCACGCACGACGTGCATGCGCTGATCCTGGGCCGCGCCCAGACGGGGATCGCGGCGTTCGGCGAATAACCCGGTGCGCCGTGCCGGCGGGATGAAGCGCGCGCCCACCCCAGCGCTTCCGCCGGCGTGCGAGACGGTGGTGGAGCGGCTTGGCGCCGAGGGCGACGGGGTGGCGGTGCACCCCGAGACCGGGGCTGCGCTTTTCCTGCCGTTCACCCTGCCGGGCGAGCGGGTGCTTGCCACCATGACCCACAAGCGCGGCGATGGCTGGGCCGGCACTTCGCAGGTGCTGGAGCCTTCCCCTGCGCGCGCGGTAGCGCCCTGCCCCCATTTCACCGCCTGCGGCGGCTGCACCGTGCAGCACCTGGATGATGGTGCCTATGTGGCGTGGAAGACCGGGCTGTTGGCGGCCAGCCTGGCGCGGGCCGGGTTTGGCGATGTGCCTCTGGCCCCGATGGTGCGCACGCAGCCTGGCGGGCGGCGGCGGATGGACCTGGCGCTGCGGCGCGTTCCCGGTGGCGTGGTTGTGGGGCTGCATGCGCCCCGCAGCGAGCGGGTGATCGATATCGGCGGCTGCGCGGTGCTGGCCCCTGCCCTTTCGGCGCTGATCCCGGCCTTGCGCGCGCTGCTGCGCACCCTGGCGACGCCGCGCCGCGAGGGCTCCGCGGTGGTGAACCTGCTGGATGCCGGGCCGGACCTGCTGCTGCGCACCGATGCGGAGCCCAGCATGCCGGATCGCAAGCGGCTGGCGGATTTCGCCCATGCCCATGGGCTGTCGCGCATCACGGTGGAAGTGGGCAACGGCAAGATGGAGCCGGTGGCGGTGCTGCGGCCGGCGGAAACCTCCATGGCCGGGGTGGACGTGGTGCCACCGCCCGGGGGGTTCCTGCAGGCCTCCGCCGAGGGCGAGGCGGCGATCGTGGCCGCGGTGCTGGCCGGGCTGCCGGAGAAGATGCCGGCGCGGGCGCGGATTGCGGAACTGTATGCCGGCAGCGGCACGCTGACCTTCGCATTGGCGCGGCATGGGCGGGTTTCCGCCTATGAGGGTGATGCGGCCGCGATTGCCGGGCTGCGCCAGGCGGCGGGGCGGGGCGGGCTGGGCGGCAAGGTGGAAGGTGCGGCGCGGGACCTGGCGCGCCAGCCGCTGACCGAGGCCGAGCTGGCACCCTTCGCCGTGGTGGTGCTGGATCCGCCGCATGCCGGTGCGCTGGCGCAAATGGCGCGGCTGGCGGCGAGCGCGGTGAAGCGGGTGATCTATGTAAGCTGCAACCCGGTGGCGCTGGCGCGCGATGCCGCGATGCTGCGCGGGGCCGGGTTCAAGCTGCTCTCCGCCACGCCGATCGACCAGTTCCTGTGGTCGGCGCGGCTGGAGAGCGTGTGCGTGTTTGCCCGGTAGGCTAGCCCGTGCAGTCGTCCAGCATCTGATCCATCGTCAGCGCCGCCATGGTGGTTCGCTTGGCACCCACGGGCTGGGCCGGGTTGCCGACGACGGTGGTGTAGGGCTCCACCGCGCGCAGCACCACGCTGCCGGCGCCGATCTTGGCACCTTCGCCCACTTCGATATTGCCCAGGATATTGGCGCCAGCGCCGATCAGGACGCCGCGACGGATCTTGGGGTGTCGGTCGCCGCCCTCCTTGCCGGTGCCGCCGAGGGTGACGGAATGGAGCATGGAGACATCATCCTCCACCACTGCCGTCTCGCCGATGACGATGGCGGTGCCGTGGTCGAACATCAGCCGGCGGCCGAGCTTCGCGGCGGGGTGGATATCCACGCCGAACACCTCCGAGGAGCGACTTTGCAGAAAGCGCGCGGCATGCTGGCGGCCGTGGCGCCAGAGGTGATGGGCCACGCGGTGCGTCTGTATGGCGTGGTAGCCCTTGAAATACAGGAAGGCGGTGAGGAGATCGGTGATCGAGGGGTCGCGGTCGCGCACGGCCAGCAGGTCTTCCGCGGCGGCGGCGGCGATCTCAGGGTCGTCTTCCATCGCTTCCAGCATCAAGGGGGCGAGGCAGGCGGCGCCGAGATCGGCATCTTCCAGCTTGTGGGCCAGGCGATGGGCCAGCGCGTCGGCGAAGCTTTCATGGGCAAGCAGGCCGTGCTCCAGCGTGCGCATCAGCATGGGCTCGCGCGCCGCAGCCTCCCGCCCCTCGGCCACCAGGCCGTCCCAGGTGATGCCACCGGCGGCGATGCGGCGATGGCGGTGGGCCATGGCAGCGGCGAGGTCGGCGCAATCCCACATCGCTGGGTTCTCCTAGGGTAGAAAGCGTCTTCTTTTTCTGAAGAAAAAGAAGCAAAAAGACTTTTGTCCGTTTGCGCCCTGGGAGCCCCGGGGCTCCCTTTCTGTCTTGCTAGACGTGAAAGCTTTCGCCGCAGCCGCACCGGCCCTTCTCGTTCGGGTTCACGAAGGTGAAGCCGGAGGACAGCGCCTTCACTTCATAATCCATCGTCGTGCCGATGAGAAACAGTGACGCTTTGCGGTCCACCAGGACGGTCACGCCCTTGTCGGCCACGGTCTCGTCGCCCGGGCCCGGCGCATCCACCCAGGACATGTCGTAGGCCAGGCCGGAGCAGCCCTTGGTGTTGACGGAGATGCGCAGCAGCTTGCCATGCTGGCCCTTGTCGTAGAGGCCGCGCAGGCGTTCCGCGGCGGCATCGGAGACCTGCATCAGCGGCGGCAGGGCGCGGCGCGGGCGGGCAGCGGGGCTTGCATTAGGGGGGGCGAGGTTCTCGGACATGACTGTGCGGCTCCTCAGTACATGTTGAGGGAAAGACGAGCGTCTTCGCTCATGCGGCTCTGGTCCCACGGCGGATCCCAGACGACTTCCACGTCGCAGGCGGAGACGCCGGGCAAGGCCAGGATGGCATCGCGCACCTGTTCCGGCAGTTCCTGCGCGCTCGGGCAGGCGGGGGCGGTGAGCGTCATTTCCACTTTCACGGCGCCGGCGTCGTCGATGTCGATCGTGTAGATCAGGCCGAGCTCGTAGATGTTCACCGGGATTTCCGGGTCGAACACGCTGGCGCAGGCGGCGATCAGGTCGTCCTCGCTGGGGCGCGGCGGGGTTTCACCCTCCGGCGTCCAGCTGCCTACGGCGGCCTGCGGTGTGTTGATCGGGCCTTCGTTCATGGCCAGCCCCCGTTATGATTCGCTGGTTGCATTGGCGGCTCCGTCCAGCGCGGCGACGAGAGCATGCCATGGAAGCGTCGCGCATTTCACGCGCGACGGGTAGGCATGAACGGCGGCCAACGGCTTCAACGGCTCGAATTCCGCGCAGGACGGGCATTCGCCGGATTGGGCCATGGTGCGGAAACGCTCGAACATCGCCTTGGTGTCCGCGGGCGCGCGGCCCTGCACGGCTTCCACCATCAGGTCCGCGGAGGCCTTGCTGATCTCGCAGCCGCGGGCATCGAAGCCGGTTTGGCCGATGGTGCCATCCGGCGCGAATTTCAGCCACACCGTGACGCGGTCGCCGCACATCGGGTTGTCCCCTTTGGCGGTGGTGTCGAAGGCTTCCAGCTTGCCCATGTGGCGCGGGCGGCGACCACGCTCCAGGATGGCGGCGTTGTAGAGGTCGCGCACATCCTCGAACATCACGCAAAAAACTCGCGGATGCGGCCCAGCGTGTCGGCCAGGGCGTCGATTTCCTCGTGCGTGGTGTAGATGCCGAAGCTGGCGCGCGCGGTGCTGTCCAGGCCGAGGCGGCGCATCAGCGGCTCCGCGCAGTGCTGGCCGGCGCGCACGGCGATGCCCTGGCGATCGAGTAGCGTGGCCACATCGTGGGCGTGGGCGCGATCGAGCGTGAAGGAGATCACGCCGCCGCGATCCTGGGCGCGGCCGATCACGGTGATGCCCTCGATGGCGGACATCTTTGCCAGCGCGTGGTCGGTGAGTGCGGCCTCATGCGCGGCGATGGCGGGGTAGCCGATCGACTCGATGAACTCGATGGCCGCGTTCAGGCCAATGCCCTCGATGATCGCGGGGGTGCCGGCCTCGAACTTGTGCGGCACGTCGGCCCAGGTGCTGCGCTCGTAGGAGACCGACGAGATCATGTCTCCGCCGCCGAGGAAGGGCGGCATGGCATCGAGCAGCTCGCGGCGGCCCCAGAGCACGCCGATGCCGGTGGGGCCGTAGAGCTTATGGCCGGTGAAGCAGTAGAAATCGGCGCCCAGCGCCTGCACGTCCACGCGCCGGTGCACCACGGCCTGGCTGCCGTCGAAGAAGATCTTGGCGCCGTACTGGTGCGCCAGGGC
>CANHKG010000051.1 GCA_947460455.1 Rhodospirillales bacterium | reverse complement strand
CTGTTCGAGGGCGGGCGCGGCGCCGCGGCCATCCCGCCCTACCGGGAGGCCGCCCGCCTCGCGCCGGATTGGGCGCCGATCCGCGCCGCGCTGGCGCGCGCCATGATCGAGACCAACGATACCGGCCAGCTGCGCCCGGCGATCGGCCACCTGAAATCCGCCCTGGCGCGGGAACGGGACGACTCGCAATCCTGGCGGAGCCTCGGCATCGCCTGGGGCCGGCTGGGCGAGATGGGCGAGGCCGATCTCGCTTTGGCGGAGGAGGCTTTGGTGCTAGGGGACATTCCCCGCGCCCGCACGCTCGCGCGCCGGGCCGAGAAGCAGCTGCCCCAGGGTCCGTCGCGCCAGCGCGCGGTGGATGTGGGCAATGCCGTCCGCAAAGAAAACCGCGAGGGCTTCTGACGCATGCGCCTTTCCTCCCTGCTGCGCCTTCTGGTCCTGGCCGTTTCGCTGCTTGGCAGCGGCGCGGCGCTGGCGCAGGCCCCGGCACCGCCACCCTCTGCCGCGCTGCCGCCGCTGGGCAGCTTCACCACCCCGCAGCGCCAGGAGATCATCGCCATCATCCGCGATGCCCTGCGCAACGACACCAGCCTGCTGCGCGATGCCATCTCCGCCCTGCAGGAGGAGGAGGAGCGCCAGAAGATGGGTGCCGCCCGTGGCGCGATCGGCGAGCTGGCCCCGGCCCTGTTCCGCAACCCCGATGACCCCGTGGCCGGCAACCCGAATGGCGACGTGACGATCGTGGAGTTCTACGACATTCGCTGCCCGTATTGCCGCCGCATGGTGCCGGTGGTGAACGAGCTGATCCGCCGCGACCCCGGCGTGCGCGTGGTGTTCAAGGATTTCCCGATCCTGGGCCCGGCCAGCACGCTGGGCGCCCGCGCCATGCTCGCCGCGCACAAGCAGGGCGGCTATCACCGGATGTACCAGATCCTGATGACCGGCGGCCCCGCCATCGACGAGGGCACGCTGCGCGCCGCCGCCACCCGCGCGGGCCTGGATGCGGAGCGGCTGATGCGGGAGATGACCGCGCCGGACATCATGGGCCGGACCAACGACAACCTCGCCCTTGGCCGCAAGCTCGACCTGCAGGGCACGCCGGCCTACATCGTCGGCGACCAGGTGCTGCCCGGCGCGGTGGACCTGCCGACCCTGGTGGCCGCCGTGGCCAACGCGCGCCGCAAGCCGCAGTAAGGCTCCACGCCACCGCCCGGGAGGGGGCGCCGCATCCTGGCCCGCCGCATGCATTGCAGACCGCATGCGCCTCCTCCCCGCCATCCTCGCCCTCGCCAGCCTGCTCTGCGCCCTTCCCCTGGACCCGGCCCTCGCCCAGGGTGGCCAGGGCGGGCCGCTTGTGCCCCCAATGCGGGGGATAGGCAGCTTCCAGACGCTGTTTCACGTGCCCAGGCCACCACCGCCGGTGCCGCCCGCCCTCGCCCCGGGCTCCAGCACCGCAGCCTCCGCCACCCCGGCTCCGGCCGCGCCACCCGGCACGCAGGCGCCCGGCACGCTTTGCCGGGCGGCAATCCTGGCCGCCGAGCGCGCCCATGGGATCCCGCAGGGGCTGCTGCTGGCCATCGGCCTGGTGGAGAGCGGCCGCACCGACCCCGCGACCGGCCAGCGCAACCCCTGGCCCTGGGCGGTGAACGCCGAGGGCCGCGGCGCCCTGCTGGAGACGCGGGAGGCCGCGCTGGCCTTCGTCCGCCAATCCGAAGCTGCCGGCATGCGCTCGATCGATATCGGCTGCATGCAGGTCAATCGCGTCCATCACCCCAGTGCCTTCGCCTCGCTGGAGCATGGCTTCGACCCGATGGCCAATGCCGACTATGCCGCCCGCTTCCTGAAACAGCTGAAGGAAGGCCCGGCCGGTGGGGACTGGAACAAGGCGGTCGGCTTCTACCATTCGCAAACGCCGGAGCGCGCCGAGCCCTATCGCAACCGCGTGCAGGCGGCCCTGGCCGGGCTGCCGCCCGGGGCCACGGCGCCCATCCGCCCGCCCGTGCCGGCGGCGGCCCCCGGTGGTGGTGGCCAGATGCTGTCCAACGGGGCGGACCAGGTGGCCATGATGCCGGCCGCGAACGGCACGATGGGCCGGGGCCTGGCCGCCTATCGTTCCAACCCCGTGCCGCTCGCCATGGTCGCCACCGGGCTCAGGCGAGGCGTATCAGCTGTCCCTTGAGGTAGGCGCTTTCCGGCACCTGGGGGTGCACGGGATGGTCTGGGCCCGCGAAACCGGTGAACACCACCGCCCCCTCGCGCCGGGCCCGGTGCAGCCCCTCGCCAATGGCCGCGGCGAACAGGTCCAGCGGTGCATGGTGGCTGCAGGAGGCCGCGAACAGGAAGCCGCCGGGCACCACGAGCCCGGCCGCCATCCGCGCCATGCGGCTATAGGCGCGCAGGCCGTTCGGCTGGTCTTTCTTCGTTTTCGCGAAGGCGGGCGGGTCCACCACCACGATGTCGAACTTCTCGCCGGCCTGGGCCAGCTCCGCCATCACGTCGAAGGCGTCGCCGCGCTTCGCCGATACCTCGGCCAGGCCGTTGCTTGCCGCCGCGGCCAGCGCCTGTTCCAGGGCAGGGGCGGAGCTGTCCACCAGCACCACCT
The DNA here is from genome assembly GCA_947460455.1 of Rhodospirillales bacterium. Taxonomy (GTDB): domain Bacteria; phylum Pseudomonadota; class Alphaproteobacteria; order Acetobacterales; family Acetobacteraceae; genus CAMDGX01. The sequence goes on along the minus strand of CANHKG010000051.1, from coordinate 22,534 downwards.
CCTTCGCCCCCGCCTTGGCGCAGCCCAGGCCGAAGGCGCCGACGTGGCAGAACACGTCCAGCACCCGCGCGCCCTTGGCCAGCCCGGCGACCACCGCCCGGTTCGGGCCCTGGTCGTAGAAGAAGCCGGTTTTCTGGCCGCCGAGCGGATCGATCGGAAAAACGATCCCGCCCACCTCGGCCACTGTGGCGGCCTCCGTGCCGTGCAGCAGCCGGATCTCCTGGGCCAGCCCTTCCTGCTCGCGGGCAGCGGAATCGTTGCGCGCCACCACGGCGCGCAGGCCGAGTTGCTGCACCAGCGCCGCGGTGATGTCCGGCAGCAGCCGGTCCATGCCCGCCGTGTTGGCCTGCACCACGGCCACGTCGCCGTAGCGGTCCACCACCAGGCCGGGCAGCCCGTCGGCCTCGGCATGCACCAGGCGGTGGAAGCGTGGGTCCACCAGGCGCGCGCGCAGCGAGGCGGCCCGGGCGATGCGGTGCGCGACCCAGGCGGCATCGATCTCCGCCTCCGGATTGCGGTCCAGCAGGCGGGCCGCGATCAGGCTGTGCGGGTTGAACATGAAGGTGCCGTAGCGCCAGCCATCGGCACTCTCCAGCTTGACCGGCATGCCGCGCTCCCAGGCGCGATACTCCGGCGACATGCGGATCTCGTTGCTGAAGGCCCAGGGGTGGCCCGCGCGCAGCCGCTTGTCGGCGTTCGGGTTCAGCCGGACCGTCGGACGGTCCATCAGGTCAGACACCTTCACCGCTGGAACACGCGCACATCCCGTGCCGGGTTGCCCCCGTCGCCCTGCAGGCCCAGGCGCACGCGATCGGACGGAATGCCGGCCGCGCCCAGCACCTCTGCCACCGCCCGGGCGTCGCGCGAGGCTTCGGCCACGCGGCGATCCTGCTCCGCCGGCGCGGCCTGCAGCGGCACCAGCGCCATCACCTCGAACACGCCGCCCGGCGCGCGCTGATCGGCGGCCTGGACCGCATCGGTCACCACGCGGCGCCACGCTTCGGCGGGATCGCCCATGCGGACCGAGGCCACCTGGCGGGCCGCCGCCGCCGCGCGGGCCACCTCCTCGGCCCCCGGTGCGGCGCCCTCCGCGCGGAAGGTGCGCTGGTCCACCAGGGTGCACCCCGCCAGCGCGATCAGGAACAGGGCCGCCAGAACTGCACGCATAGGGGGAACCTCCGGGGCGGCGAAGCTTGCAGGAACCACCCCGCCGGGCAAGATGCCGCCGAATCTGGAGAGCACCATGAGCGGACAAACCAACCAGCGCATCGACCCCAAGCGGCTGTGGGACAGCCTGATGGACATGGCCCGCTTCGGCGCCACGCCCAAGGGCGGTGTGCGCCGCCTCACCCTGACCGACATCGACCGCCAGGGGCGCGACCATTTCCGCGCCCAGTGCGAGGCCGCGGGCCTGACGGTGCGCGTGGACGAGATCGGCAACATGTTCGCCCGCCGGCCGGGCCGCGACCCCGCGCGCCTGCCGGTGCTGATGGGCAGCCATCTGGACAGCCAGCCGAGCGGCGGCAAGTTCGACGGCGCGCTGGGCGTGATCGCCGGGCTGGAGGTGATGCGCAGCCTGAACGACCTCGGCATCGCCACCGAGGCGCCGATCGAGCTGGTGAACTGGACCGACGAGGAAGGCAGCCGCTTCGGCCACTCGCTGATGGGCTCGGGCGTCTGGGCCGGGGTGTACAGCCGCGACAAGGCCTATGCCCTGCCGGATACCGAGGGCGTGACGGTGGAACAGGCGCTGGACAGCATCGGCTACCGCGGCGCCGAGCCGGCCCGGCCCTTCCCGGCCGATGCCTATTTCGAGCTGCATATCGAGCAGGGGCCGATCCTGGAGAGGGAATCCCGCCAGATCGGCATCGTCACCGGCGCGCAGGCGCAGGTGTGGTACGACGCGGTGGCCACGGGCCAGGATTCACACGCCGGCACCACGCCGCCCTCCGCACGGCGCGATGCCCTGGTCTGCGCTGCACGCATCATCGACCTGGTGGACCGCATGATGCGCGCCCGGGGCGAGGATGGCCGTGGGACCGTGGGCCAGCTTCACGTGGCGCCGAACAGCCGCAACGTGGTGCCCGGCGAGGTGCGCTTCAGCGTGGAGTTCCGCCACCCCGACGGCGCGGAGATCACCCGCATTGCCGAGGAATTCCCGCGCGAGGCCGCCGCCATCGCGGCTGCCTGCGGCATCGATTGGAGCCTGACGGAACTGTTCCAGATCCCGCCGCAGCCCTTCGATCCCTCCTGCGTCGATCTCGTGCGCCAGGCGACGCAGAAGCTGGGCCTGTCTGCGCGGGAGATCGTAAGCGGCGCGGGGCACGACGCGGTGTATGTGGCCCGCCACGTGCCGACGGCGATGATCTTCACCCCCTGCAAGGACGGCCTCAGCCACAACGAAGCCGAGAGCATTGAGCCGGAGGAAGCGGCCGCCGGCACCCAGGTTCTGTTCGAAGCGGTGCTGGCCCGCGCAAATCGTCCGCTCTAGGCCCCTTCACAAGCCCCCCCACCCTTGCTATAGCGCCGCCTCCCGACGGGCCAACGCCTTGTCGGTGGCGGGCGCATAGCTCAGTTGGTAGAGCAGCTGACTCTTAATCAGCGGGTCCCAGGTTCGAGCCCTGGTGCGCCCACCAACCTTCCCAAGACCCTAAACGAAGGTTGGTGGCTCGCCGCGGTCAGTGCCGCTGGGGACGTCCTGTGATGATTGACGGACCGCCCACTCCATCTCGCGAAGCGCGACAGGCCCAAGCGCGTGCTGGAAACGCCGTGCTTAAGCCGCGATGATCGGGTGCCTCAGTTCATCCTGGATCGTGGCGCCCACAGCACCGTCAGCCCCATGATGCCCACGGCCCAAAGCCCCGCCGAGGAAAGCTCGCACCACTCCTCCGGCACGCCCGCCGCGCTGCACCCGCCCATGGCGGCAATGACCATGAGACCGACCAGACCGACTGTCAGCCAAACCTTCATGACCTGATCGTAACAGGCGCTGTCATTCCGGCAATGCCGCGCCGGGCTGCGGTACCGCCCGCAGCAGCAGCAGTGCCACGAACGCCGCCAGGCAGCATCCGGCGGTCAGCCACAGGGCCCAGGCCACCCCGCCGCCTTCCAGCACCAGGCCGAACAGGAAGGGAGCCGTGGCCTGCAACAGGCGCGACGGGGCGGAGATCAGCCCGGTGCGCGCCCCGTAGCCCACCGGCCCGAATACGGCGAGCGGCAGGGTGCCCTTGGCGATCGTCAGCACGCCGTTGCCCATGCCGTGCAGCACCACGAACACCGCCGCCGCCGGCCCGCCATACAGCGCCAGCACCGCCGCCCCGATCGGGTGGCACAGCGTGGCGATCCTGGCCGAAACGAGCGGGTGAAAGCGGCGCAGGAAGCTGAATTCCAGGATGCGTGCGCCTACCTGCGCCGGGCCGATCAGCGCGCCGGCCGCGATCGCCACCGCCGTTGTTGTGCCTGCCGCCTCCAGCAGCACCGGCAGATGCGCCGCCATGGCGCCGGCGACGAACCAGGTGGTGGCGAACACCACTGCCAGCAGCGGCATGGCGAAGCGCGGCGGCGGCGGCCCATCGGGCTCGGTTGCCGCGGCGGCTTTTTCCGGCGGTGGCGCCGGCGGCACCAGGAAGCGGTTCAGCGGCAGCCCCAGCACCAGGTGCAGCCCGGCCCAGGCGAGGCAGGCGCCGCGCCAGCCCACCACCTCCTCCAGCACCGCGGAGACCGGCCAGCCCACCGTGCTGGCGAACCCTGCGATCAGCGTGATCCCCGTGATCGGCCCGCGCGCCGCCCGCCCGTACAATCCGGCCAGGGTTGCGAAGGCGGCGTCGTACAGCCCCATCGAAATGCCCAGGCCCATCACCAGCCAGCCCAGCAGCAGTACCACCGGCCCCTGGGCCACGGCCAGCAGCGCAAGCCCGGCCGCCAGCACCACGTTGGAGGCGGTGAGCATCGTGCGCCCGCCCTTCGCGTCGATCATCCGCCCCACCCAGGGCGCGATCAGCGCCGACAGCACCAGCGCCGCCGAGAACGCGCCGAACACCCAGCTGGAGGCAATGCCGAGCGAGCGCGCCATCGGCACCGCGAGCACGGCGGGAATGTAGTAGGAGGATGCCCAGGCCAGCGTCTGGGTGATCCCCAGCGCCACCACCACCCGCGTGGCACCAGCCGGCGCCGTGCCGCTCACCGAACCCGGCTCCCGCGATGCTGCGGAACAATTGCAGAATAGATCATGCGCGAGGCTAGGCTGGCTTGCGCCACCCCATCAAGCGCCGCCGGGCGCACCGCCGGAGCCGAACGCCTGGTGCGCTCGCGGCCGCTTTCCGGCCACCTGCGCCAGCGCCTCCAGCGTTTGGCCATGCAGGGCCAAGAGCTCCATCAGGTCGTTCTGCAGCGCGTCCACGCGCGCGCGCAACACGGTGATGTCCACCCGCAACTGTGCCGTTTCGTCCATCGCACTCTCCATGGCAGCAATCCCGCCATGCCCGGCGCGGGCGTTCACACCATCGTGCCCGACTGCCCTGCCCTTCGCAATCGCGAAGTCGTGATCAGCAAGTTTTCCACGCCCCCGTTCCTGCGCAGGAGCCAGCATAGGGGGAGGCGCATGGCCCTGGGATATCGCGATCCGGTCCAGCCGCACCCGGGCCGGGTTCCTTGCGCCCCACGCGCAGGAAGGGCTGATTTGGTTCACCTGCCCCCGGCATCTGGCCGGGCGGCGCAAGCTGTGGCCTGCTGAGGGCTGCACCGTTCGGACCACCGCCATGCCCTCCCGGCTGCCGCTCTACGGCACCATCGCCATGCCCTCCCGGCTGCCGCTCTACGGCACCATCGCCACCCTCGCCCTTACCCGCATCGCCTTCGGCTTCCAGCTGCAGACAGTGGCCACGCTGGGGCCGGACCTCATGCTGGCGCTGGCGCTGGATTTCGCGGCCCTTGGCGGGCTGATCGGCGCCTATCTTGCCCCGGGCGTGTTCGTGGCACTCCCCAGCGGGTTTCTCGCGCGGCGCTTCGGAGACCGGGCGGTGGCTGTTGGCAGTGCCTGGCTCATCGCGCTGGGCGGCGTGCTGGCGGCTCTCGCGGTTCAGCAGGAATGGGGCAGCCTGGCCATCGCCCTCGGGCGCGGGCTGGCCGGCATTGGCGCCGTCGGCATGTCGGTGATGCAAAGCAAGATGGCGGCGGACCGCTTCGGGCCGAAGGACCTGCCCTCCGCCATGGCGGTGCTGCTCGGGGCCTTTCCCATCGGCATCGGCCTCGCCCAGGTGGTGTTGCCGCCCGTGGCCGCCGCGCACGGTATCGCCGCCGCCTTCTGGATCGGCGCGGCCGCGGCCGCCTTTGCCGCGCTGTGCTTCACCCTGGCCTGGACGGAGGCGCCGCACGCCTCGCCCCGCACGCTGGCCTGGCCCAGCCTGCACGAGGCCACGCTGGTCGGAATCGCAGGCCTGATCTGGATGGTCTACAACGCCGCCTGGTTCAACTTCATGGCCTGGATGCCGTCGCTGCTCGCGGCGCGCGGCCATCCTTCCTGGGTGGCGGATGTGGTGCTGTCGCTGGGCACCTGGGCGAATTTCCCCGCCATGCTGCTGGGCGGCTGGGCTGCCGCCCGCTTCGGCCGCAGCTTCATCTTCATCGCCGGCACCGTGGTCTGCACGCTTTCCGTGGCCGGCCCCGCCGTGATCGATGCGCCGATCCTGTGGGGCATCATCTTCGGCACCATCGCCGCCATGCCCGGCAGCCTGATCGTGGAGCTCGGCGCCCTTTCCTGCCGGCCGGAGAACCGGGCCGTCGGCATGGGGATCTTCTACATCACCTACTATGTCGGCGGGGCCATCATGCCGGCACTGTGCGGCGCGGCGGCCGACTGGGCCGGGGACCCCGGCGGCGCGCTGGTGCTGGCAGGCCTCGTCGCCCTGCTTGGCATTCCGCTGTGGTTCCTGCATGCCCGGCTGGTGGCGTCCCGCCCGGCGGTGCTGGCGGGCTAGAAGCGCTTGGCCAGGAAGAACCGGCCGTGCGGGGCCGGGTAGTCAGGCAGCACGCCGATAACCTGGTAGCCATGGCGCTGGTAGAAGCCCGGCGCCTGGAAGCCGTAGCTGTCCAGCCACACCCCCACGCAGCCGCGCGCCCGTGCCTCCGCCTCCGCCATCGCCAGGATCCGGCTGCCCAGCCCCTGCCGTCGCGCCTCCGCCGGCAGCACGAACAGGTCCAGGAACAGCCAGTCCCGCCGCGCCACCATCCACAGCCCCCCGCCCTGCGGCGCCGTCACCGCCAGGGCCTCGCGCCCCGTTTCGGCGCCGAACAACTCGTCCGCTACCGCCGTCAGCGCCACGCCCACCATGCGCGCCACCGCGGGATCGCGCGCTTCGATGATCTCCAGCCCCGCCGTGGCGCCATCCCGCGGCGCCAGGCGCGCGTGGAACCACTTCGTGTGCCCGCGCGGAAAATCGTTCAGGGTGGCGAACACGCCGTAGCCGATCCGTTCGTAGAACGCCCGCGCCGCGGGGCTGCCCGTGTCCAGCCACACCCCCCGGCAGCCGCGCCGCACCGCCTCGGCCTCCGCCGCCCGCATCAGCCGTGCGCCGAGCCCCCGGCCGCGCAGGCGTTCGGGCACGAACAGCATCTCCACGATCAGCCAGTCGTAGTAGCTGACCCCCACCAGCCCGCCTTCGATCGCCCCCGACCCATCGCGCAGCGTGATCGTCAGGTGCCGCACCGGCTCCGTCCGCCCCGTGGTGGCATCGTTGTAGCCGTCGATCGCCGCGAACAGCCGCTCGCGGATCGCAGGGTCGGGCGCGCGCAACAGGGTCAGGTCCATGGCCTGCCTTGCCGCAGCCGGGGCTGCCGGGCAAGGTGCCGGGGACAAACGGGAGTGAACCAACCATGTCCAACGCCACCACCGAGCTGGCCCAGAAGCTGCTCGCCGCCCGTGCCAACATGGCCGCCGGCCGCATCGCCACCGTGCCGGACGCGCTGAAGCCCACCAGCATGGAAGCGGCCGTCGCCGTGCAGCAGGAAGTGGCGAAGAGCTTCACCATCGGCGGCTGGAAGGTCGGCGCCCCCGGCGGCACCAAGTGCTGCGGCGCCCTGCCCGCCGCCACCATCCAGCCCACCCCCGCCACGCTCTCCGCCGCCCAGCACCCGCTGCGCATGGTGGAATCCGAAGTCGCCTTCCGCATGAAGGCCGACCTGCCGCCCCGCGCCACCCCCTACACGAAGGCCGAGGTCGCTGCCGCGATCGACACGATGCATGCCGCCATCGAGGTCTGCGAAAGCCGCTTCGTGGAGCCGAAGGATTTCGACCTCTTCACCAACATCGCCGACACCCAGTCCCATGGCGGCTTCGTCTACGGGCCCGGCACCAAGGATTGGCAGAAGGTCGATCTCTCCGCCCAGGTCTGCCAGCAATTCGTCAACAGCGCGCTGGATGCCGAGCGCACCGGCTATCCCTTCGGCGACATCATGGACCTGATGCTGTGGCTGGCGAACACCGGCAGCACCTGGGCCGGCGGGCTGAAGGCCGGCCAGTTCGTCACCTGCGGCTCCTGGAGCGGCGCCAACCGCGTGCCCGCCGGCGCCACCGTGCGGGCGGACTTCCCGGGCCTGGGCGAGGCGAAGATCACCTACGAAGCCTGATCCGCGGCAAAGGGGGAACGCCATCATGTCCAACGCACTGGTCACCGAGCGCAATGTCCTGGTGCCGATGCGCGACGGCGTTCCCCTGGCGGTGGACATCATCCGCCCCGCCACCGGCCGCGCCCCGGCCATCCTGAACTTCAACCCGTACCACAAGGATGGCCGCGGCGGCCGCACCAGCGTCGCCTCGGTGCACCAGCACTTCGCCGAGCGCGGCTACGCCGCCATCACCGCCGACCTGCGCGGCCTGGGCAGCTCCGGCGGCATCTCGCCCGGCCCCTTCGCCCCCGGCGAGGCGCTGGACGGGCACGACCTGGTGGAATGGATCGCCGCCCAGCCCTGGTGCGACGGCAATGTGGGCATGTGGGGCGTTTCCTACCCCGGCATTACCGCCCTCTCCACCGCCGCGACCCGCCCGCCGCACCTCAAGGCCATCGTGCCGATCCACGCCACTGCGGATTTGCATCGCGGCGTCGTCTCCCTCGGCGGCACCAACAGCGGCTTCTGGATGCGCGCGGATTGGGGCCCGCGCATGGTCGCCTACAACCTGATGCCGCCGCAGTGGCTGGATCTCGATGGCCGCTGGGCCCGGCTCTGGGCCGAGCACCTGGAAGGCAACACCCCCTGGGTGGAAGCCTTCGCCGCCCATCCCGGCTTCGACAGCTACTGGCAATCGCGCGTTGCCGACGTGTCGAAGATCGAATGCCCCAGCTTCAACATCTGCGGCTGGCGCGACCTCTACACCGATTGCACCCCGCGCGACTTCAACGCCATCCCGGCCCCCAAGAAGTTGCTGATGGGGCCGTGGAAGCACGAATTCCCCGACACCGGCAAGGAGGCCCCCGCCGCCGGCCTGGCGGACATGGAACGCTGGTTCGATCGCTGGCTGATGGGCCGCACCACCGGCATCGAGAACGAGCCGCCGGTCTCCATCTATCTCCAGGGCCGCGAGGGCTTCTGGCGCGCGGAGGCCCAGTTCCCCCCTGCCCGCCTCACACCCCGGCCCATGGCCCTGGGCAGCGATGGCAGCCTCGGCGCCAGCGCCGGCCAGGGCAGCAGCGAGCACATCTACGATCCCACCATCGGCATGCACTCGCTCGCCTGGGACCCCTGGACCACCGCGATCGACCCCACCCTGCCGCACGACCAGTCGGCAGACGATGCGCGCTCCTTGTGCTTCACCACCGCGCCGCTCGATGCCGCGATGGAACTGATCGGCATGCCGGAAGCGATGCTGGACGTCGCCGCCAGCGCCCTGCCGCTCAACCTCGTCGTCAAGCTCTCCGCCGTCGCCCCCAATGGCCGCTCGGTGCTGATCACCAGCGGCTGGGCCGACCTTTCCGCCCACGCAAAGGTAGCCGAGCGCACCCGCATCACGGTCCCGCTGCGCGCTGCCGCCTATCGCCTGCTGCCCGGCGAGCGCCTGCGCCTCGCCGTCAGCTGCGCCGATTTCCCCCGCGTCTGGCCCACGCCGGTGCCCGCCACGCTGCGCCTGTTCCACGGCGAAAGCCGCATCACCCTGCCCGTCTGCCCCGCCCCCGCGGAAGACATCCGGCCGAGCTGGGGCAAGCTGCAGCCGCAGGTGCTGTCCTCGGCCAACGACCGTGGCGGCAGCCAGACCTGGGATCTCGCCCGCGACCTGATGACGGATACCGCCCGCCTCTCCGCCACCAAAGCCGAGCGCGTGCGCATCGACGCGCAGACGGAGATCGCCACCGACCACGAATACGGCGCCGCCGTCTCCGCCGCCCGGCCCGATCTCGCCCGCATGCACGCCACCACCACGGTGCGCATCGCCCGCCCCGTCGGCGCCACCACACTCGTTTCGCGCAGCGTTACCACCGCGCACCACACCGCGGTGGAAGTGGACATCACCGTGGATGGCCAACCATTCTGGAACCGGCGCTGGCGCTACGACGCGGCAAGCTGATTGCCGCCGCAACTTTCCTGACCTAGCCTTTCCCTTTCGGGCCGCAAGGCACCCAGGAAAGGAGAGCACCCATGGCTTCCAGGCGTCAGGTTCTCGGCTCTGCGGCAGCCCTTCTGGCCGGCGGCACCATGGGCATGCCCCGCCTCGCCCGCGCCCAGCAGAAGCGCGGCGGCGTGCTCACCGCCATCCTGAACCCGGAACCGCCGCTGCTCGTCCTGGGCCTCAACCAGCAGGCCCCCACCCAGCTCGTCGCCGGCAAGATCTACCAGGGCCTGCTGCGCTACGACTTCGCCCTCAAGCCGCTCCCCAGCCTCGCCAAGTCCTGGACCGTCTCGCCCGACGGCCTCACCTACACCTTCAAGCTGGAGGAAGGCGTGAAGTGGCACGACGGCGCGCCCTTCACCGCGGAAGACGTGGTGTTCAGCTGCGCCAAGTTCCTGCCCGAAGTGCACCCCCGCGCCCGCGCAATCTTCGAGCGCTGCGCAAGCATCACCGCGCCGGACAAGTTCACCGCTGTCTTCACCCTGAAGGAGCCGTTCGAGCCCTTCCTCTATTCCTTCCTACCCGCCGGCGCGCCGATGATGCCCAAGCACATCTACGACGGCAGCGACTACCGGGCGAACCCCAAGAACGCCACGCCCATCGGCACCGGCCCGTTCAAGTTCAAGGAATGGGTGAAGGGCAGCCACATCACCCTGGTGCGCAACGACGAATACTGGAAGCCCGGCCGCCCGTTCCTCGATGGCGTCACCTACCGCATCATCCCCGATGCCGCCGCCCGCGCGCTCGCCGTTGAAACCGGCCAGGTCGATCTCGCCCAGGGCAACGACGTGGAAGCCTTCGACGTGCCGCGCCTGGCCAAGCTCCCCCACGTGGAGCTCTCCACCAAGGGCTACGAAACCGTGGCACCCATCTCCTGGATCGAGATCAACCACCGCACCGCGCCCTATTCCGACAAGCGCTTCCGCCAGGCGATGATGCACGCCATCGACCGGGACTTCATCGTCAAGAACATCTTCTTCGGCCTCGGCCGCGCCGCCTCCGGCCCGATCAACACCGCCACCCGCTTCCATGATGCCAAGGCAGTGAAGCGCTACGCCTACGACACCAAGAAGGCCGAGGCCCTGCTCGATGAGATGGGCCTCAAGCCCGGCGCCGGCGGCGTGCGCGCGCGTATCAAGATGATGGTGCTGCCCTATGGCGAGGTCTGGGTCCGCCAGGCCGAATACGTCAAGCAGGCGCTGCGCCGCGTCGGCATCGACGTGACGCTCGAAAGCAACGATGCCGGCGGCTGGGTGAAGCGCATCGGCGACTGGGATTACGAAACCAGCTTCGATTTCGTCAGCCAGTTCATGGACCCCGCCATGGGCGTCGCCCGCACCTACATCAGCAGCAACATCCGCCGCGGCGTGCCCTTCACCAACACCATGGGCTACACCAACAAGCGCGTGGACGACCTGTTCGACAGCGCACCGAAGCAGACCGACCCTGCCAAGGCCCAGGCCATGTACAGCGAACTCCAGGCCATCCTCACCGAAGACGTGCCCGTGATCTGGCTCACCGAGCTGGAATTCCCGGTCCTGATCAACAAGCGCTTACGCAACGTCAACATCGACGCCAACGGCCCCAACAGCGAGTTCGACGAAGCCCATCTGGCCTAGCGCACGATGGGCGGGCGCCTCGGTTTCATCGCGCAAAGGCTGGTGAAGGCCGTCTTCGTCATCCTGGGCATCATCGTGCTCAACTTCCTGCTGATCCGGCTGGCCCCGGGCGACCCCGCCCTGGTGCTGGCCGGCGAGGCCGGCGCGGCGGACCCCAAGTTCCTAGACGACCTGCGCCGCGAATTCGGTCTCGATCAACCCGTCTGGCGCCAGCTGCTGATCTACATGCAGGGTATCCTCAGCTTCGATCTCGGCTTTTCCTACCGCCAGAAGCAGCCGATCCTGGACCTCATCCTGGCCCGCCTGCCGCAAACCATCCTGCTCACCGGCACCGCGCTCGCCTTCGCCATCGTCGCCGGCGTCTCGCTGGGGGCCATGGCCGCGCGGCATGTCGGCACCTGGTGGGATTCAGCCATCACCACCCTGGCGCTGCTGGTCTATGCCATGCCGCAATTCTGGCTCGGGCTGATGCTGGTGCTGCTGTTCAGCGTCCAGCTCGGCTGGCTGCCCACCTTCGGCTCCAACACCATCAACTCCGGCTTTACGGGGCTGGACCATGCGCTGGATGTCGGCCGCCACCTCATCCTGCCCTCACTCACCCTCGGGCTGTTCTTCATGGCCGTGTACGCCCGGCTCACCCGCGCCTCCATGCTGGAAGTGGCCGATCTCGATTTCGTCCGCACAGGGCGGGCCAAGGGCCTGGCGGAAGGCCGCATCCAGCGCAGCTACATCCTGCGCAACGCCCTGCTCCCCGTCGTCACCTATGCCGGGCTCCAGGCCGGCTATCTCGTCGGCGGCTCCATCCTGATCGAAACCGTCTTCGCCTGGCCCGGCATCGGCCGCCTCGCCTTCGAGGCCGTTCTGGTCCGGGACTACAACCTGCTGCTGGGCATCTTCATCATCGCCTCGGTGCTGGTCATCGCCTTCAATCTGCTCACCGACCTCATCTACACCATCGTCGATCCACGCATCGAGCTGGGCGCATGAGGGATTTCCTGCGCCGCTTCGCCCGCAACAAGGGCGCCCTCATCGGCGCCGCCGTACTGGCCCTCGTCGTCGCCCTCGCCCTGCTCGCCCCCTTCCTCTTCCCTGAGGACCCGTGGGACATCGCCGGCCCACCCTTCCGCAGGCCGGGCGAGATGGGTTTCCTCCTGGGCACCGACACACTCGGCCGCGATGTCGCCGCCGGCATCGCCCATGGCGCCCGCGTCACCCTCCTGCTCAGCCTCGTCTCCACCGCGGTCGCGCTCTCCATCGGCGTCGTCCTCGGCGCCATCGCCGGCTACCACGGCGGTTGGGTGGACGATTTGGTGATGCGCTTCACCGAGTTCTTCCAGACCATACCCAACTTCATCCTGCTCGTGGTGCTGGTGGCGATCTTCACCCCCTCCATCACCTCCATCGTGGTGGCCATCGGCATCGTCTCCTGGCCGCCGCTCGCGCGCATCGTGCGCGGCGAATTCCTCACCCTGCGCTCGCGCGAATTCGTCCAGGCGGCGGAGGTGCTGGGTCAGGGCAGCGCCCGCATCATCTTCGGCGAGATCCTCCCCAACGCCCTCTCGCCCGTCATCGTCTCCGCCTCGCTCATGGTCGCCACCGCGGTGCTGCTGGAATCGGCTCTCTCCTTCCTCGGCCTCGGCGACCCCAACCTGATGAGCTGGGGCTACATGATCGGCGCCTCGCGCACCGTCATCCGCCAGGCCTGGTGGATCAGCTGCTTCCCCGGCATCGCCATCGCGCTGACAGTCCTCGCCCTCAACCTGGTCGGCGAAGGCCTCAGCGACGCGCTCAACCCCCGCCTCGCCCGCAAGAGGGGCGCATGAGCGAAGCGCCGCTCCTCGCCATCGAGAATCTCGCCATCGCACTGCCCCAGGGCGCCGAGCGCCCCCTGGCGGTGGACAACATCAGCCTCACCCTCGCCCGCAACGAAATCCTCTGCATCGTCGGCGAATCCGGCTCCGGCAAGTCCATGACCGCCCACGCCGTCATGGGCCTGCTGCCCCAGCCCCATGTCCGCGCCACCGCCGGCCGCATCCTCTACCAGGGCGAAGACCTGCTCGCCGCAAGGCCAGACCGCCTGCGCGCGCTGCGCGGCCACAAGCTCGGCATGATCTTCCAGGAGCCGATGACGGCGCTGCACCCGATCATGCGCGTGGAAGCCCAGATCACGGAGGTCATCCAGCAGCACGCCCCGCTCGGCAGCACCGCCCTGCGCGATCGCGTCACCGAGCTCCTGCTCGCCGTCGGCCTGCCAGACCCCGACCGCCTGCGCCGCGCCTGGCCCCACCGCCTCTCCGGCGGCCAGCGCCAGCGCGTCATGATCGCCATGGCCCTCGCCCTCGGCCCCGATATCCTGATCGCGGACGAACCCACCACCGCGCTCGATGTCACCACCCAGGCGCAGATCCTCGCCCTCATCCGCCGCATCCAGGCCGAACGCCAGATGGGCGTCATGCTCATCACCCATGATTTCGGCGTGGTGGCCGAAGTGGCCGATCGCGTCGCCGTCATGCAGCACGGCCGCATCGTGGAAGCCGGTCCCGTCGCCCAGATCCTGCGCTCCCCCCAGCACCCCTACACCCAAAGCCTCATCGCCGCCGTGCCCCGGCTCCTCGCCGCCCCCAAGCCACCGCCCGCAGACGCCCCCGTGGTTCTGCAGGCCGAGCAGGTCCGCAAGACCTTCCGCCAGCGCAGCTGGATCCCCGGGCGCGGCACCGAAGTCGCCGCCGTGCGCGATGTCAGCCTCGCCCTGCGCCGGGGCGAGACCGTCGGCATCGTCGGCGAATCCGGCTCCGGCAAATCCACCTTCGCCCGCTGCGTCGTCCGCCTGCTCGCCCCCGACAGCGGCGCCATCCGCCTGCACGGCACAGACATCGTCCCCCTCGGCCGCGCCGCCCTGCGCCCGCACCGCCGCCGCATCCAGATGGTCTTCCAGGACCCCTACGCCTCGCTCAACCCCCGCCGCCGCGTCGGCGACATCATCGCCGCCGGCCCCATCGCCCACGGCACCCCCCGCGCCGAAGCCGAACGCCGCGCCCACGAACTCCTGGCCCTCGTCGGCCTGGATGCCGCTGCCGCCACCCGCTACCCGCACGAATTCTCCGGCGGCCAACGCCAGCGCATCGGCCTCGCCCGCGCCCTGGCCATGGAGCCGGATATTCTGGTGGCCGACGAACCCGTCAGCGCGCTCGATGTCTCCGTCCAGGCCCAGGTGCTCGCCCTGCTGGCCGAAGTGCGCGCCCGCCTCAACCTCTCCATGCTCTTCATCACCCACGACCTGCGCGTCGCCGCCCAGGTCTGCGACCGCGTTGCCGTGATGTACCGCGGCGAAATCGTCGAACTTCGGCCCACCGCGGAGCTCTTTGCCCGGCCGGAGCACCCCTATGTGCGGGAGCTGCTTGCCGCCGTGCCGGGCCAGGGGTGGCTGCCGGCAATCCAAGGATAAGCAAGCGGTTCTTTTTTGAAAAAAAGAACCAAAAAACTTTTATGACCTTGCACGCGTGCCAGTCGCCCAGCACGCGCGCAAGGTAATGAAGTCTTTTTTGCTTCTTTTTTTTTCAGAAAAAAGAAGATACTTTCTCCGCCAACCGCATAAACCGCGGCACCGCCGCCTCCAGCTCCGCGAGATCCAACGACTCCGCCGGGCAATGCGCCTGCCCGATATCCCCGGGCCCCACGATCACGCAGGGCGCGATGGCATTCAGCTCCGAGGCATCCGTCCCGAACGGCGCCGTCACCGCCGCCTTCCCCGTCTCCGCGCTCACCAGCCGGATCAGCGGATGGTTGCTGGGCAACTCCGGCGGCAGCCCTTCCGGCACCGCCGTCAGCGCCACGCCATGCCGCGCCGCGCTCTCGCGCACCCGCGCCATCACCGGCTCCGGATCGATCTTGGCGGAATAGCGGAACTTCACCTGCGCCGTGGCGCGCGGCACGGTCATGTTCACCGGCGCACCGAAGTTGTCGATCACCAGGTTGAAGTCGCTGAACACAGGGTCGTAGTCGCTGTCATGCCACGCGGGATCGTCGCGCAGCATCTCGTGGATCGCCTTCATGTCGGTGCAGAACCCCAGCAGGTCCCAGTTGGCATTGCGCCCCCGCCCGGTGGAGTTGTGCGCCTGCACCCCCGTCGCCACCGCGGCAATGGCGATGGAGCTGCGATGCCCGCGCACCGGCGTCATCACCGTCGGCTCCGCCACCAGGATCGCCGCCGGCTTCGCCCGCCGCGCCAGTTCGGATTTCGCCGCGATCAGCCGCGCGCCGGCCTTGGTGGTTTCCTCATCCGTCGTGATCAGCAAGGACACCGGCACGCTGGCCGACAGGGCCTGCGCCGCCACGATGCAGGCCGCCAGCGGCCCCTTCATGTCTGTGCTGCCCAGCCCATGCAGCCGCCCGCCCTCGATCCGCCCATCCCACGGATCGGTCGTCCAGCCCGTGTCCGGCACCGTGTCCATATGCCCGCTGAACGCCAGCCCGCCGGTGCCGCCGGTGCCGCCGCGATGCGCCACCAACGCCCGCTTCGCCACCCCGGCCGCGTCCAGGTAATCCAGCCGCTCCACCTCGAACCCGCCCAGCGCCGCCTCGATCCGCGCCGCCACCGCCAGGTTGGAGACGAAGCTGCGGCTGTCGATCCGCACCAGCTCCGCCGCCAACTGCACCAAGTCAGACCCAGCCATGCACGCCTCCACCCAACACACCCCGAAGGTTGACCATTCCGGCCCCCAAGGCCAGCCTCCCCGCAACAGGAGACCCGCGCATGACCACCGCCTATCTCGATCCCCGCTCCGGCGAAACCTTCCCGCTGGAAACCCCGCGCTGGTGCGGCACCCACCGCGCGCCCCTGTTCCTGACGGACCTGCCCGGCATCACTCGCGCCCAGGTAGACACCTCCACCCGCTCCCTCTGGCGCTACCGCGCCGCGCTGCCGATGCACGCGCCGGATCCCATCACCATGGGCGAAGGCTGCACGCCCCTCGTCCCCCGCTCCCTGCACGGCGCCACCGCGTTGCTGAAGCTCGAATGGTTCATGCCCACCGGCTCCTTCAAGGACCGCGGCGCCAGCGTGATGCTCACCTACCTGCGCCAGCAGGGCATCACGGACGTGTTGGAAGACAGCTCCGGCAATGGCGGCGCCGCCGTCTCCGCTTACGCCGCCGCCGGCGGCATGAAGGCCACCATCATGGCCCCCGACTCCACCTCGCCCGCCAAAACCGTCGCCATGCGCGCCGCCGGTGCCGCCGTGGAGCTTATCCCCGGCAACCGCCAGGCCACGTCCGACGCCGCCGAGGCCCGTGCCGAGACCATTTTCTACGCCAGCCACAACTGGCACCCCTTCTTCCTCCAGGGCACCAAAACGCTCGCCTACGAACTCTGGGAAGACCTCGGCTTCGAAGCGCCAGACAACGTCATCATCCCCTGCGGCGCCGGCAGCAACGTGCTCGGCTGTGACATCGGCTTCAACGAACTCCTCCGCGCCGGCGCCATCAAGAAACTGCCCCGCCTCTTCGCCGCCCAGCCCGAGAATTGTGGCCCCATCGCCGCCAGCTTCATGGCCGGCAAGTCCGAGCGCATCGCCACCCCCATCCTGCCCACCATCGCGGAAGGCACCGCCATCGCCCAGCCCATCCGCCTGCCGGAAGTCATCGCCGCCCTCCACCGGAGCCGCGGCGGCGCCGTGATGCTCACGGAAGAAGAAATCGCCGCCAGCGCCCTCTCCCTGGCCCGCACCGGCATCTACGTGGAGCCCACCTGCGCCCAAGCCGAAGCCGCCTTCCGCCGCCTGCTGGAAACCGGCGCCATCCACCCCAACGAGCGCACCGTGCTGGTCCTCACCGGCACCGGCCTGAAGGCCACGCCGCGCATTGCCGAACTGCTCGGGATCACTCTGTGACCCTGCGCCACATCCTGCCGCCCAGTGCAGCGGCCTGGCTGATGCCGCTGGTCCTCTCCCTGCTGATGACCTTCGTCGTCTCCGCCATCGCCACCCTTCGCGCCCTCGGCCCCGGCCCTGATTTCCTCGCCGCCTGGCCCGGCGCCTGGATGCTCTCCTGGCTCGTCGCCTTCCCGGCCCTCCTCCTCGTCCTCCCCGTCGTCCGGCGCATCGTCGCCTGGCTCGTCGCCCCCGCTCACTGAAGGCGCCCAGATGTCCGCCACCAACCGCCCCCGCATCGCCCTGCTCGGCTTCTCGATCGAGTGCAACCGCTTCGCCCCCGTCGCCACGGAGCATGATTTCGCCATCCGCACCCTCATGCGCGGCGACACCATCCTGGCCGACGCCACCTCCCCCGCCCCGCGCATGCTCGGCGAAATGCCCGGCTTCATCGCCGAGATGAATGGCGGCGAACCCTGGGAACCCGTCCCCCTTCTGCTGGCCATGACCGAACCCAACGGCCCCGTGGAGCAGGGCTTCTTCGACCAGCTCATGGCCGAATGGGAAACCCGCCTGCGCGCCGCGGGCAAGATCGACGGCGTCTACTGCGTCATGCACGGCGCCGGCCTCACCGAGCGCGACGACGACCCGGAGGGCACCATCCAGGCCATGATCCGCCGCGTCGTCGGCCCGGACGTGCCGGTGGTCGCCAGCTTCGACCTGCACGCCAACGTCTCGGATACCGGCATCGACACCATCGACGCCTATATCGGCTACCGCACCAACCCGCACATGGACATGCGCGAACGCGGCGCCGAATCCGCCCAGGTCCTGCGCAAGCTCATCGGCGGCCTCAAGACCCACATCGCCAAGGTTCGCCTGCCGATCATCGCCCCCACCGTCACCATGCTCACCGGCAAGGACGCGCCCAACCGTCCCTACGGCGAAATGATCGATCTCGGCCAGGAGCTGATGCACCAGGCCCCCTGGGCCGGCCGCATCGTCAACGTCTCCGTCATGGGCGGCTTCGCCTATGCCGACACCAAGTTCAACGGCATGACGGTCGTGGTCACCGCCACCGACAAGGAAGCCGCCGAAACCCTCGCCCTCGAAATCGCCCGGGCGGGCTGGGCCAAGCGCGAAAAATTCTTCCCCACCCTCACCTCCCTCCCCGACGCGGTGGCGCTCGCTAAAGCCACCGAAGACCCCACCAAACCCGCCCTCATCTTCGCCGACGTGGCAGACAACCCCGGCGGCGGCGGCCGCGGCAACACCATGTTCATCCTGGAAGCCTTCCACGCAGCCGGCGTGCAGAACGCCTTCGTCGGCGTCATCTACGATGCCGGCCTCGCCGCCGAAGCCCACAGCCTCGGCCAGGGCGCCCGCTTCACCGCCCGCTTCAACCGCAGCGTTGAGAACGACTTCTCCAAACCCTTCGCCGCCGAGGCCACCATCACCGCCCTGCACCCCGGCCCCATCGCCTGCCGCCGCGGCATCTTCGCCGGCGGCACCGTCGATGTCGGCCGCGCCGCCGCGCTGGACCTTGGCGGCATCACCGTCATCGTCATCAGCCAGCGCGTGCAATGCGCCGACCCCGCCTTCTTCGAATCCTTCGGCCTCGATCTCGCGAAGGTCCGCGTCGTCGTCGTCAAATCCCGCGGCCATTTCCGCGGCGGCTTCGACGAATTCTTCAAGCACGAACAGGTCATCGAGGTGGACGCGCCCGGCCTCACCACCCCCATGCTTCACCACTTCCCCTGGCAGAACCTCCCTCGCCCCGCCATTCCCCTGGAACGCAACGTGGAGTGGCCAGAGGGAGCAAGCGCATGAAGCTTTCCGACCTCCCCACCCCTTGCCTGGTCCTCGATCGCCAGGTCCTCGCCCGCAACATCGACCGCATGGCGCAAGCCGTCGGCCGCCTCGGCGTGGCCCTCCGCCCCCACATGAAAACCGCCAAGTCGATCGACGTCGCCCGCATGGTCCTCGCCAACCAGGCCGCCCCCTGCACCGGCATCACCGTCTCCACCCTTGCGGAGGCGGAATACTTCTCCGCGCACGGGATCACCGACATCCTCTACGCCGTCGGCATCACGCCCCAGAAGCTGGACCAGGTCGCCAAGCTCAACGAAGCCGGCGCCGACGTGAAGATCATCACGGATGACCTGGATGTCGCCCGCGCCATCGCTGCCCACCCAGGCCGCCTGCGCGCGCTGATCGAAATCGATTGCGGCGAAATGCGCGGCGGCATCTCCGCCGACGCGCCGGAGCTTGAAGCCATCGGTGCCGCCCTCGGCCCGCGCCTGCTGGGTATCATGACCCATGCCGGCCACTCCTATTCCGGCCGCTCCATCCCCGAAATGGCCGACCTCGCCGAAGCCGAGCGCAACGCGGCGCTGACCGCCGTCCGCCGCCTGCGCGCCGCCGGCCTCGAATGCCCCGTCGTCTCCGTCGGCTCCTCCCCCACCGCGCTGCACGCCCGCGCGCTGGGCGGCGTCACGGAAACTAGGCCCGGCGTCTACATGTTCGGCGACCTCTTCCAGGCCGAGATCGCAACGGTCGAACCCGAAGGCATCGCCGTCACGGTCCTCGCCTCCGTCATCGGCCGCCGCCCGGCGGAAAACCGCATCGTCATCGATGCCGGCGGCATGGCCCTCTCGAAAGACCGCGCCACCGAATCCGCCCCGCACGACTTCAAGTTCGGCCTGGTGCTGGATCTCCACGGCCGCCGCACCCTCGGCCACTCCCTGGTCGCCCGCGCCAACCAGGAACACGGCGTCGTCGACCTCGACCCCGCAGCCGGCATCGCCCCCTTCCGCATCGGCGAGCGCGTCCGCGTCGCCCCCAACCACACCTGCATGACCTCCGCCGCGCACGACCGCTACCACGTGGTCGACGGCTCCGACGAAGTTGTGGCCGTCTGGCCCCGCATCAGCGGCTGGTAGGAGCTCATTCGATAACTCTACTCTGGCGGTCATCCGACGGCGATTTGCTGCGCTCCGGTGCTCCCAAATCACCGCCGGCCGGGGCCCAAGCGGGCCCCTCTGACTCGCCAGAGCGAGTTCTCAAGCAGGCTGTGCCTCTGAAGGAGTAATCCAATGCGCCTCGCCGTCATCTCCGACATCCACGGCAACCTCCTCGCCCTGGAAGCCGTCCTCGCCGACATCACCACCCGCGGCGTGGACGACATCCTCAACCTCGGAGACTGGGTCGCCGGCCCGCTCTGGCCGCGCGAGACCTTCGACCTGCTCTCCGAACTCGGCATCCGCTCCGTCCGCGGCAACCACGACCGCTGGGCGGTGGACCGGCCAGACGAACAGATGCCCCCCGCCGGCCGCTTCGCCCGCAACGCCCTCACCACGGCGCAGTGCGAAATCCTGCACGCCCTGCCCGCCACGATAGACCTCGGAGACATCCTCGCCTGCCACGGCAGCCCCACCGACGACATGTCCTACCTGCTCGAAGACCCACTCGAAGGCCGCCTCGCCCCCGCCGCCCGAGACACCGTCGCCACCCGCCTCGGCGCCGAGTCACAACGCCAGGTCGTCCTCTGCGGCCACTCCCATCGCCAAGCGCTCGTCACCGGCCCCGATAACTGCCTCATCCTCAACCCAGGCAGCGTCGGCTGCCCCGCCTTCGCCGACGTCCCCGCCGCCGCCAATTTCGAGCACCGCTCCCCCCACGCCCGCTACGCCATCCTCACCCAGCGCCAGGGCAAATGGTCCGCCGACCTCATCGCCCTCGAATACGATTGGGACAAAGCCGCCCAACGCGCCGCCGAGGTCGGTTTCCCCAAATGGGCCACCATGCTGGCAACGGGAACTGTCACATGAACTCGGTGAAGTTAGGTGACCGGTTTGAGCCCATCTCAGGGCAGCTTCAGGCGGGTAGCCCGCGACCGATCTGCTGCAACATCGTGCCGCAAGCCCGAGACTGTCAATCGCCAAATTTCATGCAAGCATTGAAATAGGCTCGATCCAACCCTGGCTGTCGAAAATCCTGCACTGGAGGCGAGCGCTTCATTACATCAATATTATCCGCGATCCAAAGCACGATCTCTTCATTACCACGCTCCAAACCCTCCATTCTCCGCTCTAGCAAGCTGGCGAGAGAGACGAATGTTCTACACAACTCGTAGTGTCGTTTTGTTTTTAAAATTGGCTTTTCATTGCGATAATCTTGGATCGTATATACACTTGACCGTAGCATAAGTGCGATATCACCATCTTTGATACCCAGGAAACTGGCTGCATCTGCAACCTCCCAGGATTCGACTGACTCCTTAATGCGAAATCGGTTTGGCCGAAATGGAATAGGGTACGGCGTTTGCACTTCCCGCGTAGGTGCAAGCTGCGGTTCATTTTCTGCGCTAGCGTCGGGAGGAGATGTATTCTTGTTGTCAGCATCTCTTTTCCCTTGTGATTTCCCGGAGAAAAAAAAGCGATACACGGCATACGTAATTGCGCCAACGCCAAGCACGGCTCCCCCTATCAATGGAATCATCGGCATCGACCCACAAAAATGGCTGAAGCAGTATAATTGATAGCATATACAGGCTCCGGATCAATACAATTAGTCCCATCTTCGCCGAGAACTAGCCCGCCCTCGGCTGCTCGCTGATATTCCCCTCCCCCCAAGCTCTTCGAAATGCTCGGCCATGCCGGGTTCGACTGGGTGCTGCTGGATTGCGAGCACGGCTCCCTCTCCCTGCACGACGTGGAGATCATGGCCATGGCCGCCGATGCCGCGGGGATCACCGCCATCGCCCGCCCGCGCAGCAACAACCCGGCCGACATCCAATCCGTCATGGATCGCGGCGTCGCCGGCGTACAGATCCCCCACGTGAACACTGCCGAGGACGCAAGCCGCGCCGTGCAATCCGTGAAATTCGGCCCCGGCGCCGCCCGCGGCCTGGCCGCCGGCACACGGCCGGATCGCTGGGGCCTCGGCGCCCACATGCCGGATTTCACCGCGCAGGCCAACGCCACCTCCCTCGTCTGCGTCCAGATCGAGCACCAGGAAGCCGTCGCCAACATCGATGAGATCCTGGCCGTCGAGGGCATCGACGTCTTCTTCATCGGCCCCAGCGACCTCAGCCAATCCATGGGCCACCCCGGCAACCCCAAGGCCCCGCCAGTTGCCGCCGCCATCGCCGAAACCCTGGCCCGCATCCGCGCCGCCGGCAAAACCCCCGGCATGCCCGCCACCACGGAAACCCTGCCGGAGGTCCTCGCCACCGGCTGCCGCTACATCTACACCCACCTGCCGCGCGTGCTCGCCGCCGGTGCCCAGCCGTTCCTGGCCGGGCGCTAGAGCAGTAGCCCACCCGGGTGAATCGGGAGGGGTACCCAACGCGGCGGAAATCTGATTCAAGCTGTCTGCCGGGGAGGGGGCCGGCAAACATGGGATATGCTCTTTCAACCGATCTTCGGGTGCGCGTGTTGGCTGCGGTGGACG
>CANHKG010000050.1 GCA_947460455.1 Rhodospirillales bacterium | reverse complement strand
GGAAGCTGATCGGGATGCAACTGTACCGGCAGACGGCCGAGGCGCTGCCGGCGGCGGATTTCGCGGGGTTCATGGTGGCGCTGGCGCGTGCGCAGGGGGACGAGGCGGAGGTGGTGGCGCCGGGCGTGGTGCGGCAGCGCAGCTGGGCGCTGATGCAGGGCGTGCCGGACCGGCACCCGGCGGCGTTCGCCTGCTGGAATGGGCTGCTGGAGGGGGCGCTGGCGGCGCATGACCGGTTCGCGGAGCTGCAGGTGGCGGCAAGGCTGGACCTGGGCGAGCCGTGCTTCGAATGGCGGATCGTGCCGCGCCGGTCGGCCGATCGGGCTTGAGGTGGCGCGCCGGCCGGGCCACCTCAAGCCCGGCCACTGGGGACCACGCCGCCATGGACAGCGACCTGAGCGAATTCCGCCGCCTGCTGGAGGCCGCGCAGAAGGTGGTGGTGTTCACCGGCGCCGGGATCAGCACGGAATCCGGCATTCCGGATTTCCGCTCGCCGGGCGGGATCTGGAACAAGATGAAGCCGATCTATTTCCAGGATTTCGTCGCCTCCGAGGAGGCGCGGGTGGAGGCGTGGCGGCGCAAGTTCGACTCGGACCCGGTGATGCGCGCCGCCGCCCCCAATCGCGGCCATCGGGCGGTGGCCCGGCTGGTGGCCGACGGCAAGGTGACGCATGTGGTGACACAGAATATCGACGGGCTGCACCAGGCGAGCGGCATTCCGGAGCACCAGGTGATCGAGCTGCACGGCAATTCCACCTACGCGCACTGCCTGGATTGCCAGCGCCGCTATGAGCTGGAGGCGATCCGGCCGGGCTTTGAGGCCAGCGGGAAATCGCCGCGCTGCGACGAGTGCGGCGGCTATGTGAAGACCGCCACCGTGGCCTTCGGGCAATCCATGCCGCCGGCGGCGATGATCCGGGCGGAGGAGGCGATCCTGGCCTGCGACCTGTGCCTGGTGGCCGGTTCCTCGCTGGTGGTGTATCCCGCTGCCGGCTTTCCTGAACTGGCCAAGCGCCGCGGCGCCGGGCTGGTGATCCTCAACCGCGAGCCGACCGACATGGACCCGATCGCCGACCTGGTCCTGCATCGCGAAATCGGCGACACGCTCGGCAGCGTCGTCGGCAACAACTAGGTTTCCAGAACATGCGCGACACCAGGCTCTCCGTGAACCTCAACAAGGTGGCGCTGCTGCGCAACTCGCGCCGCACCGGCGTGCCGGACCTGTTGCAGTTCGCCCGCATTGTCCATGACGCAGGGGCCGATGGGATCACGGTGCATCCGCGCCCCGATGAACGGCATATCCGTGGCAGCGACCTGCCGGCGCTGGCCGGGGTGATGGCGCCGTGGCGGCCGGGCTTCGAGCTGAACGTGGAAGGCTATCCGGACGAGCGGCTGATGGAGATCGTGAAGGCCACCCGCCCGGAGCAGGTGACGCTGGTGCCGGATGCGCCGGGGGCCTTCACCTCCGAGGAGGGCTGGCACCTGACCGATCCGGCGCAGGTGGCGCTGGTGACGGAGTACCTGCGCGAACTGAAGGCGCTGGGCGCGCGCACCGTGCTGTTCGTTGATCCGCTGCCGGAGGTGGTGGCGCGGGTGAAGGGCGTGGGCGCGGACGGGATCGAGATCTACACCGGCGAATACGCGGCGCAATCGCGCGGCGGCGTCCATTCCCCGCTGCTCGCTGCCATCGCCGCCACGGCGGCCGAGGCGGCGCGGCTGGGCATGGTGGTGAACATGGGCCACGACCTGAACCTGGAGAACATCCCGGCCATCGCCGCCGCCATCCCGAACATTGCCGAGGCCTCGATCGGGCATGAGCTGACGGCGGATGCGCTGGTGATGGGCTTCGATGCCGCCACCCGGGCGTATCGCCGCGCACTCAGGGGGGAGTAGCCCCCAGCACCTCATCGGGATCGCCCAGCATGTGGCGCAGCTCGCCGGTGCGGCGAGTGAGGCCGAGCGCGTCGAGGAATTCCAGCACCTCGATGGCCACGTTGCGGCCGATGCCGGTGCGGCGGTTGTAGTCGGCCGCCGTGAACCCGTCCGGCTCCGCGAGGGAGGCGGCCTCGCGCGCCAAGGCGGCGACGGTCTCGGGCAGGAAGAAGCGGTTCGGCGCCACGCGCAGCACGCGGCCGAAGCGCTCCAGGCGGGCCAGCAGGGCCTCGGTGGCGGCGGGCTCCTGGGCGAGCGCTTCCGCCACCTCCCGCACACGCGGCGGGCGCAAGGCACCGGCGGCGAGCAGGGCCTGAAGCTGGGGCCACTGCGCTTCGTCGGCCGGCGCCAGGCGCGGCTGGTGCGACGGCAGGCGCAGCACCATGCCCTGCGGCACCACCACGCCCTCGGCGAGCAGTTCGGCCAGCATCGCCTCGGCGATGGCAGGCTCGGTGCCGGCCGCCGATAGCAGGGTGGCGCGCGGCAGGCCGCCGAGATCGGGGTGCTCCGCGTGATGGCGGGCCAGCGCGGTGCCGATCCTGTCGCGCACTGCCCGGCGAGCGGTTGCGGCCAGCGCCACGCGGCGCCCGGCGGGGCCCAGCAGGGTCGCGCCCAGGCCCTCCGGCAATGCCTCCAGCGCGGCGGGGTCATGGTTGCGCGCGCGGGCGAGCGTGGCGAGGTCGGCCCAGCCATTGGCGGCGAGCAGGCCGGAGACCGCCTGCAGCGGGTCTGGCGTGGCCAGGGCGGACAGCTCCGTCAGGCGCTGCCCCCTGGGGCGGCGGCGCTGCGGCGGGAAGGGATCCACCACGTGGCCGCCGGCGACGACGCGGCCGGTGGCGTCGTCGCGCAGCACCACGCGGTCGCCGTGCAGGGCCGGCACGGGGCGGGCCAGTTGCAGGCGCACGAAGCCGCCCTGCGCATCCTCGTCCCACACGCGCAGGCGGGCGGGGATGGAATCGGCGCCGTGATGCAGGTGGACGGGGCCGCCATGGCGCAGCGCCCGGCCATCCGCGAGGCGGACATGGGCATCCAGCGCCGCGCTGGGGGCGTGCAGGTCCGGGGCCACCAGCCAGTCGCCGCGCCGCAGCCGGGCGCGTTCGATTCGGGCGCCGGAAATGGCCAGGGCGCAGCGGTCGCCCACCTCAGCATGCTCGGCCGGCCGGTCCTGCACGCGCAGGCTGCGCACGCGGGCGGCCAGGCGCGATGGCGAGAGCACCAGAGTGTCGCCGGCCCGCACCTCGCCGGCGGCGATCGTGCCGGTGACGACGGGGCCGATGCCCGGCAGCACGAAGCTGCGGTCGATGGCCATGCGGAAGCCGCCCTTGGCGGCCCGTGGCGGTGGCGGCGCGGCCTCGATCCAGTGCCACAGCGCCTCCAGCCCGGTGCCGGCGAGGCTGGAGACGGCGTGGATGGGCGCCTCGTAGCCCGCGCGCAGGGCCAGGGCGGCCACTTCGGCGGCCACCGCCGCCACGCGTTGCGGCGGCACGCGGTCGGTTTTGGTAACGGCGACGCCCAGTTGCGGCACGCCCACCAGGCGCAGCACCTCCAGATGCTCCAGCGTTTGCGGCATCGGCCCGTCATCGGCGGCGACCACCAGCAGCACGCGGTCCATCGCCAGCACGCCGGCCAGCATATTGTGCAGGAAGCGCTCATGGCCCGGCACGTCGACAAAGCCCACGATCCCGCCCGGCACGGCGCCTTCGCGCACCGCATAGGCGAAGCCGAGGTCGATCGTCATGCCGCGGGCGCGCTCCTCCGGCAGCCGGTCGGTGTCGATACCGGTCAGCGCGCGGATCAGCGAAGTCTTGCCATGGTCGACATGGCCGGCCAGTCCGACGATCATCGGCGCCAGGCGCCCCCCATTTTGACTGGAGCATACACATGGAACTCGGCAGGTTAGGAGTCTGGTATCCGACCGACCGGCTGGACGGCCCGCAACTGGCCTCGCTGATGGCAACGGTTGAAGGCCAGGGCTACAGCGCGTTCTGGTATCCGGAATCGCGGCTGTACGAATCGCTCTCGCTCGCCGGCTTCCTGCTGGGGGCCACGAAGCGGCTGATCGTGGGCAGTTCGATCGCCAATATCTATGCGCGCGACGGGTTTTCCGCCCGGCGCGGGATGATGACGCTGAACCAGCTTTATGGTGACCGCTTCATCCTCGGCCTTGGCGTTTCGCATCGCCCGGCGGTGGAAGGGGTGCGCGGGCATCGTTACGAAAAGCCGCTGCCGGCGATGCGCAACTACCTCGACGCGCTTCAGGGCCCCCCTGGCAAACAGGAGGAAGGGGCGCAGGCCTGGCCGGTGATGATCGCCGCGCTCGGCCCGCTGATGCTGAAGCTCACCGCCGAGCGCACCATGGGCGCCCTGCCCTATAACGTGACGCCGGAGCACACCCGCCAGGCCGCGGCGCTGCGCCGGCCGCACCAGTGGCTGGCGGTGGAGCAGAAGGTGTGCATCGAGCCGGACAAGGCGCGCGCCCGCGCCCTCGGCAGGGCGGAATTGTCGCGCTACATGGTCCTGCCCAACTACCGCAACAACTGGCTGCGGCTGGGCTTCACGGAGGCGGAACTGGAGAATGGCGGCAACGACCGCTTCATCGACGCGATGGTAATCTCGGGCACGGTGGACGAGGTGAAGGCCGGGCTGCGCGCGCATTTCGATGCCGGTGCCACCCATGTGTGCCTGCAGCCGGTGCATGCGGATGGCGACTGGGCGCATCGGGATGCCATGATCACCGCGCTGGCCGATACCTGAAGGGGGCCGATACATGAGGCAACTGGCTCTCGCCGCGGCACTGCTGCTCGCCCCGGTGGCGGCGCAGGCGCAGGCGGCCGGCGATCCGCTGGAGCCGGTGAACCGGTACGTGCACGGCTTCAACCTGCTGGCGCAGCGCCACGTGCTCGGCCCCGCCGCATCGGCCTACATCACCTGGACACCCGCTTCGGTGCGCGAGGGGATCGGCAACGCGGTGGCCAATCTGGGCGAGCCGGTGACGGCGGCCAGCGCGCTGCTGGCCGGTGAGCCGCGGATGGCGGCCAAGGCGACGCTGCGCTTCGGCATCAACACCACGCTGGGGTTGGGCGGGGTGCGGGATGCGGCGGCGGAGTTCGGCTATCGCCGGGCGAGCCTGGGCCTGGGAGACGCGCTGTGCCGCTGGGGCGTGCCCGCCGGGCCATATCTCGTTCTGCCGCTGTTCGGGCCCACCACGCTGCGCGATGCCGGGGGGCTGATTGCCACCTCGCTCGCGCTGTCCCAGGTGGTGGGGGCCGATGCCCTGCTGGCCTGGAGCGCCGGCGCCGGCTTCGTGGACTATGCCGCCTGGCATCCGGAGCTGGACCGGCTGGAGCGCGGGGCGCTTGATGGCTACGCCGCGCTGCGCAGCATCCACCGCCAGCGCCGCGCCGCCACCTGCGCCACCGACCCCCAGATCGACGAGGAGGAGGAGGACGGGTGAACCAGTGCGAAAGCAGATGGCAATACCTCGTTAACCTTTGCGAAACCTTCGATGGGCACACGGGCGCCATTCGCAACCGTTTTCGAGGATCCCTCCATGTTCACCCGCCGCGCCCTTGGTCTTGCCCTTCCGGCACTCGCCCTGGGCCAGCTGGCCACCGCCCGTTCCGGCCGCGCCCAGCCGGCGCCCTTGCCCGCCCCCACGGGCCCGGTGATCCTGACCATGAAGGGCCGCATCGCGCGCACCAATGCGCCCGGCGAGGCACGCCTGGACCGGGAGATGCTGGCCGCCCTGCCCCAGGGCCGCTTCACCGGCGAGACGCCCTGGACCAAGGACGCGGTGACCTTCACCGGCCCGCTCGGCTCCGCCGTGCTGGACCTGGTGGGCGCCAGCGGCACCACGATGAAGGTGGTGGCCTTGAACGACTATGCGTCGGACGTGCCGGTGGCGGATTTCCGCCAGCATGCCGTGATCCTGGCCACGCATCGCGACGGCACGCCGCTGGCGGTGCGCGACCGCGGGCCGCTGTGGATCATCTACCCGATGGATCGCGATGCCTCCCTGCGCAACGCCGTGGTGTACGCGCGCTCCGTCTGGCAGATCCGCGATATCGAGCTGAGCTGAACCCCCAACGCCGGCCGCAGCCATGAGCCCCCCGGCACAGGCCCCTGGGCCGAAGCCCCGGCGCGCGCCCATGGCCGTGGCACTGACGCTGGCAGGGCTGGTCCTGGCCTCGCTGATCGCCACCGGCTTCGCGCTGGTGCGACTGGAAACGATTCAGTACAGCCTGGGCAACCAGAAGCACGAAAGCCTCGTCTGGACCTTCATCCAGATGGAGCGGGAGGTGGAGCGGGCTGCGCGCGCCCTCTCTCGCCTTCACGACCCCACCGACAGGGCCGCACGCGCGGAGGTGGTGGACCGGTTCGACATCGCGTTGAGCCGGGTGGAAATGCTGGAACTGAGCCCGTTGCTGAACATGGGCGACGAAGGCACCCGCATGCGCGAGAGCCTGGAAACGGCGTTGCGCAAGCTGCGCGGCGCCACGCCCTGGTTTGATCGCCTCACCGAATCGGCGCCGCCCGCGGAAGAGACCGCCAGCATGCTGATCCTGCTCGACGGGACGATTTCCCGCCTGGGCGTGGTGGCCAACTTCGCCAACCAGATGAATGCCTATGTGCGCAACGACCTGACGGCCGCCTACAAGGCGACATTCAACGGGCTGATCGCCGCGGTGGCCACCCTGCTCGGCACCCTGGCCATTGCCGGCATCGTGCTGGCGCACCAATGGCGCGGGCTCAGCGCCGCCCGCCATGCCGCCCAGGCCGCCACCGCCGCGAAAAGCGCCTTCCTGGCCACCATGAGCCACGAGATCCGCACGCCGATGAACGGGGTGATCGGCTCCGTCTCGCTGCTGGCGCAAAGCCCGCTTTCGGCCGACCAGAAGCGCCTGGTGGAAACCATCGATTCCTGCGGCACCGCCCTGCTGGCGCTGATCGACGACGTGCTGGACATCAGCCGCATCGATTCCGGCCGCGTGGAGCTGGAGGACCGGCCGTTCGATCCCCGCGCCCTGGCCGGCTCCGCGGCCGATATCCTGGCGTTGCCGGCGCGCGACCGCGGCATCGACCTGCAGGTGCAGGTGGCGCCGGAGGTGCCGGCGATGCTGCACGGCGACGGGGCGCGGCTGCGCCAGGTGGTGGTCAACCTGCTGTCCAACGCGGTGAAGTTCACCGACCAGGGCGGGGTGGCCCTGCGCCTGGAGGTGGCGGGCGAGAAGCTGCGCCTTTCGGTGCAGGATACCGGGATCGGCATCTCCCAGCAGGCCCAGGCGAACCTGTTCGACGATTTCACCCAGGCCGATGCCTCGATCAGCCGGCGCTTCGGCGGCACCGGGCTGGGGCTGGCGATCTGCCGCCGGCTTGTTAACGCCATGGGCGGCACGATCGGCGTGGACTCCTCGCCCGGGCAGGGCAGCCTGTTCCATGTCACCCTGCCGCTGCGCCCGGCCGCCCCGCCGCCCGCAACCCTGCCGCCCGCCGCGGTGGAGCCCCAGCGCGCCGCGCCGGTGGCGCAGGCTGCCGCCCCAGCGGCCCCGCCGCCGCCTGCTGCCGCAGCCCCGCTGCGCGTGCTGGTGGCCGAGGATACGCGGGTGAACCAGGAGGTGATCCGGGGCCTGCTGGAATATCGCGGCCATACCCCCACCGTGGTGCCCGATGGCGAGGAAGCCGTCGCCGCCATGCAGGACGGCAGCTATGACCTGATCCTGATGGACATGCAGATGCCCCGGCTGGACGGGCTGGGCGCCACCCGCGCCATCCGCGCCCTGCCCGGCCCCGCCAGCCGCATACGCATCGTGGCCCTCACCGCCAACAGCTTCGCCCATGATCGCGAGGCGTGCCTGGCCGCCGGCATGGACGGGTTCATGGCCAAGCCGATCACGCTGGAACGGCTGGATGCCGCCCTGGCCGAGGCCGCCGCCCTGGTACCCCAAACCCCCGCGCATGCCTGACCGCCTCCGGGCCGGCGGCACACGCCTGCTTATTTGATTCCGCCGGCGTGCGCGCTGGGCTAACCCGGTGTGCGCGGCCCGCACGGCGCGGCGCCGCGGAAGGAGTGCGCCGATGCGCGGCATGCGGGGCTTGTTGGGCGATGTCTGGCGGTTGGCCAAGCCATACTATGTCTCGGAACAGCGCTGGTCCGCCCGCCTGATCCTGGGCGCGATCGTGGCGCTGGATCTCAGCCGCGTTGGCATGACGGTGCTGCTCAGCTTCTGGAACCGCGCCTTCTACAACGCGCTGCAGGACAAGAACTGGGACGACTTCATCGGCCTGCTGCTGTTCTGGCGCCAGACCAAGGACGGGTTCTTTCCCGGCTTCTGCGTGGTGGCCGCGGTGTACATCGTGGTGGCGATCTACCGCACCTATCTTTCGCAGTGGCTGGAGATACGCTGGCGCGGCTGGATGACGGAACGGCTGATCGACGACTGGCTGGCCCACCGCGCCTATTTCCGCCTCAGCCTGCAATTGCCCCAGGAAGGCGGCGGCGAGGCCGACCCGATGCGCAACAGCGCCGACAACCCGGACCAGCGCATCTCGGAGGATGTGAAGGGCTTCGTGTCCAACACCCTGGCGATCGGGCTTGGCCTGCTTTCCAGCATCGTGTCGCTGTTCAGCTTCCTCACCATCCTCTGGACGCTGTCGGGCGCCATGGAGATCCTGGGCGTGCCGATCCCGGGCTACCTCGTCTGGGTGGCGGTGATCTACGCCATCATCGGCACCTGGCTCACCCACAAGGTTGGCCGGCCGCTGGTGATGCTGGAATTCATCCAGGAACGGGTGGAGGCGAATTTCCGTTTCGCCCTGGCCCGCCTGCGCGAGAACGTGGAGGGCGTGGCGCTGCATCGCGGCGAGGCGGCGGAAAGGGCCGCGCTGAAGCAGCGTTTCGGCGCGCTGCGCGACAACTGGTGGGACATCATGTGGCGCACCAAGAAGATCGTGGCGCTCACCACCGGCTACAACCAGGTCGCCGGCGTGTTCCCCATCGCCGTGGTGGCGCCGCGCTTCTTCTCCGGCGAGATCACGCTGGGCGGGCTGACGCAGACCGCCGGTGCCTTCGGGCGGGTGGAGGATTCGCTCTCCTTCTTCGTCAACGCCTATCGCTCCCTGGCCAGTTGGCGCGCCACGGTGGGCCGCCTGGCCGGCTTCCAGCACAGCATCGAGGCAGCGCATGAAGCGGCACGGCAGGGCGAGGGCGTGGCGGTGCAGGATGCCGCCACACCGGAATGGCGCCTGCGCGACGTGTCGCTGCGGCTGCCGGATGGGCGCGAACTGATGCGCGACCAGGACATGGCGCTGGCGCCGGGCCAGTCCGTGGTGGTGACCGGGCGTTCCGGCGGCGGCAAGTCCACGCTGTTCCGGGCGCTGGCGGGCATCTGGCCGTTCGGCGAGGGGGTGGTGGACCGCCCGCCGGGGCAGCACATGTTCCTGCCGCAGCGGCCCTACCTGCCGTTGGGCACGCTGCGCGCCGCCGTCTCCTATCCCTCGGACCCCGGCACCTATGACGACCAGCGGGTGCGCGAGGTGCTGGAAGCCGTGGGGCTGGAACGCCTGGCCGGGCATCTGGACGAGGAAGCGCCCTGGGCCCAGCGCCTGTCGGGCGGGGAGCAGCAGCGGATCGCCGTGGCGCGCGCGCTGCTGGCGCAACCCGATTGGCTGTTCCTGGACGAGGCGACCGCCAGCCTGGACCCGGAATCGGAGGCGCATGTCTATGCGCTGCTGCGGCGCCACCTGCCCGGCACCACCATCGTCTCCATCGCCCACCGGCCGACGGTGGCGGAGCTGCACGACCGGCGGCTGGTGCTGGAAGCCGGTGCGGCGGGCAACCGGCTGCATGAGGTCGCGCCGACCCAGGGGGCCGCCCCGTGAGCCTCCCGCGCCGGGCGCTGCTGGCCGGCGCGGCCGCGGCCTGGACTGGTGCGGCACGGGCGCAGGATCGCCCTGCCCCACCCGCGCCGCCGCGGGCCGAACGGCTGCCGGCGCAAGCCGTCACGCAGCATTCCCTGGCGCTGCCCGGCCGCACCCTGCGCTTCACCGCCACCGCCGGCAGCGTGGCACTGACGGACCCGCAGGGCGCGCCGCAGGCGGAGGTGGCCACGATCGCCTACACGCTGGACGGGGCCGACGCCGCCACCCGGCCCGTTACCTTCGTGCTGAATGGCGGCCCCGGCGCTGCCTCTGCCTGGCTGCAGCTGGGCGCCCTGGGGCCGTGGCGGCTGGACATGCGCTTCGCCCCCTCGGCCCCGCCGCTGCTGCAGGACAACGCCGAGACCTGGCTGGATTTCACCGACCTGGTGTTCATCGACCCGGTTGGCACCGGCTACAGCCGGTTCCTCGCTGCCGGGGAGGAGGTGCGCAAGCGCGTCTGGTCCGTCGCCGGGGACATTGAATCGATCGCCGGCGCCATCCGCCGCTGGCTGGTGCAGGCCGGGCGCTTCACCTCGCCCAAGTTCCTGGTTGGCGAAAGCTATGGCGGCTTCCGCGGGCCGCGGCTGGCGCGCACGCTGGCGCAATCGCACGGCGTGGGGCTGCGCGGGCTCGTGCTGGTCTCCCCGGTGCTAGATTTCGGCGGCCGCAGCAACGCGATGGACCCGCTGGCGCTGGTGGCGCTGCTGCCCACGCTGGCCGCCGCCGGGCGGGGTGCGGCAAGCCGGGCAGAGGTGGCCGATGCCGAGGCCTATGCCAGCGGCGAGTACCTGGCCGACCTGCTGCGCGGCGCCCAGCCAGACGCGGTGGCACGGCGCAGCGCGCGGGTGGCGGCGCTGACCGGGCTCGACCCCGCCATCGTGCGGCGCCATGGCGGGATGCTCGACATGTTCGCCTGGCAACGCAACGCCGCGCCGGGCCGGCTGCCGAGCCTCTATGACCTCGACATCACCCTGGCCGATCCCGACCCCGCCTCGCCCTGGTCGCGCGCACCCGATGCGGTGCTGGATTCGCTGCGCGCGCCGTTCACCGCCGGGATGATGGCGCTGTACGGCACACGGCTGGGTTGGAAGCTGGACGCGCCCTACGAGGTGCTGTCCGACGCGGTGAACCGGGGGTGGGACTGGGGCGGCGGCCGTACTTCTCCGGAATCGACCAGCCATCTGCGTGATGCCCTGGCGCTGGATCCTGCCCTGCGGGTGCTGGTGGCGCACGGGCTGTACGACGCCGTCACGCCCTATTTCCGCAGCGCCCTGCTGCTGGACACCATCGCGCCCTCGGACGGGCGGGAGCGCGTTTCGCTTGCCACCTTGCCCGGAGGCCACATGTTCTACAGCCGCGAGGCCGGGCGCGGCGCGCTACGGGAGGCTGCCGCCGCGCTCTACCGGTGATGTTGCCCGGCCCCGTGTGACCACCCGGCGACGGCCCGCCGTCGTACGCCGTGCATGCCTGCCTTCAGTTTCGAATATTCGAATGGGTCTTGCTTCATTGCCGGACGTTCACACATTGTGCATCACTGTTTCCAACGGATACGATTGCATGGAACAAGCGACCGTCGTCCCTGTCGTCGCCTTTCTGTGCCTGGTCGCCTCGGTGGCGGCGGGCATGGCAACCCATGGGCGGCCCAGCGTGCGGACGATGCTCGCGGCACCGCCGGCCATGCTGCAGGGCATCGCGGTGGGCCTGCTTTCCATGGCCATACTGGCCCTGCTGATGCTCACCTCCAACGCACGCAGCGATTTGCGCCGGGCAGAGGCGCGGGCCCACCTGCTGGCGCATGATGCCACCGCGCTGGATGATATGTTGCGCGCCAGCGGCGCCACCGGGGAACTCGCCCGCACCACGCTTTACCGCTACACCGACGGCATCGCCCGCATGCTCTACGGCACCCGCAAGGATATTGGCCTGCCTGCGCCCTCGCCCTCGGTGATCGAGGGGCTGCGGCTCGACCTGCGCCAGCAGGTGGCGGACTTGGCGGCAGACCCGGTGGCCGTTGCCACCACGGCAGGCCGGCTGGAGGTGTTGCTGCGCTCGGGCGACGATCTGCTGCGCATGGTACCGGCCCCGGGCCTCAAATGGTGCAGGCCCGTCCTGGTGGTCCTGCTGATGGCCGGGCTGGGCCTGCTGTCCCTGCTGACGCCCCCGCGCGTGCGCAGCGCCATCGTGCTGACCGGCTTGGCCACGGTGCTTTCCGTGGGCATGTTCTTCCTGGAAGAGATGGCGAACCCGTTCCACGGCAGCTTCACCGTGTCGCAGGCCATCTTCGACGAGGCGCTGTTCACCATCGCGAACTGATCCAGGCGCCGGCCAACCCGGCGCCGCGGGCTTGTTCCCGCTGTCTTGTTTCTTGGGCACGATGCCGCGAGAGTGGCGCCGATTCAGCCCCTAGGGAGCAAGACCATGGCACTCGATTTCTCCGGCAAGCGCGTGGTGGTGTGTGGCGGCAGCCGCGGCATCGGGCGCGCCATCGCGCATGGCTTCGCCGCGGGTGGCGCGGCCGTTTCGATCTGCGCCCGCGGCGCCGAAACGCTGGAGGCCACGCGCGCCGAACTGGCCCGCCATGGCAATGCCACCCACGCCGCCTCCTGCGACCTTTCCGACGGCACCGCGATCGCCGGCTACATCGCCGCGGCCGCCAAGGCGCTGGGCGGGATCGACGTGCTGGTGAACAACGCCTCCGGCTTCGGCATGAGCGACGATGAGGCCGGCTGGGCCGCGGGCATGCAGGTGGACATCATGGCCATCGTGCGCGCCAGCCATGCCGCCCACCCCCATCTGGAAGCCGCCGCCAAGGCCTCCGGCAGTGCGGCCATCGTCTCGGTGTCGTCGATCTCCGCGGTGCGCGCCTCCACCCGCTCCGCCCCCTATGCGGCGGTGAAGGCGGCGGTGAACAGCTACACCGCCAGCCAGGCGGCCGGGCTGGCCAAGAGCAACATCCGCGTGAACGCGGTGGCGCCCGGCTCCATCGAATTCCCCGGCGGCACCTGGGAAAAGCGCCGCGAGGAAGGCTCGCCGGTGTACGACGCGGTGAAGCGCGCCATCCCGTTCGGCCGGCTGGGCCATCCGGAGGAAGTGGCCGATGTGGTGCTGTTCCTCGCCTCGCCGATGGCGCGCTGGGTTACCGGCCAGACCATCACCGTGGATGGCGGCCAGCTGCTGTTCAGCTGAGCCAGCCGGGCCTCGCTAGCCGCGCTTGCGCTCCACCTTGCTAACCGCGCTTGCGCTCCGGGGCGCGGGCGCGGCGCAGGGCGATGGTGATGGCAATCCCGCCGAACACGATCGCGAAATCCACCGGCAACAGCCAGCAGGGCCGCACCAGCACCGGCGCGGCAATCCGCCACCACACCCAATCCGGCAGGTTGGCGAGCATGAACGCCTCCATCCCCGCCACCCCGGCCGGCTGCCAGCGCCCAATCACCTGGGACAGGGTCGCCATCGGCGGCAGCGTCACGGCCAGGGCGAAGGCCAGCACCAGGCAGGATGCGGCCAGCACCGACAAGATCCGGACGGACGGGGAGGCGAACGGGCTCAAGCGAACAGGCGCTCCTTTTCCAGCCCCTTGTACATGTCCGCGACGGTGGCGCCATAGCCGTTCCAGACCTGGGTCGGCACCATTTCGCCGCTGCCCAGCAACCGCTCGCGCGCCTGGCTCCAGCGGGGATGCGGCACTTCGGGGTTCACATTGGCCCAGAACCCGTATTCCGCGGCCTGCAGCGCCTCCCAGAAGCCCGTTGGGCGCTTGTCGGTGAAGGTGATCTTCACGATCGATTTTGCCTGCTTGAAGCCGTATTTCCAGGGGGTTATGAACCGAATAGGCGCACCGTTCTGCGGCGGCAGCGTTTTGCCGTACATCCCAACGGCCATCATGGTCAGTTCGTTCGCCGCCTCTGCCATCGTCAGCCCCTCGGTGTAGGGATACGGGTAGAAGCCTTCGCGCAGCCCCGGCATCGTCTTTTCATCGGCCAGGGTGTTGAACACGATGTATTTGGCACCTGCCTGCGGCTCGGCGATGCGAAGCAGGTCCGCCATCGGGAAGCCCACCCAGGGCACCGTCATGGCCCAGGCTTCCACGCAGCGGAAGCGATAGACCCGCTCTTCCAGCTTCACCTGCTTCAGCAGGTCCTCGATCCCGATGGTGCGCGGGTTGGGCACCATGCCCTCGATACGGATCGTCCAGGGCTCCACCACCAGCGCCTGGGCCGGCCCCACGATCGACTTGGACATGCCGAATTCGTAGTAGTTGTTGTAGGTTGTGGCGTTCACCTCGTCGGTGATCGCCCGCCCGGCCTCGAAGCTTGCATTGCGCGGCGCTTCGATAGGCTTGCGCGGTTGCTCCTTCACCGGGCTGCCAAACAGCCGCCACTGGGCCTGGGCAGTGCCGGTGGCCGCGATCAGCCCGGCTCCCGCGCCCAGCAGGCTGCGGCGCGCCATCACCACCGATTCCGGCGTGGCCCGAGACTCCGGGATCTCCCATCCACGGCGAATGCGTATCAGCATCGTTCGGTCCTTTCCTGTTCTCCGCCGGAGATCCGGCCCCTCCGTCGAGTCCGGCGTGGCGGCGGCGCGCAGGTGCAACGCCACCATGCCCGCAACCACGGCCCGGGTTCAACGGTCAGTTGGGGCCGGCGGGCGCCATTGCCATCCGTTCCCCGTGATGGGACAAGTTCGCACAGGGTGCCGTTACAGCCCGCCCACGCCATGTCCGCAGGAACCGCCCGGATGCATCTCGCTCGTTTTCCCCGCGTGAAGCTTTGCCATGCTCCCACGCCGCTGGAGTTCATGCCGCGCCTGACCAAGGCGCTGTCCGACGAGATCGGCGGCAACGGCCCGCAGCTCTGGATCAAGCGGGATGACTGCACGGGCCTGGCCACCGGCGGCAACAAGAACCGCAAGCTGGAATTCCTGCTCGGTGAGGCGCTGGCCCAGGGTGCCACGCACATCGTGACGCAGGGCGCCGTGCAATCGAACCACGTGCGCCAGACCGCGGCGGCCTGCGCCAAGCTCGGCCTGAAGTGCACCGCGCTGCTGGAACACCGCGTCGTGACCAACGACAGCGACTACAACGACAACGGCAACGTCCTGCTCGACCGCATGATGGGCCTGCAGATCGAATACCGCCCCGGCGGCACCGACATGAACGGCGAGCTGGCCGGTGTGGGTGAGCGGCTGCGCGCCCAGGGCGAGGTGCCCTACCTGATCCCCGGCGGCGGCTCCAACACCGTCGGCGCCCTCGGCTACGCCCATGTGGCGCTGGAGACGATGACCCAGGCCAACGATATGGACCTCAGGATCGACCTGTTCGTGCACGCCACCGGCTCCGCCGGCACCCAGGCCGGCCTGGTGGTGGGGTTCGAGGCGCTGAATTCCGGCATCCCCGTGCTTGGCATCGGCGTGCGCAACCCGCGCGACCGCCAGGAAGCCGCCGTGCACGCCCTGGCCGAGAAGACCGCGAAGGAGAAGCTCGGCCTGCCCGGCATCCGCCGCGAAGCCGTCCAGGCCAATTGCGACTATGTCGGCGCCGGCTACGGCATCCCGACCGACGGTATGATCGAGGCGGTGACGATGTTCGCCCAGCTTGAAGGCCTGTTCCTGGATCCCGTCTATTCCGGCAAGGGTGCCGCCGGCCTGATCGACCTGGTGCGGAAGCGCACCTGGACCCGCGACCAGAACATCGTGTTCCTGCACACCGGTGGCCAGGTTGGCCTGTTCGCCTACCGCACGGCGCTCACCCCCGCCGCCTGACGCAGCCGGGGGGCCGCCGCACGCCATGTCCCCCCCAGAGACGCCCCCGCAGCCCGACTGGCTGGTCTGGTCGCGGTTTCCGCTGCGCCCGCTCGCACCCCCGCCTGTTGCGGAGGTGCGGGTGGAGGTGGTGTACAACGACTGGGTGCTGGACACGATCGCGCCGGAGGTCGACCCGGAATTCTACCGCCGCGCCGCCGGCATCGGGCCGGAAGAAGACCCGGTGCGCCACTTCGCCGAACACGGCTGGCGCGCGAAGCTGAACCCCAACACCTGGTTCGACACCGGCTTCTATCTGGAATTCTACCCCGATATCGCCGAGGCGGGCATGAACCCGCTGTTCCACTACGCCTATTACGGCCGCGCCGAGGGCCGCATGCCCGCCCGCCCCGGCGGCCAGCCGCGCCACGTGGTGGAGCAGGCCCGCATCCCCTCCCGCCGCCCCCCGGGGTGGGACGCGCCGGAGGGCGCCCCGCCGGTCAGCGAGCCCGAACTGCGCAGCGCGCTGGCCCGCGCCTGCCTGGGCCGCACCGGGCTCGTGCTGTCGGTCAGCCATGACTGCTACGTGAATGTCACCGGCGGCATCCAGATCCTGATCGCCGACGAGCAGGCGCTGTTCAACGCCGACCGCACCGCCTACCTGCACATCGCCCCGGCCATCGCCCGCTTCACCTTCGCCCCGGCGGCGGAGGAAGTGCTGCTGCAGGTCACGCTGGACGGAAGCTTCCTCGGCCTCGCCCCCGAAAGCGTGGTGGAAGCGGCCCTGCGCGCACCCTTCCTGCCGGCGCACCGGCTGTTCGTGGTGCATTCGGTGCTCGGCCACCGCGCCGCCGCCCTGGCCCGCCTTGCCGCCACGCTGGGCCCGGCCGACAGCGTGTTCTGGGTGCACGATTTCTCCGCCTTGTGCGAAGGCTTCAACCTGCTGCGCAACGACATCGCCTATTGCCACGCCCCGCCGCCTTCCAGCACCGCCTGCCGCATCTGCGTCTATGGCGCCGAGCGGCAGTCCTATCTCGCCGCCATGCACCGGTTCTTCACCGCGGTCGGCTTCCACGTCGTCGCCCCCAGCCGCGCCGCACTCGATCTCTTCCTCTCCCGCACCGCCCTGCCCATGCGCAGCGCGCGGGTGCACGAGAACCTCGTGCTCGGCCCCGCCGAGCCCCTGCCCGCCCCCGCCGAAGGCCCGCCGCGCGTGGGCTTCGCCGGCTTCGCCATCCCGCCCAAGGGCTGGGCCGCCTATCAGCGCCTGCTGCAGCGCCAGGCCGGCCACAACACCTACCGCTTCCTGCATTTCGCCATCCCCGGCCACGACGTCTCGATGACGGGCCTGGCCAAGATCGACGTGGAGGTGCGGCCCGGCCAGCGCCTCGCCATGGTCCAGGCCCTGCGCGAGGCCGCGGTGGATCTTGTCGCCGTGCTCTCGCCGTGGCCCGAAACCTTCTCCTTCGTCGCGCACGAGGCCTTCGCCGCCGGGGCGGACGTGGTGGCGCTGGAGGATAGCGGCAACATCGCCGCCGCCATCCGCCGCCACGGCCGCGGCGTGGTGCTGCGCGATGCCGATGCCTTCGTGCGCTTCTTTGAGGAAGGCTGGGCGCTGGACTATGCCCGCCAGCGCGCGCAGGCGCCGGTGCAGGCCCACGCCATGCACCTCACCGGCACCACCGGCACGCTGGACCCCGCCCGCCTCGCCACCACGCCAACCCCACCGGGCGAAACCGCCGATCCCGGCCTGATCGTCATGCGCCCCGATGGCGTGGCCGCCCCACGCCTGGAGGGCGACACGCAGCGTTTCGCCCTGCCGGCGGGGACCACGGAGATCCGCCTCGTCTCGCGCCACACCGTCGCCCCCGGCGACGCGCGCCAACTGGGCATCGCCGTCACCGCCCTGTCGCTGGACGGCACGCCCGTGCCGCTCACCGATCCCCGTTTGGCCGAGGGCTGGCACGCGCCGGAAGCGATCTGGCGCTGGACGGATGGTAACGCCCTGCTCCGCGTGGCCGGCGCGAAGCTGCTGGAGATCACCATCGCCCCCGTCGCGCCCTGGCGGCGCGTGCCCCTGGCGGCCAGGGGGGCGGCCTGAGATGGCCCGCATCGCCTGCTACACCAGCTTCACCTACGCCTATCTCTCGCGCGCCCGCGTGCTGGCCCGCTCGCTGCGCCGCCTGCACCCGGACTGGTCGCTCTGGGCCGTGATTACCGATCATCCCCCCGCCGGCCTGCCGCCCGAGGCACTGGCGGAATTCGACCATGTTATCGAGGCCAGCGCGCTCGGCCTCCCTGATTTCCCCGCCTGGCTGTTCAAGCACGATGTGGTGGAAGCCTGCACCGCCGTGAAGGCCACCATGCTGCGCCACCTGCTGGCCGAGGGCGCGGAGAAGGTGATCTACCTCGACCCCGACATCGCCGCCTTCGCCCCGCTGACCCTTCTGAGCGACCGGCTGGATGCCGCCTCCATCGTGCTCACCCCGCACCAGGCCACGCCGGACACCACCGAGGCCGCCTGGCGGGACAACGAGGGCGGCTCGATGCGCTACGGCATCTACAATCTCGGCTTCCTCGGCATCCGCAACGACCGCACCGGCCGGGATTTCGCGGCCTGGTGGGAGGAACGCCTGCTCGCCGCCTGCTACGACGCGCCCGAGGACGGCATCTTCACCGACCAGAAATACTGCGACCTCGTGCCCGGCCTGTTCCCCGGCGTGCATGTGGAGCGCGATCCCGGCTGCAACGTCGCCAGCTGGAACATCGCCCATCGCCCGGTGCGCATCACCCGCGCCGGCGAGGTCACCGCCGGTGGGCGGCCATTGCGCTTCTACCATTTCACCAAGATCGGCCCGCCCGGCACCCAGGCCCCCGGAAACGTGATGACGGAGCGCTACGCCGGCGAGAACTTCGAGGTGCACGAGCTGGTCGCCTGGTACCGGCGCGAGGTGGCAGCCGCCACCCAGCCCGAAGCCGAGGCCCATCCCTGGCACTATGGCCGCTGGGCCGACGGAACCCCCATCCCGCGCCCCGCCCGCCTGCTCTGGCGTGCCCGCGCCGATCTGCGCCGTGCCTTCCCCAACCCGTTCGACCCCACAGGGCTGCTGCACTGGATCGCAACCCAGGAGCCGGCCATTCTCGGACGCGACCCCGCCGGCTAGCCGGCTGGCCATTTCAGGATGCCGCCATGTCACGCCGCTTTCTCGTTACCGGAGGTGCCGGCTTCGTCGGCAGCCATCTCGTCGCCGCCCTGCTCGACCAGGGCGCGGAGGTGGTGGTGTTCGACAACCTGCGCACCGGCCATCGCGAAGCCGTGCTCCCCGGCGCCACGCTGGTCACCGGTGCGCTGGAAGACCCCGATGCGATCGCGGCCGTGCTGGCCCAGGGGCCGTGGCATGCGGTGTTCCACTTCGCCGCGCTGTCGCTGGTGGGCGATTCCATGCGCGACCCGATCGGCTATCTCTCGGCCAATGTCGGCAACGGCCTGCGCCTGTTGGAGGCCTGCGTGAAGCACGGCGTGCCCCGCTTCGTGTTCTCCTCCACCGCCGCCCTGTTCGGCACGCCAGACCGCATGCCGATCGACGAGGAAACCGCGATCGACCCCGGCTCCCCCTATGGCGAAAGCAAATGGATGATGGAGCGCGCGCTGGGCTGGGCCGAACGCATCCACGGCATGCGCTCCGCGTGCCTGCGCTACTTCAACGCCGCCGGCGCCGACCCGCAGGGCCGCCTGGGCGAGGACCACACACCGGAAACCCACCTGATCCCGCTGGCCATCGACGCCATGCTCGGCCGCCGCGCCGAATTGTCCGTGTTTGGCACCGATTACGACACGCCAGACGGCACCTGCATCCGCGACTACATCCACGTGACGGACCTCGCCGCCGCCCACCTCGCGGCGCTGGAGCGGCTGGACCACGCCAGCGTCACCTACAACCTCGGCACCGCCACCGGGCATTCGGTGCTGGAGGTGATCCAGAGCGTGGAGCGCGTCAGCCGCCGCCCGGTGCCGCATCGCTTCGCCCCACGCCGCCCCGGCGATCCCGCCCGCCTTGTTGCCAGCCCGGCGCGGATCATGCGCGAAACCGGCTGGCAGCCGCGCCTCGCAGCACTGGATGACATCGTCGCCACCGCCCTGGCCTGGCGCGAAGCCCATCCGCGCGGCTACGGCGGATGAGTTACCGCATCCCGGTGCATCGGCCCGTGCGTGTTCTCAGAAGTGCATTTTTCACCTACTTATGTCCTCATCCGCCCAGCCGCCGCAGCGAGGACCGCCACGCCATGAGCCAGCCTGCCGCGACCACGGTCGCCAAGAACCTGGGCGCATGACGCTGGAGGCCCCGATCTGGCTCGAGCCGCCCGGCGACATCCACCCGCTCTGGCGCAGCTTCGACCATGCCTGGTACGCCGGGCTGCATCTCGGCGGCCCCGATGCCGTGGATGCCGATGAGGCGCAGCGCCACTACCACGAGGTCGGCGCCGCCCTCGGCCACGACCCCAATCGCTGGTTCGACGAGGCCTGGTACCGCCAGCGCCACCCCGATGTCGCCGCCGCCATCGCCGCCGGCCACCTGCGCTCCGGCTTCGAGCACTATTGCCGGGATGGCTTCCGCGGCCGTTCCGCCCACTGGCTGTTCGATCCCGGCCTCTACCTCGCCCCCGGCGGGCTCGATCCGGTGGAGGTCGGCAATGACGACTGCGTGAACCTCTACGGCCACTACCTGCGCTACGGCGCCCGGCATGCGCGCCAGGGTCATTTGCTGTTCAACGCGGCACTCTACCGCGCCGGCGTGGCCCACGAGCCCGGCGCCCTGGCCCGGATCGAGGCCATCGGCGCCTGGCACCATTTCATCGAC
Organism: Rhodospirillales bacterium; assembly: GCA_947460455.1. Lineage (GTDB taxonomy): Bacteria > Pseudomonadota > Alphaproteobacteria > Acetobacterales > Acetobacteraceae > CAMDGX01. The sequence continues at coordinate 4,817 of CANHKG010000050.1, read as the reverse complement.
CGCATCTGGTTCGAACGCCGGGATGCCATCACCACCCCCTGGTTCGACCCGGACTGGTATCTCTCCCGCACGCCATCCGCCGTCCAGCGCCTGCGCCGCGGCATCACCTCCTGCGCCCTGCACGACTACCTCGCCCACGGCGTGGCTGCCGGCGCCAGCCCGGTGCCGCAATTCGACGAGGGCTTCTACCTCGGCACCAACCCCGATGCGGCGGAAGCGGTGCGCAACAGCCAGGCCAGCTCCGGCTTCGACCATTTCCTGCGCATCGGCGCCCGCGCCCAGCGCCAGCCGGCCGCGCATATCGACCTGCGCCGCTACCATGCCACCAGCGCCGCCGCGCGCATCGCCATGGCCACCGGCGCCGCGCGCGATGCCTTCACCCATCTCGTGCTCTCCGGCGCCACGGCCCCGGAGCCGGGCCTGGCGGATGACGGCCCGCGCCTTGTCGCCGGCGGCCATGTGGACAGCCACGGCTTTGCCGCCACCGCCGGCGGCTGGGCCTTCCTGGGCTGGGTGCCCGGCGATGTGCTCCCCGGCCCCGCCGAAGGGGCCACGGAGGTGATCGCCACCGCCCGCTTCACCCATGGCGAGGTCCGCAGCCCCGCCACGCTGGTGCGCTTCGCCCGGCCAGACCTGCCCGGTGGCGGCGCCGGCGCGCTGGTGTTCCTGCCGGCGCCGCCGCATGCCACGCCGCCCGGCGGGCTGGCGGAGCTGGAGCTGGAAGCCGGCGGGGACCTCGTTCGCCTGCCGGCCCAGGTTGCCGCCCAGGCCCTGGCGGAGCCGGTGCTGGTCACCCACGCCACCGCCAGCATCGCCGCCCTGCCCGCCACCGATCCCGCCGTCGCCCGCATGCGGATCCTGCTGGAACGCCGCCCCTATGCCGGCGCCAGCACGCTGCAGCAGCTGCGCGACCCCGTGTTCTTCCAGGTGGACGAGACCATCCTGTGCCCCGAGCCGGGCGCCCGCTCCGGCCTCGCCCTCAACGGCTGGATGCTCGCCGCCCCCGGCACCATCACGGAGGTGCGGCTGCAATGCGGCGGGCGCAGCGTGCCCCTGGTGCTCGATCACATCCCCCGCCCGGAACGGCCGGATGCGCTGCAGAATGTCGGCGCCGCCCACGGCCTGTCGGACCTGCGCAGCGGCTTCATCACCTACGCGCCGGAGATCCATGCCGAGGGCGAGGTGCCGCACATCGCCATCACCACGGCGCGCGGGGAGGTGGGCTACCACCCGCTGCCCGCCCCCAAGCTGCGCGGCCTGCCCGCCATGCGCTACCTGCTGGAAAAGGCCGAGCTGCGCCACGCGGAAATCCCCCGCGCCTTCGACCATGTGCTTGGCCCCGCCATCTCCCGCCTCAACGCCGCCCGGCTCACCGTGGCGCCGCAGCACCGCACGGTGGATTTCGGCGTGCAGCCGGCCCTGCCGCGCATCTCGGTGATCGTCACGCTGTTCCAGCGCCTTGATTTCCTGGAATACCAGCTCGCCTTCTTCTCCCGCCACGCCCGCGCCGTACCGTACGAGCTGATCTACGTGCTCGACGATCCCGCCCGCGCCCGCCAGCTGGAAACGCTGGCCGCTTCCGCCCATGCCCGCTTCGGCCTGTCCTTCCGCATCGTGCTGCTCGCCGAGAACATCGGCTTCGGCCCGGCCAACAACCTTGGCCTGTCGCTGGCCCGCGCACCCTATGTCTGCTTCCTCAACTCCGATGTGTTCCCCGGCACGCCGGACTGGATGGAGCAGCTCGTCGCCCGCCTGCGCGACACGCCGGACCTCGGCGCCATCGGGCCGTTGCTGCTGTATGAGGACGGCACGGTACAGCACCAGGGCATGCGCTTCGAGCGCCTGGCCCAGCATGGCGACTTCCACTACCCCATGCACCCCGGCAAGGGCTTCCGCCCGAGCCAGGCCGAGGGGCTTCTGCGGGCCGATGCCATCACCGGCGCCTGCGTCGTCATGGCCCGCTGGCTGGCGCAGGAGATGGGCGGCTTCGACCCCGCCTACCCCGTCGGTGATTTCGAGGATGCCGATCTCTGCCTGCGCCTGCGCGCGCGCGGGCTGGAAGTGGCGGTGGACATGGGCGTGCGCCTCTACCACCTGGAACGCCAGTCCCAGGCCGGGTCGGAGAAGCTCTGGCGCATGAACCTCACCCTGTTCAACGCCTGGCTGCACGAATCCCGCTGGCGCGACATCCTTGAGGCCCTGCCAGCCGCGAATGACGACATGATCGCGGAGGCAGGAGCATGAGCATCTTCCAGTCGCTCGGCGAGGACCTGGCGCCGCCGCAGGTCGCACCAGAACCCGAGCCCGCGCCCGCCGCCCCGCCGCGCCGGGTCCTGGTGCTGTCCCACAGCCACCCCGCCATCACCAAGGGCGGCTCCGAACTGGCCGCCTGGCGCCTGTGCGAGGGGCTGCGCGCCCGCGGCTCCGGCCCTGGGGGTGACGGCACCGCCGCCTTCTTCCTCGGCTGCGGCCGCGAACCCGGCGGCGGCCGCGCCGGCAGTTCCATCACCGAGCCCTTCGGCGAGGGCGACTACCTCTACGCCAGCGGCGGCTACGACTGGTTCAAGTTCGCCAACCACGACGAACGCTTCCCGCGCGACTTCACCGCCCTGCTGCGCCGCCTGCGCCCCGATGTGCTGCACTTCCACCACTACAGCAATCTCGGCGTGGAAGCCCTTCTGATCGCACGCCGCGCCCTGCCCCAGGCCCGCATCGTCGTGACGCTGCATGAGTTCCAGGCCATCTGCCACCACTACGGCCAGATGCTCACCCGCCACAGCCGCACCCTTTGCCAGCGCGCCTCCCCGCGCGACTGCATGCGCTGCTTCCCCGAATTCAGCCGCACCGATTTCTTCCTGCGCGCCGAATATGTCCGCCGCTTCTTTGCGGAGGTGGATGCCTTCGTGGCCCCCAGCCGCTTCCTTGCCGACCGCTATGTCGATTGGGGCGTGCCGGCGGAGAAGATGCACGTGCTGGAAAACGTCATCGCCGACGCACCGCCCGCCCCGCCCCCCGCCCCGCGCGACGACGGCCTGCTGCGCGCCGGCTTCTTCGGCCAGATCTCCTTCCTCAAGGGCCTGCAGGTGCTGTTCGACGCCGCGGCGATCCTGGAGGAAGACGGCGTGTCCGACGTGGTCTTCAACATCCACGGCGACCCCTCCGGCCAGCCGGAGGAGTTCCAGCAGGAATTCCAGGAAGGCCTGGCCCGCGCCGGCCGCAACGTTCGCTTCCACGGCCCCTACGACAATGCCCGCGTTGATGCGCTGATGCGCGCGCAGGATGTGGTGCTCGTGCCCTCGGTCTGGTGGGAGAACTCGCCGGTGGTGATCCAGGAGGCCCGGCGCAACGGCGTGCCGATCATCTGTTCCGACATCGGCGGCATGGCCGAGAAGGTGCAGCCGGGCACAGATGGCTGGCACATCTCCGCCGGCAGCGCGCCGGAACTCGCCGCCCTGCTGCGCGGCCTGGCCACGTCCCGGCAGCGCCTGGCCGACATGCGCGGCACCATTCGCCCCCCGCTGCCCAGCAGCGTGGCCGTGGAGGAGCATATGGCCCTGTACAACACGCTGTTCCAAACCACGAAGGACAGCACGTACCCGCAAACGTGACGATGGGGCGTGCGGTCCGGCGGCTAGTGTGGGCCCCACCACCATCGGGCCAACCGCCGCAACAGGGCTGGCCCGCCGATCACCCGCCTTGATCCCGCAGGGGAACCGCCCCCAGACGACACGGAACGCATTCGCACCAGGCGCCGCCGCCTTGGAGCGCCGTCATCTCATGCCCGGCTACGGCCCTGCGCCGCACCCGCGCGAACGGAGGTCTTCCATGCAGCAGGACATCGCCCTGGCCGGCCGCCGCATCCTGGTTGTCGAAGACGAGTTCCTGGTGGCCGAATACCTCGGCGAAATCCTGCGCTCCGCCGGCGCAGAGGTGCTCGGCCCGCTCGGCCGGGTGCCGGAGGCCCTGGCCTTCCTGCGCACCGAAACCGGCCCACTCGATGCCGTGGTGCTGGACGTGAACCTGCACGGCCAACCGAGCTTCCCGATCGCCGACGAGCTGATCCGCCGCGGCATCCGCTTCGTGTTCACCACGGGCTATGACGGCGGCGCCATCGAGCCCGCCTACCGATCCTATCCCCGCTGTGAAAAGCCGTTCCGGGAAGAGGCGCTGCTGGCAGCGCTCTCCCCGGCCACGGCCTGATCCCGCCCACCAGGCCGGCGGGCGGGCAGAACAGGCCTCAGCTGGCCTGCCAGTTCGCCGGCACCATGCGGTAGCGCTTCTCGCCATCGCGGGCGATGAACCCGGTGGCCGGGAACGGCGCATGGTAGAACGCCACCTGCATCCGCTCGCTCGCCGCCATGTCCAGCAGCTTGTGCCGGGTCTGGCGCGCCATGTCCGCATCCATGTCGAAGATCGCCGCCCAATCCGGGTTGCGCGCGAACACCTGCGGGTTGTTGGTGGTGTCGGACATCACCATCATCCGCCCGGCGCCCGAGGAGATCGCGAAGGTGGTGTGCCCCGGCGTATGGCCAGGTGCCGCCACCGCGGTGATGCCCGGCGCCACTTCCTGGCCCCACTGGAACCGCGTCACGTCCTTGGCCATCGGGCCGAACACCCGGCGCACGCCGGCGAAGGCCGGCTTCAGCCCATCCGGGGCGGCGGCCATCTTGGCGTCGTCCATCCAGAAATCCCATTCCGGCGCCGCCACCTTCACCTCGGCGCGCGGGAACACGGCGGAGCCGTCCTTCAGCCGCAGACCGTTGATGTGGTCGCCGTGGAAATGGCTCACCAGCACCGTGTCCACCTGTGCCGGGTCG